>NZ_JBILRO010000136.1:0-9082 GCF_044372605.1 Phenylobacterium sp.
CGAATAGCGGTTGTCGGTGTCTTTCCACGGCCCCTGAAAGTCGCCTTCCAGAATCATGTGGACGGCCTGGAACACCAGTCGCCGCTCTTCGCCCTTCACATCGAGGATGCCCTTGGCCCGCAGTATATCGATCCCCTGCGTCTGCAGCACATTGTTGAGCCAGGCCGTGACGCGATTGCCGTCAATGGGCTTTTGCGAGGTCAGTGAAATCGACGAGATCCCGCTCTCGGCCACGTGATCGTGGATATGCGCGTGATGCTCATGGTGGTCGTGGTCATGTCCGCAATGCTCGTCGTGGACGTGGTGGTCATGATCGTGGTCGCAGTGCTCATCATGCACATGGCCGGCTTCGCCATGCCCCGGATTGAGGAAGTGGGGCTGGAGTTCAGTTATCCGGCCCAGGTCGAAGGCGTGCTGGCCCAGGATCGAGTCCAGCGGCACGTTGGAGCGCTCGGCCCGACGGATCGGGGCCAGCGGATTGAGGGTACGAATCGCCTTTTCCACCTCGATCAACTCGGCCTCGGTGACGAGGTCGGTCTTGTTGAGGATGATCTGGTCGGCGAACGCGATCTGCTCGGCAGCCTCGCGACTGTCCTTCAGGCGCAGGGGCAGGTGCTTGGCGTCGACCACGGTGGTGACGCTGTCCAGTTGGGTCCGGGCGCGGACGTCGTCGTCCACAAAGAAGGTTTGAGCCACAGGCGCCGGATCGGCCAGTCCCGTCGTCTCCACGATGATCCCGTCGAACGTGCCCTTGCGCTTCATCAGGCCCGACAGAACCCGGATCAGGTCGCCGCGCACCGTGCAACAGACACAGCCGTTGTTCATCTCGAAGACCTCTTCGTCGGCCCCGACGATCAGGTCGTTGTCGATGCCGATCTCGCCGAATTCGTTGACGATCACCGCATAGGTCTTGCCGTGGTTCTCCGAGAGAATCCGGTTCAGCAGGGTGGTCTTGCCCGCGCCGAGATAGCCGGTCAGGACGGTGACGGGGATTTTGCTTACATGGGTTTCGCTCATGGCTGTTCATTTAGAGCCTGGACGCCGACTTATGAAGGGGCGTTCGCAAAGCTGGCCTTCCGGCCATTTAGTGTTATGAAGTAACAAATGGCCCTGAACGAACCCCTCGCGCCCTCTGAAGCCGCAGCGCTGGACGCCTTCCGGCAGAACCGTACCTACCTGGGCGCGGATCATGTGCGCAACGAGCGGCGCACCTGGCTCGTAACCGTGATCTGCATGGGCACCCTGGTGGCCTTGCTGGCCGGCGGCGCCGCGACCGGTTCGATCGCCCTGACCGCCAGTGGGCTGCACATGGGCGCCCATGTCGCCTCGCTGTTGGTAGCCTCGGCCGCCTATGCCCTGGCGCGGCGCCACGCGGCCAATCCGGCCTTCAGTTTTGGCACCGGCAAGGTGGGCTATCTGGCCGGGTTCACCAACGCCCTGGTGCTGGCCGCCACCGCCGTGATGATCGCCGTGGAGAGCGGCCAACGGTTGCTCAGCCCGGAACATGTGCATTTCGGTGACGCCTTGCCGATCGCCGCCGGGGGACTCGCCGTCAATGTGGTCTGCATCCTGCTGCTCCGGCCTACGGGCGCGACGGCCGCGCGGAATGATCCGCAGGGTGACCTCAATCTCTCGGCCGCGCACCTGCACCTGACCGCCGATGCAGCGGTGTCAGTGATCGCCTTCCTTGCCCTGCTGGCCGGTCGACAGCTTGGTTGGGAGATGGCGGATCCGCTGGCGGGGCTACTGGCCGCCGGACTGGTCGGGCACTTCGCCTGGACCCTGTTGCGCCGCACCGGCGCCGCCTTGCTGGACATCAATCCATCGCGCGACCTGACGGCCGAGGTGCGCCGCAGGCTGACCTCCGGGGGCGAGGATCTGGTCGATCTGCACCTCTGGCGCCTCGGCCCCGGGCATCATGCGGTGATTGCGGTCATCGCCGCAGACCATCCGGCCCCGCCGCAGGCCTATCACGCGCGGCTGGCTGGACTGGGTGGGCTGTCGCATGTGACTGTCGAGGTGCGGGCGCGGGCCGATGGCGCCCACAACCACGCCGGCCACAGTCACGCCTGAGCCGGACAGGGCAGGAATACATGCGCTTGATGAAGCTCGTTCTGGTTGCGGCCATCGTTCTGGCCGGCGCCGTGGCGGGCGGCCTCGCGATCGCCGACCGGTCGGTGCGATTGACCTCGGGCGGCTCCGGTCTGGCGGGACGGCTGCAGGTCGCCAAGCCCATCCCGCCTGCGCCGGCGGCGTTGCAGTCCCGACTGGAAACCCTGGCCGCAGCCTATGGCGAGGAGGTGGGCATCGCGGTCACCGACGTCGCCACCGGCTGGACGGCCGGCGTCGATGCAGATCGCCCCTACCCCCAGCAGAGCGTCTCCAAACTCTGGGTCGCCATCGCGGTTATGCGGGCGGTGGATGAGGGACGTATCGACCCGGACGGCGTCGTCACCCTCGGCGAAGCGGACCGCTCGGTGTTCTTCCAGCCCGTGGCCTACAGGATCGGGGCGGGCGGCTACCAGACCACCGTCTCGGATCTGCTGCGCCGCGCACTGGTGGAGAGCGACAATGCCGCGAACGACCGGTTGATGCGCGAACTGGGCGGCCCCGACGGCGTCGCCCTGGCGCTACAGGAAATGGGTCTCACGGGCGTCAAGGTGGGCGCCTTCGAGCGCGACCTGCAGGCGCTGACCGCCGGGCTCGTCTGGCAACCGGACTACGGGATCGGCTGGAACTTCGAGGCGGCGCGAGAGGCCCTGCCAAGGGCGACACGGCAAGCGGCTCTGGATGCCTATCTGGCCGCGCCTCTCGATGGCGCCGCACCGGGGGAGATCACTGCGGCGCTGGCGGCGCTGTCGCGGGGCGAACTGCTGTCGGCGGCCTCGACGGCCCGCGTGCTGGACTGGATGACGCAGGCGCGGACCGGTCCACGGCGTCTGAAAGGCGGCCTGCCCGCCGGCTGGTCCATCGCGCACAAGACCGGAACCGGCCAGGATTTCGCCGGCGCCTCGGTCGGCATCAACGACGTGGGCCTGCTCACCGCGCCGGACGGACGCATCTATGCGGTGGCGGTGATGATGCGGCGGACCTGGAAGCCGGTGCCCGAGCGGCTGGCCTTCATGCAGTCGGTGACCCGCGCGGTGGCCGAGGACTGGGACCGGACGGCAGGTATCCAGACGGCGGACTAGGCTCCGGGCGAGTTTAGCGGCGAAATTCAAAAACGTTCCGCTCATCCCGGCGAATGCCGGGACCCAGATCTTAAGGCTGGGAGGCTGACTGGAATCGCTGCGCGGACGTACAACCCGCCCAACACTACGCCATCTGGGTCCCGGCATTCGCCGGGATGAGCGGTATTGAGGAAATTCCCTAGGGCCGCTCGATCCCCTTTACCACCGTGACCTTGATCGGCTCGCCCTGCCAGTCGCGCGATGCCCAGACCGCGCCAAGCCCGCCGCTTGCCGGAAATGTCGTGCAGTAGCGGAAAGGCGCCGGGAACGGACGCGATTGTTTCAGGCAAACGCCCTGATCCTTCAGCGACCATTTGCCTGCCGACCATGTGCCCCGCCGACCCACAGCCTCCCAGGTACCGTCGGCCCGGAACCACAGCCGCTGGAACTTGCCGTCGGAATACTGCGCCTTGACGGTGTTGCCGAACGCCACGGTGACGCCATGGGCATCCGGCGCGGCCTGGGCGCTGAGCGGGATCGTCGTGACGAGCGCGGCAAGCATCACGGAAAAGGCAGGGCGCATGGGATCGGGATCGCGGTTCGGGGTCGCTGGTTTCCTACCTTCTCGGCGCGCAAATGTGAACCGGAGCTGAGCGACAATCGCGCGCTAGACGTCCACCTCCGCATCCAGCGCGTTCTCCTGGATGAACTCGCGGCGGGGTTCCACCAGATCGCCCATCAGGCGGGTGAACATGTCGTCGGCGTCGTCGGCGTGGTTGACGCGCACCTGCAGCAGGGTCCGGGCCTCCACATCCAGGGTGGTTTCCCAGAGCTGATCGGCGTTCATTTCACCCAGGCCCTTATAGCGCTGGATCGAAAGGCCCCGGCGGCCGTTCTCCATCACGGCGTTCACCAGATCGATGGGACCTCGCACCGTGGTCGTGCGGTCGCGCCGGGTGAAGGTGGCGGCGCCCGAGAACACCTGGGCCAGTTCCTTTGACCGTTCGGCCAGGCGACGCGCATCGGCGGCGTTGAGCAACAGTTCGTCCAGCACCACGCGCTCGGTGACGCCCCGCTTGATGCGGGTAAAGGCAAAGCCGCCGCCCACAGCCGGTTCGCCGCTCCAGGGGCCGTCGCCTTCTTCGGCGTAGAGGTCGAAGCGTTTCGCCGCAGCCGCCGGATCGCCGCCCTCAGCCAGCAGGCCGGCCATGGCCGCCTGTTCAATGGCGAACGCCGGAGCCCGCGCCGCCAGCCGCTCCACATTGGCCTTGGCGCCGCGCGCGGTCTGGACCAGGGCCAGCAGGTCGGCGCCGGTCAGGCGCTCGCCGGATGGCAGGTCGAGGGTCGCCCCATCCACACCCTCGTCGATCAGGTAGATCTCCAGCTCCGGGTCGTCCTTCAGATAGCGGACCGACTTGCCCTTGGACGCCTTATAGAGCGGCGGCTGGGCGATATAGAGATACCCCCGCTCGATGATCTCCGGCATCTGCCGATAGAAGAACGTCAGCAGCAGGGTGCGGATGTGGGCGCCGTCGACGTCGGCGTCCGTCATGATGACGATCTTGTGGTAGCGCAGCTTCTCGATGTTGAACTCATCGCGCCCGATGCCGGCGCCCAGGGCCATGATCAGGGTGCCGATCTGGTCAGAGCCCAGCATCCTGTCGAACCGGGCGCGCTCGACGTTGAGGATCTTGCCCCGCAGCGGCAGGATCGCCTGATTGTCGCGGTTGCGCGCCTGCTTGGCCGAGCCGCCGGCGGAATCACCCTCCACCAGGAAGATCTCGGACTTGGCCGGATCCTTCTCAGCGCAGTCGGCCAGCTTGCCCGGCAGGGATGAGATATCCAGCGCCGACTTGCGCCGCGTCAGTTCGCGGGCCTTGCGGGCCGCCTCGCGGGCGGCGGCGGCCTCGGCGATCTTCTGAACGATCATCTTCGCTTCGACCGGGTGTTCCTCGAACCAGGCCGCGAGGCCCTCGCCCACCAGCCCCTCGACCGCCGGGCGGACCTCCGACGAGACCAGCTTGTCCTTGGTCTGGGAGGAGAACTTCGGGTCTGGCACCTTGACCGACAGCACGCAGGTCAGGCCTTCGCGCGCGTCCTCGCCGCCGACGGAGACCTTCTCGCGCTTGGCCGTGCCGGAGCTCTCGGCATAGTTGGTGATGATCCGCGTCAGCGCCGACCTGAACGCCGCCAGGTGGGTGCCGCCATCCCGCTGGGGGATGTTGTTGGTGAAGCACAGAACATTCTCGTGGTAGCCGTCGTTCCACCACAGGGACAGGTCGAGCTCGACGTTCTCGCGGCGGCCGCGCACCACGATGGGCGTCTTCATGATCGAGGTCTTGGCCTTGTCGAGGTGGCGCACGAAGGCCTCGATGCCGCCCTCATAGTGCATGACCTCTTCGGTGGGCTCGGGCCCCCGCAGGTCCTTCAGCCAGATGGTGACGCCGGAGTTCAGGAACGCCAGCTCGCGCAGCCGGTGCTCCAGCGTCTTCAGCTCGAAGTCGATGAAGGCGAAGGTCTCAAGCGACGGCAGGAAGGTGACTTCGGTCCCCGACAGGAACTCGCCGTTCTCGCGTAGCGGCGCGTCGCCGGTTTCCTTCAGCGGCGATACGGAATCGCCGTGCCGGAACTCCATCTCGTAGGACTTGCCGCCGCGATAGATCTTCAGCCGCAGCCACTCGGACAGCGCGTTGACCACCGAGACGCCCACGCCGTGCAGACCGCCGGAGACCTTGTAGGAATTCTGGTCGAATTTCCCGCCGGCGTGCAGCTGGGTCATGATGACCTCCGCCGCCGAGATGCCCTCGCCCTCGTGGATGTCGACCGGAATCCCGCGCCCGTCATCGGTGACGGTGACCGAGCCGTCGGCGTTCAGGATGACCTCGACCCGCGTGGCCCAGCCCGCCAGCGTCTCGTCGATGGCGTTGTCGACCACCTCATAGACCATGTGGTGCAGGCCCGAGCCGTCATCGGTGTCGCCGATGTACATGCCCGGCCGCTTGCGCACCGCATCCAGGCCCTTGAGAACCTTGATGGATTCCGCACCATACTCGGCCTGGCCATTGCCTTCAGGGGTATTGTCGGGAACCTGGGTTTCGTCGCTCATGATGCGTCCAGCTGAGGCGTCTCGCGTGAAGGTGGCCGGAACCACCTGAGGCGCCCTATGGTGGCGTCGCGCGCACGGCGCGGAGCCTGGGGATTGAGCTCACTCTATACAGCTTCCAGTGCTGATTCTGCACGCTTTTCGGCGCCACAGCGGCGCGGAGCCTGATGATCGCGAAGCAGACGGAAGGGGTCCAGGTCTGGTCCTTGGAAATCTCCAAGAGGTGCACGATCTCCCGCTCGGACGGGAAATCGGCCACCCGCTTGTAGCGCCCGGCGCGTCGCAGAACGTCACAGCGGTGCTGGATCACGCCAATAAATTGCGACTTGGCGTCAGCTCGCGCCTTGCTAGAGTGGGTCGAGTTCTGGGGGGATCAGCTTTGCTAAAAATATTGACTAGCGCGGCCCTAATCGCAATGGCCTCGAGCGCTTCTGTCGCTGCGCCAGACGTGATCACTGAGCCGGATTGGATCGCAAAGCCCGGGCCCGAGGACCTTAGCCGGGCCTACCCGATGCTTGCGCTCAATCTACAGATCCGCGGCAAAGCCATAATTACCTGCAATGTCGATGCTTTTGGAAAACTGAAGCTTTGTCGGGTCGAGGCAGAGACGCCTCCTGGCCTGGGGTTCGGCGCGGCGGCGCTATCGATGGCGGCAGCCTTCCAGATTCGCCCGCAAAGCCTGAACGGCAAGTTTGTCGAGGGCGGCGAAGTCACGATTCCACTTCGGTTTCTGCCTGCGCCGGAGGAGGAGCCAGCCCGTCCTCCGGTGTCCTCGCCCCGCAGACTGGAACTCGCGCGGAAGTTGCTCGCATTTAGCTCTGGTCCGGACACTACGGCGGCGCAAGTTGAGGATCTCGCCGTGCAGCTCGACACGGCCAAGACTGCGATTCCCAGCTTCGGTCAGATGGCGACAGCGCTTCGCCAGAGCTACCCGCCGCGCGCGGCGGAAGCGCGAGAGGCCGGTGCAGGCCTGTTGGCTGCAACCTTTTCGGAAAAAGAACTCGCGGCTTTGGTGAGATACTTCTCCGGCGCCGACGGGGCAGCGCTGCTGGCTGCCGAGAATCGCAACCCGGCGCTGATGAAGAAGATCAACGATGGCCTTGCCGAGATCGCTCGCATAGCTGCCAGAGACTACCTTTGCGATGTCGCGGGTTGCATCACGCCGGGAGCGAACTCACTTCCCGAACTACCGGCAGATAGAGGCGGCTTCATAGCTGCGCCCGAATGGTCGCAGCAGCCCACTCGTCGGGTCATCAATCAATTCAGACCGCCGGTGTCCGAGAGCCTGCAGATCGGCGGAGTCGCCCGGCTCACCTGTGTCGTTGGTTTGATTGGAGCCATGGAGCAGTGTGACGTGGTCAGTGAAGCGCCCAGGGGCGTTGGTTTCGCTGCGGGCGCCAGGAGCCTAGCCAGCTATTACCGCCTCAACCCGTCTCAAGTGACACAAGGGGCCGCCGGCCGACGGGTCGCTATCGATATTGCGTTCGAGGCAAGCACTCATAAGCCGCCTGACCCGCTACCGGTTTTCAAGGCCCGTTCAGAACACGCTCTGGCCTTGGCCCGCGAGCTCTTGACAGTGCAGGATAGTCGCCAAGGGACACAGGCCGCGCTCCGGGCTCTGCTCGATGATCAACGGAAACAAGCGCTTGCGAGTGGTCTAAATCCGGCCGACTTTGAAGTGCTGCGACTAGCGCTGGATCGAGGCGCAGATGTGGCAATGCGGCAGGGTGATGAGTTGACGGCAGCATACCTCACCACCGTGCTCAGCGACCAACAACTCAAGGGTTTGACCCAGTTTTGGCGCGGACCTGTTGGAACCGCGTGGAAAGCCAAATCACCCGAAGTCATCGCAAAGTCTGCCGTAAACAACGCTCAGTATGGCCGGCTGATGCTCGTTGATGCTGGAGCAGCCTTCTGCAAGGTCAGCGACTGTGACGGAAAGTCGATGGCGGCGCATGCAGCGGATGGTCAGGTCACCCCCGCCAACCCCGCCCCTTCCACCCGGAACCCCTGAGACCGGCCCGCCAGCCCCTCGAACAGCATCTCGTCCGTCCCGGTCAGGAACGCCTGCAGCCCCAGAGCCTCGATCTCGTCGAACAGGGCGGCGCGGCGTCTGGCGTCCAGGTGGGCGGCCACCTCGTCAAGCAGCAGGATCGGCGCGGGCGCATCCGTCGCCCGGGCCAGGCGAGCGGCCTGGGCCAGCACCAGATTGAGGATCAAGGCCTTCTGCTCGCCCGTGGAGCATTCGGCGGCGGCGCGATCCTTCTCTACGTGGATCACGCTGAGATCGCCGCGATGCGGGCCGCTGAGCGCACGGCCGGCGGCAGCGTCGCGGTCGCGGACCCCGGCCAGGGTGCGGGCCAGTTTCGACTGGATGTCGTCCAGTCCGGCGCCCTCGGCGGCCATCTGTTCCCACTCTCCGGTGAGCGACAGGCGCGCCTGGGGGAAAGGGCGGTCGCCCCGGGTGTCGATCTCTGCAGAGAGCGCCGCAAGGGTCCGGGCGCGGGCCTGCGACATCAAGGCCCCGGCCTCGGCCAGCCGCGCCTCCAGCGCATCCAGCCAGCCGGCGTCGAGCGGCCCGTCGGTCAGCAACCGCATGCGTTCGCGCAGGGTCTTTTCATAGGCCTGAACGTGGGCGGCATGGATGGGCTCGGCGGCGAACACCAGCCGGTCAAAGAAGCGGCGACGATCCGCGGCGCCCTCCAGAAACAGACGATCCTGCGCCGGGGTCAGCCATACCTGCCGGGTGTGTTCGGCAAGGCGGCCCGGCGGCACGGTCTCACCTTCCACCCGTACCGCGCGGCGGGCG
>NZ_JBILRO010000010.1:0-31351 GCF_044372605.1 Phenylobacterium sp.
TGGAGGTGGTCAGATAGGCCTCGGCGCCCGGATACTTCTCGAAGGCGAAGCGGGGGATCTTGGTGACCACATAGTCGATGCTGGGCTCGAACGAGGCCGGCGTGGCGCCGGTGATGTCGTTCATCAGCTCATCGAGCGTGTAGCCCACGGCCAGCCTTGCGGCGACCTTGGCGATCGGGAAACCGGTGGCCTTGGACGCCAGGGCCGAGGACCGCGACACCCGCGGGTTCATCTCGATCACCACCATGCGACCGTCCGCGGGATTGACCGCGAACTGCACGTTGGAGCCGCCGGTCTCGACGCCGATCTCGCGCAGCACCGCGATCGAGGCGCGGCGCATCCACTGGTATTCCTTGTCCGTCAGCGTCAGGGCCGGCGCCACAGTGATCGAATCGCCGGTGTGCACGCCCATCGGGTCGATGTTCTCGATGGAGCAGACGATGATGCAGTTGTCGGCCTTGTCGCGGACCACCTCCATCTCGTACTCCTTCCAGCCGAGCACGCTCTCCTCGATGAGCACCTCGGTGGTTGGCGAGATATCCAGACCACGCTCCACGATCTCGCGGAACTCTTCCAGATTGTAGGCGATGCCGCCGCCGGTGCCGGCGAGTGTGAACGACGGGCGGATGATCGCCGGCAGCCCCACGAATTCCAGCCCCTCCAGCGCCTCTTCCATGGAATGGGCCGCCTTGGACTTGGGGCTTTCCAGACCCAGATGATCCATGGCGTCGCGGAATTTCTGGCGGTCCTCGGCCTTGTCGATCACGTCGGCCTTGGCCCCGATCATCTCGACACCGTACTTCGCCAGGGCGCCGGAGGCTTCCAGCGCCAGCGCCGTGTTCAGCGCCGTCTGTCCACCCATCGTGGGAAGTAGGGCGTCGGGGCGTTCCTTGGCGATGATCTTCTCGACCATCTCCGGTGTGATCGGCTCGATATAGGTGGCGTCGGCGACGTCGGGATCGGTCATGATCGTCGCCGGGTTCGAGTTCACCAGGATGATCCTGTAGCCCTCGGCGCGCAGCGCCTTGCAGGCCTGAACGCCGGAGTAGTCGAACTCGCAGGCCTGGCCGATCACGATGGGGCCGGCGCCGATGATCAGGATCGAGGATATGTCTGTGCGTTTGGGCATCACGTCTCGCGCGCATGAACCGGCGCACGCTGAGGGGCGCCGATCCGGTCAATCTGCAGGTTAAGCGGGCGGTTTAGAGAGGGAGCCCCGCGGGCGCAAGCGCCCTCACGCGCAGACCCCGGTTATCGCAAGGCTTGCGTCCTGGCTCCGGGACGGGCAGCTTCGTTGTTCACCCGTCTGTGATGACAAATTCTAGAGTTGGGGTCCCCTTTGGCCGCCGGTGCGACGACCTCGGATATGCTCTCACAGCTCATGGCGCGCATCGCGTCGGGTGAGCGCGAGGCCCTGCGACAACTATACCAGGCCACCTCTGCGAAGCTTTTTGGCGTCTGCCTCCGTATCCTCTCGGACCGCGAGGAGAGCGAGGACGTTTTGCAGGACGTTTACGTCACAATCTGGCGACGGGCCGACCGGTTTGATTCCTCCCGGGCGAGTGTGATGACGTGGCTGTCCACGATCGCCCGCAATCGCGCGATTGACCGGTTGCGGGCGCGCGGGCCGCTGGCGTACGCCGGATCCATCGAGGGTATGGAGATCCCCGATGGCGCCGACAGCGCCGAGACGTTGCTGTTCGCTGCGGACGACCGCAACAAACTGCACGGGTGCCTGTCCCAGCTGGACGACCGCACCGAGAAAGTGATCCGGACCGCCTTCTTCGAGGGCGTGACGTATGAGGCTCTGGCCCGCAGCATGGATACGCCTGTGGGCACAGTGAAGAGTTGGATTCGTCGGGGACTGGCGAAACTCAAGGGATGCCTCCAGTCATGAGTGAAGCGCCCGATCTTCCCGAAGCCGAGGCCTTTGCGGCCGAGCACGCGCTGGGCGTGCTGGATGCGCGTGAACGCGCCGAGGCCGAGATGCGCATGGCCCGCGACCCGGCCTTCGCCGCTGACGTGGACGCCTGGCGCCAGCGCCTCGCTCCCATGCTCGACAGCATCGAATCGGTCACTGCGCCGCAAGGCGTCTGGACACGGATCGAGGCCATGCTGCCCGCCAATGACAATGGCGCGGTCATGAACAAACTGCGGTTCTGGCGGAACGCCGCCGTGGGTGGATTCGCTCTGGCCGCCGCCAGCCTGGCCGGCGTGGTGGTGCAGGTCACCCAGCCACCGGTGACCGTCGAGGCGCCTGCTTCGGCGCCCGGCCAACTGCTCAACGCCAGCCTGACCGCCACCAGCGGCCAGCCGCAGCCGCTTTTCGTGGCGGCCTATGATCCGGACCGCAAGGCGCTGATCATCACCTCGCTGCTGCCGCCCGGCGCCGACCGCGACAAGGTCAATCAGCTCTGGCTGATCGCCGGCCAGGACAAGCCCAGGTCGCTGGGCCTGATCGAGCCCGGCAAGGCCAAGGTCATCGCGCTGCCTCTGGACGTGATGGCCAGGATGTCCGCCGGCGCCAAGCTGGCCGTCTCCATCGAACCGGAAGGCGGCTCGAAGGATCCCAACGGCCCGAGCGGTCCCATCATCGGCCTGGGCGAACTATCCAGGCTATAGGGGCAGACCCACAACTCTGCCCGGCTTTTCCACGCGGGTGACCCTACCCGTTCGCGGGGCGGGCTGCATGAGGCGCGTTCGCGTGGGTTCGCGGTTCAAGACCTTGCGGTCGTTCCGAACGACTTCCCCGCGTCCATCAACTCGGCAAACCGGTCAAAGATGTAGAGGCTGTCTGTCGGTCCCGGTGAGGCTTCGGGGTGATGCTGGACGCTGAAGACCGGCTTGCCCTTGAGCGCCAGGCCCGCGTTGGTGCCGTCGAACAGCGAGACATGGGTTTCCTCGACGCCGCTCGGCAGGCTGTCGCGATCCACTGTGAAGCCGTGATTCATCGAGACGATTTCCACCTTGCCGGTGGTCAGGTCCTTGACCGGATGGTTGGCGCCATGGTGGCCCTGGTCCATCTTCACGGTCGTGGCGCCCAGCGCCAGCGCCAGCATCTGATGGCCCAGGCAGATGCCGAAAACCGGCGTGCCACTGGCCACAAGCTTGCGGATCTCGGGCACCGAATGGACGCCCGTCGCGGCGGGGTCTCCGGGGCCGTTGGAGAGCAGGACGCCGTCCGGCTTGCGCGCCAGAATCTCCTCGGCGGTGGTGCTGGCCGGCACCACGGTGACCCGTGCGCCCACTGACACCAGCGATCGCAGGATGTTGCGCTTCACGCCGTAGTCGACGACCACCACATCATACTTCGGCGTGGCCGGGTGCGCGTAGCCCTCCGGCCAGGACCACAGGCCCTCGTCGTAGGTGAACGCCTGCAGGCAGGTAGCCTCTTTCGCCAGATCCAGCCCTTCCAGGCCTGACCAGGCTTTGGCCTTCGCCAGCAGCGCCTCCAGATCGAATACGCCGTCGGGACTGTGGGCGATCACACCGTGGGGCATGCCGTTCTCACGGATCGCCCGGGTCAGCGCGCGCGTGTCCACCCCGGCCAGACCCACCACCCCGCGCCGCGCCATCCAGGTCGGCAGGTCGCAATCTGAACGCCAGTTGGCCGGCGGCGTGGGCATGTCGCGGAAGATCGCGCCCCGGGCCGCCGTTTCGGCCGCGCCGGACATCTGCTCCAGGTCATCCACATTTGTCCCCACATTGCCGATGTGCGGGAAGGTAAAGGCCACGATCTGGGCCATGTAGGAGGGGTCGGTGAGAATCTCCTGATAGCCGGTCATGGCGGTGTTGAAGCAGACCTCGCCCAACGCCTCGCCTGTGGCGCCGACGCCATGCCCCTGCAGGACGGTTCCATCGGCCAGCACCAGAACGCCGGTGACGCCAGGTAGCAGATCACGGCTCATGGTGGTGTTCCTTCAAGGTGGGCAAACGGCGGCGTTGGTAGTGACTCGCGGAGGTGGGGTCAATCCGGCTAATCTGTCCGCAGAAGGCGAGGGAACAACATGTACATCGATCCGGGCCGCGATGCGTGGGAAGTCTTCAAGTCGCTGCCGCGCGACCAGCCGATCCAGATGCTCAATCTGGTAAAGCTCAAGCCCAGGGCCGATTATCCGCAGGGGCATCCGGACCACGGCAAGGACCTCACGGGTCTGGACGCCTACCGCGCCTACGGCCGCACCACTGCGCACATCTTCAAGCGGTTGGGCGGCCGGCAGGTCTGGGCGGGCAAGCCGCAGGTGATGGTCACCGGACCCGGCTCCGAGGCCTGGGACATCGCCTTCATCGCCGAATACCCGAGCTCGGAGGCCTTCATCTCCATGGTGCGCGATCCTGAGTATCAGGTGCTGGTCGCCCACAGGACCGCAGGCGTGGCTGATAGCCGCCTGTTGCGTCTCGAGCCGGTGTCCGATCTCGGGGAGGGGTTCGGCGAGTAGTTGGCAGTAAACGAGGGAAAGCTGAGATTTCCGCCAGATGTTGCCCGCACCGGCTGACGATTGCGCAGACTCATCCGGGCGGCCTATTCAACCGGCCATGCGCATTACCACGGTCGGCCTCGATGCCGACGACACGCTCTGGCACAATGAGACGATCTTCCGTCTGACGCAGGATCGCCTGCGCGAAATGATGTCCGGGTTCGCCCCGCCGGATCTGCTCAACGCCCGCCTGGCCGAGGTCGAGGCCCGCAACCTTCGGCTCTATGGTTATGGGGTCAAGGGCTTCACGCTCTCGATGATCGAAACCGCCATGGAGCTGACGGATCACAACCCGCCGGGCCGCCTCATCGCCGATATCCTGGCGGCGGGGCGCGAGATGCTTCAGGAGCCGGTCGAGCCGCTGCCGGGGGTGGAAAACGCGCTGGCGGAGCTCTCGGAACACTATCGTCTGGTGCTGATCACCAAGGGCGACCTGCTGCACCAGGAGCAGAAGCTGGCCGCGTCGGGCCTGGGCGACCTGTTCGCCGCCGTGGAGATCGTCAGCGAGAAGGACGCCTCGACCTATGTGCGCGTTTTCGAACGTCACGGAACGGGCGCGGCCGAGGCGGTGATGTGCGGCAACTCGCTCCGGTCCGACATCCTGCCGGCTCTGGAGGCGGGCAGCTGGGGCGCCCACGTCCCCTATCCCATCACCTGGGCTCACGAGATGGCCGAGACGCCGGCCGGCCATGACCGGTTTGTGGAACTCGCGACCATCTCCGACCTGCCGGGATGGGTGCGTTCACTGAGCTGATGTCACAAACCGACGATCCCGCGCGTCCTTGGCTCAAAAGGATGGAGCGGGTGCATGCGGAACTGGGATCGATACCTTGCCGGTCTGACGGCACTGCTGCTGGCTTCTAATGGCCTCGCGATGCTCTTCGCCTCGCAGGCCTGGTACGACGCTGTGCCGGGCGTGCCCCTGACCGGCCCCTTTAACGGCCATTTCGTAAGGGACATCGGCGCGGCCTATCTGGCCTGTGCGCTGGGCCTGGGCTGGTTTGCCTGGCGACCGGTTCAGGGTTGGCCGGCCATGGTGATCGGCGCGACCTGGCTGACCCTCCACGCCCTGGTCCATGTCTATGACGCCAGCTGCGGCGCAAGCCCCCTGGCGGACATCCAGCGCGACTTCGTCGGCGTCTATCTGTTCGCAGCCATCCCGCTGACCCTGATCCTGCTGCGCAATCCAAAGGAGGTCTGAGATGTTGAGAGCCATCCTCTCCCGCTGGCTCGACGGTTTCGAGCGGACCTGGCGGTACGACGCCAGCTACATGCGTCACGTGCTGGTGGTCAGTCCGGCCAGCCTGATCAAGTTCATGGTGGGCACGCGCGCGCCGGACACCCGGGCCGCGCCCGGCGCCGCCCTGGCCGCCGCCGGCATTGTCGGAACCCTGGCCGAGGATTGCGGGCCCTGCACCCAGATCGTCGCCGACATCGCTGCGGCCAACGGCGTCGCGCCCGCCATCATCCGCGCCATCCTGGCGGGCGACGAGGCGGACATGGGGGAGACCGCCGCCCTGGCCTGGCGTTTCGCCCGCGCCAGCCTGGCCCGTGACATGGAGGCGTGTGATCCGCTGCGCGACGAGATCGTCCGCCGCTGGGGCGAAAAGGCTCTGGTGGCGATCAGCCTCTCGCTGATGACGGCGCGGATGTATCCGACGCTGAAGTACGCTCTGGGCTACGGCAGGACCTGTTCGAAGGTGGTGGTGGCCGGCGAGGACGTCGCCCCGCGCGCGATCGCGGCGTAGGGTCCCGGCATGGATGCCGCCCTTCTTGACGCCTTCGAGGCCAATCGCCCGCGACTGAAGCGGCTGGCCTATCGGATGCTGGGCTCGGTGAGCGCGGCCGAGGACACGGTGCAGGACGCCTGGTTGCGCTGGGATCGGGCCGGGGCAGGGGTGTCGGATCCCGCCGCCTGGCTGGTTCGCGCCACGACCCGGCTCTGCATCGACCGCCTGCGCGCCGCCAGGGCCGAGCGCGAGGCCTATCGTGGCCCATGGCTGCCGGAACCCCTGATCGAGCCTCTGACCGATGATCCGCTCGAACGCGCCGAGGAGGTTTCCATCGGTTTCCTGCTGGCGCTGGAACGACTGTCACCGCTGGAGCGGGCGGTGTTCCTGCTGCACGACGTGTTCGACGAGGACTATGCCGCTGTCGCCCGGGCGCTGGACCGCTCGGAAGCCGCTGTGCGCCAGCTGGCGGGCCGGGCGCGGGAGCATGTGCAGATCGCCCGGCCCCGCTTTGCCGTGGACCAGGCGCGGGTGACCCGCCTGGCCCAGGCCTTCATGGCGGCCGCGGCGACAGCCGATACCGGTCTTCTGGCCAGCTTGCTGTGCGAGGACGCCATCATGGTCACTGACGGCGGCGGCAAGCGAAAGGCCGCGCTGCGGGTGATGGTGGGTCGCGACGATATCATAGGCCTGCTGGAGGGCCTACGCTGGCGGCAGGGTGTTCCCGTGTTGGAAAGCGTCGAGGCCGTACGCATCAACGGCTACCCCGGCCTGCTGATGCGTCTGGACGACGGCCCGTCCACCTACGCCTTCGAACCCGGGGAGGACGGGCGCATCGCGGCCATCTACGTCGTGCGAAACCCGGACAAGCTGACGCACGTTGCCGCTGGCGAAGGCCAACGTCCGCATCTGACGTAGAATCAATCCACAGGTGGCGTAGATCAATCCACAGGGGCTCTCGGAATCCTCCGGGTCAGAGGTGATAGCGGTTCGCCCATGGTCGGTCGGTTCGACGAACGGTTCCTGGAAGAGATCAAGTCGCGGCTGCGCCCGTCCGACGTGATCGGTCGTACCGTGAAGCTGCGCAAGCAGGGCCGCGAATATGTGGGCCTGTCGCCGTTCAACAAGGAAAAGACCCCCTCGTTCTATGTGAACGACGAGAAGGGCCAGTTCTTCGACTTCTCGTCGGGCAAGACCGGCGACCTGATCACCTTCCTGCAGGAAAACGAGCGGCTGAGTTTCGCCGAGGCGGTCGAGCGGCTGGCGGCGGAGGCCGGCGTGCCGCTGCCCGCCGTCGATCCGCGCGGCGCCGAGCAGGAAAAGGTGCGACAGGGCCTGGCCGAGTGGCTGGAACTGGCCGCCAAATGGTTCGAGGGCGAGCTGAAACGCCCGCCGGCCCGCGAGGCCCGCGCCTATCTGGAGAAACGCGGCCTGCCGGAAACGGAGTGGGCGCGCTTTCGGCTGGGCTTCTCGCCGTCCGGTCGCACAGCGCTGAAGGACTATTTGGTCACCAAGGGCGCGCGTCCGGCCGAGCTGGTGGAGACCGGCCTGCTGATCGCGCCGGAGGATGGCGGCGCGCCCTATGACCGGTTCCGCGACCGGATCATCTTTCCCATCCTCGATGCGCGGGGCCGGGTGGTCTCCTTCGGCGGCCGGGCCATGGACCCACAGGCCCGCGCCAAATATCTGAACGGCCCGGAGACCGCCGTCTTCCACAAGGGCCACCAGCTCTATGGCCTGTCCGAGGCGCGCAAGATCCTGGCCGCCGCGCCCACCGGCGAGGACGCGCCGCTGGTGGTGGTCGAGGGCTATATGGACGTCATCGCCTGCCAGCGGGCCGGGATCGCGGGCGTCGCCGCCATGGGCACCGCGCTGGGCGAGGAGCAGATGGAGGTGCTGTGGCGCCATCACCCTGAGCCCACCGTCTGCCTCGACGGCGACCGCGCGGGAAAGGCCGCCGCCAACCGGCTGCTGGAACGCGCCCTGCCGCTGCTGAAGCCGGGGCGCACCTTCAAATTCGTGTTCATCGAGGGCGGCAAGGATCCCGACGAGGTGCTGCGCGAGCAGGGGGCCCTGGCGCTGAAGGCCCAGCTGGCCAGCACCACCCCCTTCGCCGAGGCCCTGTTCAACTTCCATCGCGGCGACGACCCGCTGGACACGCCCGAGCGCAAGACCGCGCTCAAGGTCAAGCTGCGCAAGGTGGCCGCCACCATCGCCGACGGAGATCTGGCCGCCGCCTATCGAGAGGACCTGCTGGCCCGCTACGAGGCGCTGTGGCCCACCCGACAGCCGGTCTACACCGTGGGCGCTGCGGCGCGCGAAATGTCCCGCGCAGGCTGGGACAAGCGCCGCAAGAACAACGCGGCCGCGATCGGCGCCACCGCCGAGGTCAAGGACGCCTACGATCGCCTGCGCCGCGCGCCCCGGCCGCTGGCCGCCGCCCTGGCCATGGCCGCCGTGCGCGACCCCGGGATCATCGACGCGTCTATCGAACGGGTGGGCTCCCACGGCTTTGGCGACGAACAGCTGGATCGCCTGGCCCAGGAACTGGTCAGCCTGCGCTACGAGGCTGATGGCCTGGAGGCTGACGCCGCCGTTCGCCATCTGCATACGCGCGGCTTTGTCCCCGAGGACTTCACCCGCCTCGAACGCGACGCCCAACGCGCGGGCCTGAGCGCCCCCTTCCTCACCGAGACCGGCGAGCGCGCCCGCGACCTCTGGCGCCAGGCCTTTGACCTGCTGATGCAACTGGAAAGCCTGGAACGCGCGGTGGAAGGCGCCGCCCAGGACCTCGCCCGCGACCAGGACTCCGCCACCCTCATGACCCTCAAGGGCGAACGCGATCAGCTCCGACGCCTGCTCAACAGCGACTGGGCGAACGAGAACGTGGCGGAAAGTCCGCTGGCGCACTGAGGTGAATCTACGAGGGCAGTTGCATTAACCCCCACCGCAACCTGGCTTCAACCCTCGAAGTCCTGCCGGAACCTCTCGATCTGGTGCATCCGTTCGTGGAGCACCGTGACGATGCCAACATCTCCGTCGCCGAGAACTTTCCAGTAGATCAGGTGCTGCTCATACCGGCACACGAAGCCCACCACCCCGAACTCGGCCGGGATCGCGCGCCAGACGACATGACGGGCGGCGATCGCCTCGAAGCGGGCGAACAGGCCGCGAATGTAACGCGCTGCCTGATCCGCCCCCCAGGTGCTTTCGGTGTAGCGGTAGATCTCGTCGATCCGCTCGATCGCGGCGGTCTGGACCCGGAACCCGCTCACCGTGCGGCGCGGGCCCGTCCCCGGGCGATCACGGTTTCGGCGTCCAGGGGTTGAAAGCTGTCGTCAGCGAGGGAAAAGGCCATTTGCAGTTCGGCCTTCAGCCTATGGAAGGCGTCGCCCTCGGCGCGTTCCATGTCGCGCCGGATCAGGTCGCGGACATATTCGCTGACATTCTCGTAGACGCCGTCTTCCGCGACATTGGCCGCCACGAAATCCCCGAGCCGGCCAGTGACGCGCACGTTGAGGGTCATGGCCTTGGGCACGGCGCGGTCTCCTGTCGGACGGTGTCCACAGGATAAGGCATATTGTGGACACCGCAAGCCGGGAGTTTCCGGTTTCGGTGACACTTTACTTAACCCCCAAACGCGGCGCCGGCCCACGCGGCCTTGGGGCCAGCTTCCGGCCGGTACGGACTTCCATGTCGGCGAGCCGTCGGGGATTGGGCAGGGTCAGGCGCTGGCTTATGCGGGCGACGACGTCTCGGCTGATTGGCATCGGGCTGCCATCAGAAGACCTGCGGTCCGATTTGGCCCCCTGACGGACGTCGCCTCACCAGAGCCAGGTAAAGACCTCCGAACAGGCCGGCTCCGCCAATGATCAGCCAGGAGCTCAGGTTATTGAATTCGTAGGCGGGATGATTCCGGAAGCCCCAGTGCAATCCGAAATGAACGAGCGAGAATATCGCCAGGCCAAACCTGAGCCCGGTCCTGTCGTTGAACAACAGGATGGCGGCGAACAGGGGCACGTGAGCCCAGATGAATACCTGCCGACCGATATCATCGGGCAGAAAACTGGTGAGCGGCAGCACGCGCCACTCATGCCGGAGCGCTGCATCCACCTCATGACTGAACAGAAACGCCAGCATGATGATGTAGGCGATCTTCGCGCGCATGGTTGTCTCCTCGATTGCGCCGTGCCCGGTCAGCGGCATCTTTTGCACTCAGGTCACGGACTGGCGAGGTGAGCGCATCCAAGACCGAGGGCGACCTACCTATAGGCTCCCGGCACGTCGCAGTTCGCAATTACCTCGGGGGTAGCCATGGGTTTGCCTCTGCGTCGAAGAGCGTGTTCAGCGTGGATGGGGTCAGTGGCCTTTGGTTACGGTCGGTTACGGTGACGCGTTACTTTACCTCCAATCGAGGCGCCGGCCCTCGGGCGCCTGTGGCGAGGGGGTGAACATGACCTGTTCGCGTCCCTTCGCGTCGGTTCGCGGTCAAAGGACACAGGTCGCAGAACCGTCCCGCTACCCGCGGGAATGTCAGCGTATCTCTCCGCGAGAACCTACCTCAATTGCGCGATGTCCCCGGGACTCCACTGGCAATCGCCTGTTTTGCTAATTCAAATGAGTTTTTGGATGAACCCAAACCCGGGCCTCCCAGCTCAGCAATTCTTGAAACGAATTCCTCATTGTCATGACAGCTTAAAACTAGCTTCCTCAGTGCTTCATGCAACGCACATTTCTGTGTGTCATCGGTTAGTGCATTGAACAATTCATATGTATCAATGAATGTTTCGTCTGTTAAATCATAATCGTCATGAAAATGACCTGCGAATCTTCTGACTATGTTAAATTCAAAACAATCAAATATCATCTTTTCGTCTCAGATTGATTTGCTGATAGAAATCTGAAGATCTTGCGTACAACGGGGAGCGTTAGGGATTTACGGCGCCACTTTACTTAACCCCCAAACGATGACCCGGGCCTGGGGGCTCACACCATCACCGTAACACGCTTGCTACCCTTCCTCCTACCGGTCTACCCGCCCCCCTTGTCCCGCGCCTTGATCATGTGCGACCCCCTCCGCGCCCTGCGACCTGACGCCCTGCGCCGCGTCATCATCTTGACACAGCGCCCCCGGCACGCCATCTGCCGCCTACTGGATTTAGCTCGCGTCTGACAGACATCGATGGGCCGCTGCGGTTTCCGAGCGCGCCCCCTGCGTGGATGATGATGTCTCCCTCGACCGGTGGAAGTCCCGGGGGTCACGCCGCCGCGCCTCTTTTCGAGGCCGGGGATGGAGGCGCCGCGAACTGGCGGGAGCGTGTGCCTCTGCCGGAGGGTTCGTGGCGGGGTCTGTCCTGCCGGCGCGGTCTGGCTCCTGAGGTTCACGTACCCGAACGAAATTGGTGATGGAAACGGACGACTGTCCCGGTTCTGTGGCCCCTGAACAACGCTCGGCCCCCCCCTCGCGGGATGGGCGCCGACTTCGAAGAATTGGATGATCACGATGGCCGAAGGCGACACCACCACCGCAGCCAATGCGACCGCCAGCGAAACCACCAGCAACGATGGACCGTTGCTCGACCTGACCGATGCGGCCGTCAAGAAGTTCATCAAGGCGGCCAAGACCCGCGGCTACGTCACGATGGACGAGCTCAACAAGGTGCTGCCCTCCGAGGAAGTGACCTCCGAGCAGATCGAGGACACGCTGGCGATGCTCAGCGAGATGGGCGTCAACGTCGTGGAGTCCGAAGACGACGCCGAGGCTACCGAAGTCACGGTTCGCGAAGACACCGCCGTGGTCGAGACCACCAAGGAAGCCGCCTACGATCGTACTGACGACCCCGTGCGCATGTATCTGCGCGAGATGGGCTCGGTGGAGTTGCTGTCGCGCGAGGGCGAGATCGCCATCGCCAAGCGCATCGAGGCCGGCCGCGACACCATGATCCGGGGCCTGTGCGAAAGCGCGCTCACCTTCGAGGCCATCATGGTGTGGCGCGAGGAACTGGAAGGCGGCCGGATCCTGCTGCGTGAGGTGATCGACCTTGAGCAGACCTATGGCGGCATGACCGCCGCCGCCGCCGAGGAACTGGCCGCCAATGCGCCGCCGCCGGCCGAAGTCGTCGAGGAGGCCCCCGAACTCAACGAGGACGGCGAGGTCATCGCCAAGGCCGACAGCGACGACGACGACGACTTCGATGACGGCGCCGGTCCCACGATCAGCGCGATGGAAGCGGAGTTGCGCGAAGGCGTGATGGTGACCCTGGACGCCATCGCCGTCGAATTCGAGAGCTTCCGTCTTTTGCAGGAAAAGCTGGTGGGCGCGCGCCTGCGTGGCGAACAGCTCGGCGACAAGGATCTGAAGGCCTATCAGGCCTCCGCCGCCGCCATCGTTCAGCACCTGAAGACGCTGAAGCTGAACAACAACCGCATCGAGGCGCTGGTCGAGCAGCTGTACGCGATCAACAAGCGCCTGATGGTGCTGGAAGGTCGCTTGCTGCGACTGGCCGACAGTTACGGGATCAGCCGCGCCGAATTCCTGAAGGCCTACTTCGGCCAGGAAATGACCCCGGACTGGACCGATCAGGTCAAGCTGCTGGGCGTGCGCTGGACCAAGTTCGCCGAGAACGACGCCGGCCAGATCGGCGACATCCGCTCGGAAGTGGCGGCCCTGGCCACCGAAACCGGCGTGCCCATCGACGACTACCGCCGCATCGTCCAGACCGTCCAGAAGGGCGAGCGCGAGGCCCGTCAGGCCAAGAAGGAAATGGTCGAGGCCAACCTGCGCCTGGTGATCTCCATCGCCAAGAAATACACCAACCGCGGCCTGCAGTTCCTGGACCTGATCCAGGAAGGCAACATCGGCCTGATGAAGGCGGTGGACAAGTTCGAGTACCGCCGCGGCTACAAGTTCTCCACCTACGCCACCTGGTGGATCCGGCAGGCGATCACCCGCTCGATCGCCGACCAGGCCCGCACCATCCGCATCCCGGTGCACATGATCGAGACGATCAACAAGATCGTCCGCACCTCGCGCCAGATGCTGCACGAGATCGGCCGCGAGCCCACGCCGGAAGAACTGGCCGAAAAGCTGGCCATGCCACTGGAGAAGGTCCGCAAGGTCCTGAAGATCGCCAAGGAGCCGATCAGCCTAGAGACCCCTATCGGCGACGAGGAAGACAGCCACCTGGGCGACTTCATCGAGGACAAGAACGCGATCCTGCCGATCGATGCGGCCATCCAGTCCAACCTGCGTGAAACCACCACGCGCGTGCTGGCCTCGCTGACGCCGCGGGAAGAGCGCGTTCTGCGCATGCGCTTCGGCATCGGCATGAACACCGACCACACCCTGGAAGAGGTTGGCCAGCAGTTCAGCGTAACCCGCGAACGCATCCGGCAGATCGAGGCGAAGGCCCTGCGCAAGCTGAAGCACCCGTCGCGGTCGCGCAAGCTGCGGAGTTTCCTCGACAGTTGACGGCTGGGGATTCTAGAAGCGCCTGACGTCTGTCACGGGGTTGTCATGTTTCTTCGCAAGTTGCTGCCGATGTCGGTTTCGCTGGCCACGCTGGCTGTCGCCTGCGTGGCTGCTGCCCAGGTTTCGACTGCGGCCGAGACTTCAGCCGCCAGCATCAAGGCCCATATCACCTTCCTGGCCAGTGACCTGCTGGAGGGCCGTGATACCGGCACGCCGGGCTACGACATCGCCGCCAACTATGTGGCCTCCCAGTTTGCGCAACTGGGCCTGAAGCCCGCCGGAACGAATGGGACCTACTTCCAGCCGGTGCCGCTGGTGGCGGTTCGGGCGCGCGATGAGGGGCGCTACGTACTGAAGGCCCGGGACGGAACCGAAACGCCGCTGGTCTTCGGTGATGACTATATGGTGGCCCGTCCGTTCGGGCCTGCGGAACGCAAGGTCACGGCGTCGATGGTCTTCGTGGGCTTCGGCGTGGTGGCGCCCGAGCGCAAGCGCGACGACTACAAGGGCCTGAACGTCAAGGGCAAGATCGTGGTGGTGTTGGCCGGCGCGCCATCCGGCTTCCAGACCGAAGAACGCGCCTACTATGCCAACGGCCGCACCAAGCGTGAGCAGGCGGCCAGGCGCGGCGCTGTAGGCATGATCACCCTCTACACCCCCACCGACGAGAAGCGCCGACCCTTCGCCGAGGGCAAGCGATCCTGGCAGCAGTGGGCCATGAACTGGCGCATGCCGGACGGTGCGCCTCACGATACCGCACCGGATACCCCTTCCTTGGGTTCCCTGAGCCTGCAGGGCGCAGAGAAGCTGTTTGTGGGTGCGAAGGTTCCCTGGGCCAAGGTGATCGAGGCGGCGGAAAAGCCGCAGGGCGAGACACCACGCCTTGAGTTGCCGGGGTCGCTGGATGTCACGGTGCGCACCGAGACCAAGTCCATCGAGAGCGCCAATGTCGCGGCCATGATCGAGGGCTCCGATCCTGCGCTGAAGGCCGAGGTGGTGGTGCTGTCCGCCCATCTGGATCACATCGGCATATCCTCGCCGGTGAACGGTGACACGATCAACAATGGCGCGCTGGACAACGCCGCCGGTATCGCCACCACCCTTGAAGTAGCCCGGGCCTTCAAGGAGAGCGGCAAGACGCCTCGCCGTTCAGTGATGTTCCTGGCGGTGACGGGCGAGGAAAAGGGCCTGCTGGGCGCCGAGTACTTTACACGCAATCCCACGGTCCCGGCCGCCTCGATTGCGGCCAACGTGAACCTGGACATGCCGATTCTGACCTACGCCTTCACCGATGTCATCGCCTTCGGTGCAGATCGCTCGACCCTGGGCGCGGCCGTGGCGCGCGCTGCGGCGAAATCCGGAGTGGGTGTGTCGCCGGATCCGCTGCCGGAGGAGGGCTTCTTCACGCGCTCGGACCACTTCCGTTTCGTGGAAGCCGGTGTGCCGTCGATATTCCTGATGACAGGCTTTCAGGGTCCTGGCGAAGCCCAGTTCAAGGGCTTCCTGGCTTCGTGCTACCACAAGCCCTGCGATGATCTGGCCCTGCCTATCGACTATGTGGCCGGGGCCCGGTTTGCGACTCTGAACTATGACATCGCCCGCGAGATCGCCGACGGCGATGCGCGTCCGGTCTGGAAGAAGGGCGACTTCTTCGGCGGCAAGTTCGCGCGGCCTGCACTGGTGGCGACGGAGTAGGCGTCACCGCCAGCCGTAGTTGAAGCTTACGCTGACCCGGGGCGTCTTTGCGCGGTTGGCCGGCACCTCGTGGCGCAGCCAGCTTTCCCAGAGGTATAACGTGCCCGCCTCGGGCTGGAGGTAGACGAAACTCTGCGCGGATTCCGGCGCATCGGTCCGCCGCGGCGGGGCGGCCATCATTAGCGGCAGCCTTGGATCCTCCAGCTTCAGGGCGCTGGCCCCTGGCGGCGTGGCCACGTAGTAGGTTCCGGAAATCACGCTATGCGGGTGGACATGGCCCGAGTGGGCCGCACCGGGCTTGAGGATGTTCACCCACAGGCTGTCGAGTCGCAGCTTGCCGGCGCCCAGATCGAAGTCCAGCGCTTCGGAAAACGCGCGCACGTGACGATCCAGACGGGACTTGAGATCACCGAACACGCTCATCCGCCGGGGCAGGTCATCCAGCGACGCGTAGGAGGTATAGCCACCGTAGCCGTGTTCGCGGCACCAACGTCGCCCGGCCACATCTTCTTCAGCCAGTCCCTCGCAGGCCTGCAAAATCTCGGCGTTGAAATTTTCGAAGCTTCGGTCTGTACTAAGGGTGGCCGTATAGATCGGCGTGGCGAAGAGCGGTCGCAATGTCATGTGCGGCGGCTTAAACCAGCCGGGACGTTTCGCAAAATGACGAGCTGTCTGGCGCTATGCGGGAACGTTGTTTAGGTTGGGTCCAAACAGGTGCGGTCGAGTCATGGCCGACGCCAACGGGGGAACGAGATTATGATCAGGATCGTAGCGGCGCTGGCTGTGGTCGGCCTCCTTGCGTCTGGCCCTGCGATGGCCCAGCCGAAGCCCAAGGCGGCGGCGGCTTACAAGGCGCCCCGGGGCCCCGATGGCAAGCATCCCGATCTGAACGGTGTCTGGCAGGCGATGAACACCGCCGGCTGGGATATCGAGCCCCATGCCGCGCGCGCCGCCCTGCAACTGCGCCCCGGTCCGTTTGTGCCGGTGCCGGCCAAGGCGGTCGTGGCTCTGGGCGCTGTGGGCGCTGTGCCGGCCGGCCTCGGCATCGTCGAAGGCGGCGAGATCCCCTACACGCCCGAGGCCAAGGCTACCCGCGACGCCAATCGCGCCGACTATCTGAACCTCGACCCGGAAGTGAAGTGCTATCTGCCGGGCGTGCCGCGCGCCAACTACATGCATCTGCCTTTCCAGATCTTCCAGTCTGAGAAATCGATGATCATCGCCTACGAATATGCCGGTGCCGTGCGCAATGTGCTGTTCAAGGATCCCGGCCCGGCGCCAGTCGATAGCTGGATGGGCCAGTCGGTCGCCAAATGGGACGGCGACACCCTCGTCGTCACGGTCAGCGGCATGAACGATCGCACCTGGTTTGATCGCGCCGGCAATCACCACTCGGATCAGATGACTGTGGTGGAGCGCTGGACACCGACCGGCCCCGGTCTGGTGCGCTATGAAGCGACAATCACTGACCCCAACACCTTTACCCGGCCCTGGAAGATGAGCTTCAATCTCTACAAGCGGGTGGGGGAGGACGCACGCCTCAACCAGTTCAAGTGCGTCGAGTTTGTCGAGGAACTGATGTACGGTGACCTGCGCAAGGTGCCGCTGAAGTAGCCCTCAAGCCATCCCCGACGTCCGGGGATTCAAGCAACCTGATCTGCATCCCGCGTTGGAGGCGCACCATGAATACGAAGAACCTGATAGTCGCCGGAGCCATCGGCGCCGCGCTCGCCGTCGCTGCCGCCGGTGGTGCCGCCTTGGCTCACCACGCATTTGCCGCCGAGTTTGACGGCAAGTCTCCGGTGTTGCTGCGCGGCAAGGTGACCCGCGTGGAGTGGATCAATCCGCACGCCTGGGTGCACATCGCCGCCGTCGGCCCGAACGGCGCGACCACGGCCTGGATGGTTGAGGGCGGCACGCCCAATACGCTTCTGCGCTCGGGAATTGACCGCAACTCGCTGAAGCCCGGTACGGAAATCATCGTCCGGGGCTATCAGTCCAAGGACAAGCTCTGCAGACCGGCCTGCAAGGCCAACGGTCGCGACGTGACATTCCCCGATGGCAAGAAGCTGTTCATGGGCTCGTCAGGAACCGGCGCGCCTACGGACGGCGCAGATCCCACCGAAAAGAAATAGTCCGATCCGGACAGCTGTTACGGAAAGGGGAGCCGCGAGGCTCCCCTTTTTCGTTTCAGCCTGCGATCCGTTCAGCGCGACTGTATGGCCAGCAGCGAGTCCCACATGTCCTGAGCATAGCGGATCACCGAGAGGTTCGCGGAGAAGGCATGCTTCGCCTGGATCACCTCAACGAACTCGGTCCCGAGGTCGACCCCGGGGTCACTCGGCGCACTGACGATACGGGTCGCCGCCGTCTCAAAGCGGTTTGAGGCAGCCATCAGGCCGTAGCGAGCAGTGGCGATCGGGTCCATGGGGCCGACCTTGCGCTCCGGCTGGTTAAGGTGGTGCGCAGAGATATGGTGAACAATTGGCGCCGGCGGCTAACCCAGGGCGGCGTAGACGATTTTCTGGAACATCGGTCCGCCGATACGCCCGGTGGGGCGTTGGCCCTGCATGGCGGTGACAGCCTCGGGCCCCAGCGGCATGGAGTCCTGGATCAGGAAGATCAGGATCATGTCGTTGGCCGGGTCGGCCTGCCACCAGGTGCCAAAGGCGCCTGGCCAGCCATAGGCGCCCTCGGCGCCGGCCCCCATCCACTGGTGCTTTTCCGCGTCCAGGATCATCGACAGGCCCAGGCCGAAACCCTGACTCAGCCAGAATGGCATGCCCATGAAGCCATGGCCGCGCTGTTCGTCGGTCAGCCGGTTGGCGGCCATCAGCTCGAGGGTCTCGGGCTTCACCAGCCGCACACCGTCGACCTCGCCCCGGCCCAGCATCATCCGTGCAAATCTCAGATAGTCGTCTGCTGTCGAGACAAGTCCGCCGCCGCCGCCCTCGAAGGCAGGCGGGGTCGGGGTGTGCGGGAAGGAGACGTCCTTGAGCGCGCCTTCCGGGGGCGCCTGGTACAGCTTGGCCATCCGCTCGCGTTTTTCCGGCGGAACCCAGAACGAAGTGTCGGCCATGCCGAGCGGTCCGAAGATCCGCGCCTGCAGCACCTCGCCAATGGTTTTACCCTCGATCCGCGCCACCAGGAAGCCAAGCACGTCTGTGGCGTGGCTGTAGTGGAAGCGCTCGCCAGGCTGGTAGGTGAGCGGCAGTTCGCCCAGCGCCTTCAGCCAGGCGTCCGGCGAGTGCGGGTTGGCCAGGGCGTTGCCCAGCTTCTCTTCATGCGCATAGGCGATCGGACCCATCGAGGTGAAGCCATAGGCGAGGCCCGAGCGGTGGGTCAGCAAGTCCTCGACCGTGATCTCGCGTGCAGCCGGGACCGTAGCGTCCACCGGTCCCGTCGGATCCTTCAGCACCTGCATGTTCGCCAGTTCCGGCAGCCAACGGCTGACCGGGTCGTCCAGCTTCAGCTTGCCCTCCTCGATCAGCATCATCACGGCGATGGAGGTCACCGGCTTGGTCATGGAGGCAATGCGGAACAGGGTGTCGCGGGTCATGGGTTGACCGCCTTCGATGTCGCGATGACCCAGCGCATGGGTCTGGATAACCTCCCCCTTGCGCCAGACCAGGGTCACGGCCCCGGAGAGCGCACCCTGATCGATGATCCCCTGAAGCGCGGGTGCCACCTGCGCCAGAGCCGCCGCATTGAATTCTTTCGGCTGAGCTGCGTCCATGGAACCTCTCCTTCGGGTCTGACGACGCCCATAGCGCCGGGCCGGCGGGTCGGCGTCAAGTGTCCGCAAGGGCGCCTTGCGTCTTACGCGTCCCGCGCTTCGTAGTTATTGGGTCCGATTGTCATTGTCCGGTCGTCGACTGGACCGTAACGAGGCTCCATGATTGATCCGAGTATCCCCTTGCGATTGACGCTGGTCGCCGCCGCCGCGGCGCTGACGACGGCCTGTACGCCGCTTGGCCTGTTCGCCACCCTGTCACCCAAGGATCCTGCGACGCGCGTATCGCGTGGCGAGGCCTATGGCGAAAATCCGCGGCAGACGGTGGATGTCTATGTCCCCCGCGCCGCCCGGGGCGCCGCGCCGATCGCGGTGTTCTTCTATGGAGGATCGTGGGAGTCAGGTCGCCGCCAGGACTACAACTGGGTCGGGCGCGCCATGGCCTCGCGCGGGTTTGTCACCGTTGTGGCCGACTATCGGATCTATCCGGAGGTCAGGTATCCCGACTTCCTGAATGACGGCGCGCAAGCGGTCCGGTGGGCGGTGGACAACGCCGCAAGGCTGGGTGGCGACCCGAAGCGTATCGTCCTGCTGGGTCATTCGGCGGGCGCCTACAATGCCGTGATGCTGGGTCTGGATGCGCGATATCTGAGGGCGGCCGGCGTCGACCCGACGTCGGTAAAGGCTGTGGCGGGGCTGGCAGGGCCCTATGACTTCCTGCCGCTGAACGACAGGACCACTCGAAACACCTTCGGACAGGCTGCCGATCTCACCGGTACGCAGCCGCTGAATTACGTGACCCGCACCAGCCCGCCGGCCTTCCTGGCCACCGGCGACAGGGACAGGACGGTGTGGCCCAAGAACACAAAAGCCCTGGCCCAGCTCTATCGCGATGCCGGTGCGGTTGTCGAGGAACGCCACTACGCCGGCGTCGACCACGTGGAGATCATCCTGGCTCTGTCGAGACCCCTGCGAGGCGGTGCGCCGGTGCTGAACGAGATGGCCACCTTCCTTCGCGAGCATGCCGACTGAGGCGGCTCCCGCCTGGCGACGACAAGTTCGCCAATGTGCGCTAGGACAATGGGCGAACCCGTGAAGGTATTCCCCCATGCGCGCGTCGGTCACCGTCCTGCTTGCCGCCAGCCTCCTTGCCCTTGCCGCCTGTGCGCCGGATGCGCCCCCCGGGGTGAACCGCGAGGACCTGGACGCCGCCGTTTCAAGGGCGATCGGCGATCCGACAACCTGCGTTTTGATCGCCGGGGCCGGCTCGAGCCGGGTTCTCTATCGCTACAACACCGCCACCGCGTGCGACCGCGAACTTCCTGACTGCGATGGACCGGGCGCCACCAAGGTCGGCAAGCTTCTGGAAGCCACGGCCCGGGACCGCCAGCCCCGCACTCTGAGCTGCGACAGCGCCGTGGCGCCCGGGCGTGGGGTGGGCTGGGCATCCGGCCCCATCGCGGGCACCGATCTCGTCTATGCCGCCATGATGGAGGGCGAACGCGCCTTCCCCGGTCGGATGATGGCTGACCGCCTGGCCGGGGCTTTCCGCCGTGCGAAGGTCAGCCCTCAGCCCTGAACACGATGCCGTCGACCCGGGAGATCCCATGAGCCACTCTGTCGAAGAGCGCGTGATCAAGAGCGCGCGCCACGCGACTTTCTACCTTGCATGCGGCCCCGAGGCGGGAACTCCGGTCATCTTCGTCCACGGTTGGCCGGAGCTTTCGATTTCGTGGCGCCATCAGTTGCCGGTGTTTGGCGGTCTGGGCTTTCGCGCCATCGCGCCGGACATGCGCGGCTATGGCCGATCCAGCGTGTACGACCGGTACGAGGACTATGCACAGGAACACATCGTCACCGACATGATCGAACTGCTCGACAGCCTGGGCGCCGACAAGGCGATCTGGGTCGGTCATGACTGGGGCGCGCCGGTGGTCTGGTCGCTGGCCCAGCAACATCCGGAGCGATGCCACGGGGTGGCGGCGCTGTGCGTGCCCTACATGCCCGGCGGAATGGCGCCGGAGACCCTCGTCCCGCTGGCCGACCGCACGATCTATCCCGAGGCGGCGTTCCCGGCGGCCCAGTGGGACTACATGCTGTTCTACCGGGAGAGCTTCGCTGCCGCCTGCGCGAGCTTCGAGGCCGATGTCCGCGCCACGGTGAAGTTGCTGTTCCGCGCGGGATCGCCCGACGGTCAGGGTCAGCCTGCGGCCACGGCCTACACACGCGCCAGAGGCGGCTGGTTCGGGCCCGGCGCCCCGGCCCCGGATGTGCCGCGCGACGAGAGTGTGCTCACCCTTGAGGACGAGAACCGCTACGTCGAGGGCCTGACCCGCAACGGCTTCTTCGGCCCCGACAGCTGGTACATGAACGGCCTGGCCAACATGGCCTACGCCGACGAGGCCGCCGCTCGCGCGCACCTGCCCATGCCGGCGCTCTTCATTCACGCGGCCTATGACCATGTGTGCGCCACGCTGGACAGCCGACTGGCCGATCCGATGCGGGCCCACTGCGCGGACCTAACCGAGGCCACCGTCGCGTCCGGCCACTGGATGGCCCAGGAAAAGCCCGCCGAGGTCAACGCCGCGCTGGTCAGATGGCTGGCGGCGCGGCTGCCGGACCTGTGGCCGGTGACCTGACGCTTACCGCGTCAACTCGTAGACAGCCGTGATGTCGACGCGGACGCTGAGTTCGCCCGCCGACACGGGCGACGCACCCTTGGCTTCACTGCGCATCGCCATGGCCACCATTGGCATCGGCGGCTGGGGCGCATAGCCGCCGCCTTCGCTGAGCGTGACGAGACGCAGAAGCCGATAGCCGGTGGCTCGGGCGTAGAGCTCGGCCTTTGCCGTCAGCGCCCGCACCGCGGCCTCCCGCGCTACGTTCTCGGCGGCTGACGGGTCCGACAGGCCGAAACTGATTCCGTTTACCTGATTGGCTCCGGCATTGACGGTGGCGTCGACGGCTGCGCCCAGTTTCTTGAGGTCGCGCACGACGACCGTCACCTGGTTCGACACCTGATAGCCGATCAGAACCGGCGCTTGGTTTTCCACGTAACGGTACTGCGGATTGACGCTCAGGTTCGAGGTCTGGATGTCCTTCTCGGCGAACCCGGCGCTTTTCAGAGTCGCCATCACAGCGGTCATTCGTGTCGCGTTGGCGGCCAGCGCCTCGGCGGCCGTCTTGCCCTCCGTCATGACGCCCAGGCTGATACTGGCCATGTTGGGCGCGACACGGGTTTCACCCGTGGCCGACAGGTTGAAGGTGGTGGCCTTGAACATCGTCTCGGCCGCCGGGGGCGTCGGCTGGGCCATCGCCGCCGACATCGCAACAGTCGTGGTCATGGCCAGGCCAAGGGCGGCGGCTCGCATCAGGGTCTTCATCGACATCTCCAGTCCAGGGTCGGACGCCAGACCCTCGCAATTCCCACATGAACGCAAGCTTTAAGCGACGTGCAGCCCATGCTAACGCCGTCCCCGCGCTGCAGGGGCCTGTAGCTCAATGGTTAGAGCCGGCCGCTCATAACGGTCTGGTTGCAGGTTCGAGTCCTGCCGGGCCCACCAGCAGCCGTTCGCGGGCCAGTCCGTTGCAGGGCGCGCCGTCCCGGTTCACAATTGCGAAATACGGTATGCTGTCAGTTATCGCGGAAGCGCGGTAGGGTGACGACGCGCCGGAATCGCGGGCGGTGATCCGCGTCGGCCTGGGGGAGATGGACGGATGGGGTTTGCGATCAATCGGGTCGGCGTCATCTTTGGCGCGCTTTCTGCCGTTCTGGGGGCTCTGGCCCTGGCGACAGCAACACAGAGCCCTGCGCTCGCCGATGCGCCGTCCGCCGCGCCGCAGATGGTCGATGACTTCCGCCTGCCGGATCAGAACTACCTGGGCCGCCAGCTCTACCGGCTGGGCGACGCCAAGGCCGTGGTGATCATTACCTACGCCAGCGGCGACAAGGCGATCCGGGCCGAGGCCAAGTCCTATATGGACCTGAAGGCGGCCTATGCGGCCCCGGGGGTCGAGTTCATGATGCTGGCCTCGAAAATCGGTGAGACTCGCCCCACAGTGATTGCAGACGCCAAGGCCGCCGGCATCGATATGCCGATCCTGTTCGACTACCAGCAGATCATCGGCGAGAGCCTGGGCGTGACCCGGGCGGCCGAGGTGATCGTGATCGATCCGCGCACCTGGACGGTGGCCTACCGCGGCGCGGTCGTGGGCAAGGGCGGCGAGGCCTGGGCGAGGCAGGCGATTGAGGGACTGGTGGCGGGCCGCAAGGTCTCGATGGCCGCCAATGCGCCGCGCGGCGCCGTGATCGCGTTCCCGGAGCGCGCGAAGGCCGCCAGCTTTGCGAAGATTTCCTACGCCAAGACGATCGCGCCCATCATCCAGGCCAAGTGCACCGGCTGTCACCAGCCGGGCGGCATTGGACCGATGCCGCTCAATAACTATGAGCAGATCAAGGGCTTCTCGCCGATGATCCGCGAGGTGCTGCGCACCAACCGCATGCCGCCCTATATGGCTGACCAGACCGTGGGCCACTTCCAGGATGATGACAGGCTGAGCCCTGACCAGATCAAGACCCTCGTCCATTGGGTCGAGGCCGGCGCGCCGCGCGGCGCCGGGGAGGATCCGCTGGCGAAGATCAAGTTCCAGGCCCCGGAATGGCCGCTAGGCAAGCCGGACGTGATCGTCGAGATCCCGGCGGCGAAGATCCCGGCGTCGGGCGTGATGGAGTATCAGCGCCCCGTCGTGAAGAACGTCATGACCGAGGGCCGCTGGATGAAGGCCACCACCTTCCGGGTGACCGACCGCCAGGTGGTGCACCACATCCTGACCGGCGTGGTCGAGGGCGAGGCCACCGAGGGCCGGACCGCGTCGGAGGCCGAATGGGGCGCCTCACTGGGCGGCTATGGTCCTGGACGCGGCTCAAACCTGCAGCCTGAAAACACCGGCGTGTGGGTCCCGCCCAGCGGCGGCATCGCCTTCCAGAACCACTACACGCCCTATGGCCGCGAGACGGTCGAGAAGACCCAGATGGGCGTCTATTTCTATCCGAAGGGCCAGGAGCCGAAGTATGTGCTGCGCACATTCGGCATCTTCGACTTCACCATCGCCATCCCGCCCGGCGAACAGTTCCACCCGGAGGTCGCCTCCGTTGAGCTGCCCAAGGACGCCATCCTCTATGGCCTGACGCCGCACGCGCACCATCGCGGTGGCTCGGCCAGCGTCTCGATCCGCTATCCGGACGGCCGCGAGGAAATGTTGCTGGCCCTGCCGCGCTATGACTTCAGCTGGCAGTACGAGTACTTCCTGAAAGAGCCGCTGCTGGCTCCGGCCGGCTCGAAGGTGATCACCCGCTGGACCTATGACAACTCCGCCCGCAACCCGGCCAATCCGGATCCGAAGAGGCTGGTGAACTGGGGAGAGCAGTCCTCGGAAGAGATGCTGGCCACCTATTTCCACTACCGCTGGGTGGACGAGACAGTCGCCGACCAGCGTCCCGAGTACGACAAGATGCTGCAGGCCAACCTGATCCTTGGCGTCATGGACGACAACATCGACGGCAAGCTTACCCCGCCGGAACTGCGCGGCCAGATGGGCGACATGCTGAAGAAGTATTTCGCCATGATCGATACCGACAAGGATGGCGGCATCGACAACAAGGAGTTCACTGCGGCGCAGAAACTGATGCCGCGTCGCCAGCGTCCAAACAACAACCCGGCGGCCCCGCCGCCGGTGGCGACCGGCACGCCTGCGGCGGCTCAGTAACGGATTCGGCGCTCGTGTTTCGTCATCCTCCCCTGATGGGGGAGGATGATCCACCAGTTCCGCTTTCAGGCCGTTTCAACACAAGGGAGAGCGGAGTTGGTTGGGCTAGATTGCAGAGGGCTGGGATTGGTGGCCATATTGGCCGTGGCGCTGTCGTTCGGGACTGCCGCCGAAGCCCAGACCTCCGGTCAGGCCGTTTTCGAGGCCCGCTGCAAGGACTGCCATGAGCCGGCGGCGGATCGCGCGCCCAGCCGCGCTGATCTGGCCCAGCGTCCGCAGGCGGAGATCGTGAAGTCCCTGACTGACGGCTTGATGAAGCTTATGACGGACGGCTTGAGCGCGGCCGAGATACAGGCTGTCGCCAGCTATATCAGCAGCATGGTTACGGTGGAGCCGGCCACCACAGCCCCAGCCACCCGGATGCCCTAGGTTCCCTGCGAACGGGGCATCTACCGGCCTTGATGGATCCTCAACACGCTTCCAGCCGCACCGTGCCCTTCACCCGTATGTCGCCCGCCGAACGGCCTACCAGCACCTCATAGTCGCCCGCATCGATCGGCCAGGTCCCGGTTTCCGGGTCATAGGGGGCAAAGGCGCGAGGCTCGAGTGTCAGGTTGACCTGCCGGGTTTCGCCGGGATCAAGCCGGATCTTGGCAAAGGCCTTCAACTCTTTCGGCGGGCGCGGCAGGCGCGGGTCCACCTGCGAAACATAGACCTGAACCACCTCGGCTCCGGGACGCGCGCCCGTGTTTGACACCGTCACCACGAGAGACACAGGCTCACCCGCCTGCGCGGTGTCGGCCATGTGCAGGTCGCTGATTTCGAAGCTCGTGTAGGTCAGGCCATGCCCGAACGGGAACAGCGGGCGCACCCGGGCGGCGTCATAGAAGCGGTAGCCGATCGCCAGGCCTTCCAGGTAGTCGCAGATCAGAGGGTCGGCATTGGGTCTGTGCGCCGGGTGTTCGCCGAACGTCTCCGGGAAGGTGACGGGCAGCCGGCCGCCGGGCGCCCGGTCGCCGAACAGCACGGCGGCGAGCGCGTCAGGACCGGTCTCGCCGGGCAGCCACATCTGCAACACCGCCGCGGCCTGGTCGATCCAGGGCAGGGCGAAGGGCGACCCGGTGTTCAGGACCACGACGGTGTTCGGGTTCGCGGCCAGCACGGCGCGGGCCAGGGCGTTCTGCTCGCCAGGCAGGTCCATATCGGGCCGGTCATAACCTTCAGCCTCTGTCACGGCGGCGGACCCAAGCACCAGGATTACCGCGTCGGCCCTGGCGGCCACCTCGATGGCGCGGGTCATGGGCTCGGCCGGCGTGCGGACGCCCAGCGCCAGATAGTCGTTCTCGGCGCTGGCCGGGACGTAGTCGAGTTCGATACGATAGCCGTGGCCTTCTTCAAGCTCGGCGCTGCCCAGCCATCGTGGCACAAGGCTGCCCATCACGTCGAAGCGGTCCGGTTTCGCGGGATCATCCGGTGAAATCAGGGCCTTGCCGTCCAGGCGGAGTGTGGCCCGGCCTGTGGCGCGCAGGCCGAACTCGAACACGCCGGTCTTCTCCGGCCAGTACCAGCCACTCCAGCGGAACGAGGCGTAGGCCGTCCGCCGCGCCGAAGCGATGGCCGCGCTCACCCATCGCATCAGGTGCTTCTCGAGCCCGGTGCGGTTGGGCTCGCCGGACAGGTCCGCGGTTTCGAAATAGGTTGAGGCGAGGCCCTCGCCCGAGCGCTCGGCGTCGGGGCTGAAGTGGCGCCGGTCCGCGGCCGGCGGGAAGGGGTCGTTGTCGACACCGGTGGCTTCCAGCACGGTCACCCCCGGTCCAAGCCGATCCCGCAAGCCATCGGCCACGGTGCGCACGCTGTCGGTGGTCACCTGCGAACTCCCGCCCCCCTGCAAGAGCACCCGGGTGGCGTTCGGCCCGATCAGGGCTACGGACTTGATGTCGCTGCGGAGCGGCAAAAGGTCGCCGTCGTTCTTCAGCAGGGTCATGGCCTCGCAGGCCGCCTCGAAGGCGATGGCCTTGTGTCGGGTCGTGCGCAGTTCACCGACCGGGCGCGGCGCGCCGTCCATCAGACCGCACCGGATGATCAGCCGCACGATGCGGCGCGCATTGTCCTCGATCTGGGCCGGGCTGACCTGCCCGGCCTGAACCGCCGCCAGCAGCTTGTCGCCGAACCATTTGGCCGGGCCGGGCATTTCCAGATCCATGCCGGCGTTGGCGGCGGGCGCCGTCGAGCGAACGGCCGTCCAATCGGATACGACCATCCCATCATAGCCCCACTCCTCCTTGAGGATGGTGGTCAGCAAATGCCGGTGTTCCGACGCCAGGGTCCCGTTCAGCTTGTTGTAGGACGCCATCACGGTCCAGGGATCGGCCTCGGCGACGATCCGCTCAAAGGCGGCCAGGTAGATTTCGCGCAAGGTCCGCGCATCGACCCGCGCATCGACGTTGAATCGCTCCAGCTCCTGATTGTTGGCCGCGTAGTGTTTCAGCGACGCGCCGATCCCTTCTGCCTGCAGACCCCGGACAAACGCCACCCCCATCACACCCGCCAGATAGGGATCTTCCGCATAGGTCTCGAAGTTCCGACCCCAGGTGGGGATGCGCATCATGTTGACGGTCGGCGCCAGCACCACATGCTCGCCCAGCGCATGGGCCTCGCGGCCGATCGCGGCGGCGACTTCGCTTGCGGTTTCGGGGTTCCAGGTCGCCGCGACCGCCACGCCCACCGGGAAGACCGTCGCCGCCTCGCCCTTGATCGAACGCACGCCGGTGGGGCCGTCCGACATCCGGAGCGAGGGAATGCCCAGGCGTTCGATCCCGTGCAGCGCAAAGGAGCTGGCCCCCGCCATCAGCTGGACCTTTTCTTCCAGCGTCAACTGCGCCATCAGCCCTGCGACCCGGTCATCCAGCGACGTGGAAGGGGCAGGATAGGTGGTGGTCATGAGGCCTCCCGTTGCGCGCGCGCATGGCTTACGGAATGGTATCCGGCGGCCCCGGTGAATCGAAGGACAGAAACATGAAAACGCGCGCAGCGGTGGCTTTCGAGGCCAAACGGCCCCTGGAGATCGTCGAACTGGACCTGGAGGGGCCGCGCGCTGGCGAAGTGCTGGTGGAAATCAAGGCCACCGGCGTCTGCCACACCGACGCCTACACCCTCGACGGGCTGGATTCCGAAGGCATCTTCCCCTCGATCCTGGGTCATGAGGGCGCCGGCGTGGTGGTCGAGGTCGGGCCGGGTGTGACCTCGGTGGCGGTGGGCGACCATGTGATCCCGCTCTACACGCCCGAGTGCCGCCAGTGCAAAAGCTGCCTGAGCCGCAAGACCAACCTCTGCACCGCCATCCGCGCCACGCAAGGCAAGGGCCTTATGCCGGATGGCACCAGCCGCTTTTCGTGGAAGGGCCAGACGGTCCACCACTATATGGGCTGCTCGACCTTCTCGAATTACACGGTCCTGCCCGAGATCGCCCTGGCCAGGATCCGCAAGGACGCCCCCTTCGAGACAGCCTGTTACGCCGGCTGCGGTGTCACGACCGGCGTAGGCGCGGTGGTCAACACGGCGGGGGTCGAGCCCGGCGCCAATGCGGTGGTCTTCGGCCTGGGCGGCATCGGCCTGAACGTGATCCAGGGGCTACGAATGGTGGGCGCGGCGATGATCGTCGGCGTCGACATCAACCCCGACCGGGAGGCCTGGGGCCGTCGCTTCGGCATGACCCACTTTGTCAATCCCGGGGCGATCGACGGTGATCTCGTCGCCCATCTCGTGGCCCTCACCGACGGCGGCGCGGACTACACCTTCGATGCTACCGGCAACACCACCGTCATGCGTCAGGCGCTGGAGGCCTGTCACCGCGGCTGGGGTGAGAGCATTATCATCGGCGTGGCTGAGGCCGGCAAGGAGATCGCCACCCGGCCGTTCCAGCTGGTCACCGGCCGGGTCTGGAAAGGCACCGCCTTCGGCGGCGCGCGCGGACGCACCGACACGCCGAAGATCATCGACTGGTACATGGACGGCAAGATCGAGATCGACCCGATGATCACCCACAAGCTGCCGCTCGACCGGATCAATGAAGCTTTCGACCTGATGCATTCCGGCGAGAGCATCCGCACGGTGGTGGTTTACTGAGGTCAGCGGGGCCTGGCGCTCCGGCCCTGCGCGGCGGTCGGCTTGAGATCGATGAGACGGATCACGCCATCGCCATCCACATCCAGCACGGCGAAGCGCCGGTCAGCTGCGGCGCGGAACTCGTCGGCGCTGACGCTGTAGGATAGATCCGCATCCGCCCCCCGGATCGGGTGGGGCTCGTTGATCAGGCTATAGGGCGCCGCGCCCTGGCTGTAGGTGTCAAGCTCATTGCGGCCGAGCGGCTGGAACCGGCGTCCGCGCTGGGTCAAGGCGCGGCCTGCGCCTGAACGAGTGGTCTCGGGAACCAGAGCGTCCTCCCAGCGGGTGGTCTCCGGCATGTCGATGCGGCCATCGCCATCGACATCGAGCGCCTTGAACCAGGCTGAGGCGTCGGCTCTGAACTCATCGCGCGTAAGACGACCATCGCCATCGCCATCTGCTTCCGCAAACCAGGTCGAGACCGGGTAGGGCTGCCCCGGTTCCGCGCGGAATGGCTTGCCTGCCGGGCTGATGAACAACAGCTGGACGGGTCCCGGCGGGCCGTCGTCGCGGTCGTCGTCATCCAGACCGGGCGGCGGTGCGCCTGCGCTGGCGCAAGCCACGCACAGCAACGCCGTCGCCACGATCAGGATTCCTGTCTTCAAGCGCATGTCTGCTCCTGGTGGTCAGCTCCTGGAACCTGACGCCCGAAAACGGCGCCAGCGTGACCAGCGGCGCACCATGATGCGGATTGCCTCGCCGTGCTCAGTATTTCCCGAACCGGACCTCGGTGCTGCCCACCGGCAAGTCGATGGTCATGCCGTCAAAGGCCAGCCGCCAGTCCAGTTTGCCACCTTCGTCCATGCCCTTGGTGAACGCCTCGGGCGTATAGAACGGCAGGCCCGCCTGGGTGAGGTGGTTAAGCACCAGGGCCTTTACACCCGCGGCCCGGGCCAGGTCCGCCGCCTCCACCGGCGTGGTGTGATAGGTGAGCGTATCGGTCATCAGCGAGCTCATCCGCGGGTTGCCCAACATCTTCAGGCCGCCCGCCATCTGCCGCGTCATGTCGGCGTTCTGGGCTTCGTGGATCATCACGTCAGCGCCCTTCGACGCCGTCGCCAGCGGCGGCCAGGGTCGGGTGTCGCCGCTGATCACCACCGAGCGGCCCTTGTAGTCGAAACGATAGCCATAGGCCGGCGAGATCGGTTCGTGCGCCACCCGGATGGCTGTCACGGTCAGGTCGCCGTCTTTCCAGGCCTCCGCCGTCTGGGCGGCGGCAGGGATCGTCACCACCTTTGCTTTCAGCGTACCGGCGGGGATGTCGAACCTGAACTCGCCATGATCATGGTGAGCCTTGCGAAACTCGTGGTCGTTCTCGTAGGCGAGGTTCATCCCGGTCGCCAGCTTGTCGACCCCGTCCGGGCCCACCACCGCCAGTGGCTGCGGACGACCGGCGACCCAGCTCTGCATGTTGAACTCGCCCAGGTCGCCGATGTGATCGGAGTGCAGATGAGTGATGAACACCGCCTTGGCCGTGGCCAGCGGCAGACGCCAGAGCTGGAAGTTTTCGGTCGCCTCCGGCCCGATATCTACCAGATAGATCGAGCCGCCAGCCTGGATAGCGGTGCAGGGCTTGGCGCGTCCGACCACCGGCAACGGCCCCGAGGTTCCGCAGAAGATAACCTTCAGGGTATCGGGCGCCTGGGCTTGCGCCGGGGCCGACATGAGTGTCAGCGTCAGAAGCGCCAGGGCCGCGCGGCCGAACCATCGAATAGGGGACATGTCCTTTTCCTTTCGTCGCCGCGACAGCACGCGGATATTGTGACACGATGCATGCTACTACTTTTCTGAGGGCCACGACGAGGGTCTAATTGGAGGAACGAAAATGACGCTCAGCTACGATCTCTACTGGTCGTTCCGCTCACCCTATTCCTACATGGTGACGCCGCGTCTGCAGGCATTGGACGCCGAACATGACGCGCATTGCAATGTCCGGGTGGTCTATCCCCTGGCCGTCCGCACGCCCGAGTTTTTCGACAATCGCGACCCGCTGTGGTTCTCCTATTTCATGCAGGATGTGTTCCGCGAGGCCGCCTTCCTCGGACTGCCGTTCCGTTGGCCGCGGCCCGACCCGGTTCAGCAGGCGCCCGGCGTCGGCTACCGGATGGAGCAGCCTTACATTCACCGGCTGACCCACCTTGGTGTGGCGGCGACCGAGCGGGGCCGGGGCCTGGCTTTCCTGGCCGAGGTCAGCCGCACAATCTGGGGCGGCGAGGTCGACAACTGGCACGAGGGCGACCATCTGGCCCGCGCCACCGAACGCGCCGGCCTCGACTATGCCGAGCTCAGCGCCGCCGTGGACGGCAACCCGGAC
>NZ_JBILRO010000168.1:0-7600 GCF_044372605.1 Phenylobacterium sp.
TCTCGATGGCGGGGGACCGCCCCTCTGCGATCATCCGTTTGGCGTCCAGGCACAGTTCACGCGCCCGGGCGAGCGAGATCCCATCTCGGGCGTACTTGCCAAGATGGACGGTCTCGCGCCTGCCGTTCAGCCGGTAGTCCAGCCTGAACGAGATGCCGCCTGTCGGCGCGACGCGCACGTACATGCCGTCACGATCGGTCACCTTGTACATTTTGGCTTTTGGTTTCAGGCACTTGAGTGCTGCATCCGTCAACATTTGGGGCCTCCACGCAAAAAAAGACCGTCAGGCGTTTTTCGGAGGCTTTCGGCGGATATATCTGTTTATTTTCAGCATATTAGGCCGAAAAAAGTACCGTCACGAGCCTCTGTCGCTGTGACGGTACTTTCGATTTTCCGGATGATCAACGGGGGGCGGGTCCGTCACCAGATACGACAGACGCGTTCCATGCCCACCGATAGACATCGATAGGCTGTGGCTTGATTGTTTTTGTTTTTCAGGTGGTTAGAGCGTACTCTGGCGTAGTTTTGGATACCCTCGGATGGGCAAAAATTATTCCCACTCGATCGTCCCGGGCGGCTTGGATGTCACGTCGTAGACCACGCGGTTCACCCCCCTCACCTCATTGATGATCCGGGTGGCGCAGCGGCCCAGGACCTCCCAGGGGAACTCGAAGAAGTCCGCCGTCATGCCGTCGGTGGAGGTGACGGCGCGCAGGGCGAGGACATCCTCATAGGTGCGGGCATCGCCCATCACGCCCACAGTCTTCACCGGGAGCAGGACGGCAAACGCCTGCCAGATGCTGTCGTAGAGGCCGGCCTTGCGGATCTCTTCGAGATAGATGGCGTCGGCCTGCTGCAGCACGGCGACTTTCTCGCGGGTGATTTCGCCGGGGATGCGGATGGCGAGACCCGGGCCGGGGAACGGGTGGCGGCCGACGAAGGCCGGGGCCAGGCCCAGTTCGACACCCAGCGCCCTCACCTCGTCCTTGAACAGCTCGCGCAGCGGCTCCACCAACTTGAGCTTCATATAGTCTGGCAGGCCGCCGACATTGTGGTGGCTCTTGATCACGGCCGATGGTCCGCCGCTGGCCGAGACGCTTTCGATCACATCCGGATAGAGCGTGCCCTGCGCCAGGAAGGCAGCGCCTTCGATCTTCGCCGACTCCCGGTCGAACACTTCGATGAACAGGCGCCCGATCGTCTTGCGCTTGGTCTCCGGGTCGGTGACGCCCGCGAGTTGTCCCAGGAACAGATCGCCCGCGTCCACATGAATCAGGGGAATGTTGTAGTGATCGCGGAACAGGGTCACGACCTGGGTCGCCTCGTCCTTGCGCAGCAGGCCGGTGTCGACGAACACGCAGGTCAGCTGGGCGCCGATGGCCTCGTGGATCAGCACCGCGGCCACCGATGAATCCACCCCACCGGACAGGCCGCAGATCACCTTGGCGTCGCCCACCTGTTCGCGGATTCGGGCCACGGATTCCTTGCGATAGGACGCCATGGTCCAATCGCCCTTCAGACCGGCGATCCTGTGGGTGAAGTTGCGCAGGATCAGCGCGCCGCGCGGCGTGTGCGCCACCTCCGGGTGGAACTGGATGCCATAGAACCGGCGGCCCTCGTCGGCGATCACCGCATAGGGGCTGCCCTCGGATGTCGCCACCACCTCGAAGCCCAGCGGGATGGCGGTGATCTTGTCGCCGTGGCTCATCCAGACCGTCTCGCGGGCGCCCACGTCGCCAAGGCCCTCAAGCAATGGCGAGAGGCGCTCGATATGGATCTCGGCGCGGCCGAATTCGCGGTCGTGGCCGCCCTCGACGGCGCCGCCGAGCTGGGCGCACAGGGTCATCTCGCCATAGCAGATGCCCAGCACGGGCACGCCCATTTCGAAGATGCGCTGAGGGGCCGACGGGCTGCCCTCGATGTGGACGCTGGCCGGTCCGCCCGACAGGATCACCGCCTTCGGCGCCATGGCCTCGAGGACCGCGTCGACCTTGTCGTAAGGGTGGATCTCGCAATAGACGCCGCTTTCGCGCAGCCGGCGGGCGATCAGCTGGGTCACCTGGCTGCCGAAATCGACGATCAGGACCTTTTCATGCGCGGCGTCGGTCATGGGGCTCCGTCAGAGTGATTTCTGCAGCACCGCGACATAGAAGCCGTCCGTGCCGGAAGTGCGGGGGGTCAGGCGAAGGTCGCCGTCGGGGGTCATGAACTGGAGGAGTTCCAGATCGGTGGTCGCCGACGTCCGGGCGAACTCAGGATGCGTCGCCAGGAAGGCTGCGACCCGGTCCTCATCCTCTTCCGGCAGCACCGAGCAGGTCACGTAGATCATTCGACCACCGGGTTTCACGAAGGCGGCGCCCTCGCGCAGCACCTGATCCTGATCCGCCAGGCGGCGATCAAGGGTGTCCTGCGTCAGCTTCCACTTGGTGTCGGGGTGTCTGCGCCACGATCCTGTGCCGCTACAGGGGGCGTCGATGAAGACCACGTCCATGCGGGCTTCCAGGCCCTTCAACGGCTCCGGATTGAGCGGGGTGCGGATCTGCAGGTTGCGCACGCCGGCCCGGTCGCCACGACGGATAGTGTCCGTCAACCGCCTGGCGTCACTGTCGAAGGCGTAGATCTGACCGGTGTTGCCCATCGCTGACGCCAAGGCCAGGGTCTTTCCGCCACCGCCCGCGCACAGGTCCAGCACCTGCTTGCCCTTTACGTCACCGGCCGAGGCGGCCGCGACCTGGCTGCCCAGATCCTGGATCTCGAACCAGCCCTTGAGGAACTGTGGAACGGCCTCGACCGGCGCACCGCGCGCCTCGGCAGCCGGAGCCGCCACACGCAAGGCGTTGGGCATGAGGCCGGGTGGCTCGGCGTTCATCGCCGTCAGGGCTTTCAGGGCGCGAGGTGGATCCGTCTTCAGCAGATTGACCCGCAGGTCCGTCGGCGCGCGCCTGGACAGTTCTGCGCCTTCCGCCGCCCGGTCGTCGCCGAATACCCTGGCAAACGAGGCTTCGAGCCATTCGGGATAGTCTCCCCGCACCGAGGCGGGCGCTTCAGTCAGGTCGCGCGGCTGTATCAGGGCCTGGCGCTCGGCATCGGTCAGTGCGCCAGGGCCGTGAACCTCATCCGCCGCGGCCTCGGCGACCCGCTCGATCGGCCAGTCCCAGTGCAGATGCAGAACCGCCAGCGCAGCGGCTTTCGGACTCTCGTCGCCCATCTGCCAGGCGAGCGACCGCTTCCGGCGAAGCACGTCCAGAACCAGACCTGACACGCCGGCCCGATCCTTGGCCCCGGCATAGCGCGCGGATTCCCCCCAGGATTTCAGCGCCAGACGGACGGGCCGGTGGCGCGTCTCGATCTCGGTGAGAATCTCTATGGCCGCGGCCAGGCGTCCTCCGTCGCGCATCAGGTCACCTGAGGAGGGCCACGAGGATCATCACAAGCCCGATCAGCGAGGCGAACCAGACCACCGAACGCAACATGGGGATACCCGCCGCATACAAGGGCGCATAGAGCGCCCGGCCTGCGACATACAAGATGGAACCCCAGACGGTGAGGTCGCTACCAAGCTTTTCAGCCGCCGCAGCGGCCAGGACCGCCGCCGCAAAGAACGGGAAGGTCTCGACAAAATTCCAGAAGGCGCGATGCAGGCGGGCCGCCGATCCGCTGATCGGCATTGGCGTGTCACGCGGACCTGCAGCCCACTTGAGGTCCTGCTGGCCCCGCGCGGCGGCAGCTGCCCACAGCAACTGCACCAGCCCGATGATTACCGCCACCCCTAGGAGCTTGAGTTCGATAGCCATGCCCTAACCCGCGCTCGGATAGTTCGGAGCTTCGCGGGTGATCATCACGTCGTGGACGTGGCTCTCGCGCAAGCCGGCGTTGGTGATCCGGATGAAGCGCGCGCGTTCCCGGAACTGCTCCAGGGTCGGCGCGCCGACATAACCCATGGCCGCGCGCAGCCCGCCCACCATCTGGTGCAGGATCGGCGAGAGCGGACCCTTGTAGGCCACCTGGCCCTCGATACCCTCGGGCACAAGCTTGAGCGCGTCGGTGACGTCTTTCTGGAAGTAGCGATCCGCCGAGCCCTGGGCCATGGCGCCCAGCGATCCCATGCCGCGATAGGATTTGTAGGAACGGCCCTGATAGAGAAAAACCTCGCCGGGCGCTTCGTCGACACCTGCGAACACCGAGCCCATCATGGCGACGGAAGCCCCCATCGCGAGCGCCTTGGCCAGATCACCGGAATACTTGATCCCGCCATCGGCCACGATCGGCACATCCGAGCCGACCGCCGCCCGCACCGCGTCGGCGATGGCGGTCAATTGCGGCACGCCCACGCCGGCCACGATCCGTGTGGTGCAGATTGAACCGGGACCAATGCCCACCTTCACCGCATCGGCGCCGGCCTCGATGAGCGCACGGGCGCCGTCATAGGTCGCCACATTGCCGGCGACGATCTGGACCCGGTTGCTCTCGCGCTTCACCCGCTGAACGGCGCGCGCCACGTCGGAGTTGTGCCCGTGCGCTGTATCGATCACCACCACGTCGACACCGGCATCCACCAGCGCCATCGAGCGCTCATAGCCTGCATCGCCAACAGTCGAGGCCGCTGCGACCAGCAAGCGACCGTGGGCATCCTTGGCCGCATGTGGGTGGGCCTGCGACTTCTCCATGTCCTTCACGGTAATCAGGCCGACGGCGCGATAGTCGTCATCCACGACGATCAGACGCTCGATCTTGTGTCGGCGGAGCAGATCGCGGGCCTCCGTCTGGGTGACACCTTCGCGGACCGTCACCAGATTTTCATGGGTCATCAACGCCTTGGCCGGGATATCTCCGCGCCCCTCAAAGCGCATATCGCGGTTGGTCAGGATGCCGCAGAGCTTGCCTGTTTGGGGATCGACCACCGGAAAACCGGAAATCTTGCGTCGCGCCTTGATCGCCAGAACCTCGCTCAGCGGCGTATCCGGGTTGATCGTCAGCGGATTGATCACCATGCCGCTTTCGTAGCGCTTTACCTCGCGAACCTGATCGGCCTGCTCGTCGACGCTCAGATTCCGGTGCAACACGCCGATACCGCCGGACTGCGCCATGGCGATGGCCAGTCGGCTTTCAGTGACCGTGTCCATGGCGGCGGACACCAGCGGGATATTCAGACTGATCTCTCGCGTAAACCGGGTGGAGACATCCACCTGCGTGGGCATCACATCGGACGGGCCCGGTTCGAGCAAAACATCGTCGAAGGTCAGACCTTCGCGGATCTCCATGAGACTCTCCGTTTTGCGGTCCGCGTATAGGGTGATGTCGAGGGTGGGGGCAAGGGCTGTGACCGATTGCCGGACGGATTGGGACGGGTGCGAACCGCCTATCGCCCCCTGAAACCCGTCGCCACCAGAAACACCTCCGAGCTATCCTGGCGGCTGGCCTTGGGCTTGACGTTCTTTACCTCGGTGAAATGGCGCTTCAGTCCTGCGATGAGCTGATCGCTTCCACCGCCCTGAAAGGATTTGGCGACGAAGGTGCCGCCAGGTTTCAGGACCTCGAGCGCGAAGGTGATGGCCGCTTCGATGAGGCCGACGATCCTAAGGTGATCGGTCTCGCGATGCCCTACGGTGTTTGGTGCCATGTCCGAAAGGACAACATCCGGCGCGCCACCCAGCAGCTGGATCAACGTCGGCCCGCAGGCCGGATCAGTGAAATCCATCTGAATGATCCTGGCCGGGGGTAGCGGATCAACCGGCAACAGATCGACGCCCACGATCTGGGTCACACCGCGCATGATGGCGATCTGCGTCCAGCCACCGGGGGCCAGCCCCAGATCCACAACCCGCGCGCCGGGCTTGAGAAAGTGGAAACGGTCATCGATCTCGGTGATCTTGAACGCTGCACGACTTCGATACCCCAAAGCGCGGGCCTTGGCGGAGAAGGGGTCGTTGACCTGACGCTCCAGCCAGGCTTGCTGGGAAGGGGTACGCTGTTTGGCGGTCTTGAGGCGCGCGGGCTTGCCGCGACCACCCTCCTGGCCGCCGGTGGGCAGCTTGACCATGCGCTTTCGCGGCGGCGTTTCGGTCATGCCGGGCCCTGACTACGGTTGGCGCCCCGCTTTTGGCGGCGCTTGCGGCGGCGAGTCTGATCGCGTTCCGACATCAGCGCCAGCAGAATACCCTCTCGCAGGCCCCGGTCCGCCACCCGCACCTTGTTGCAGGGCCAGAGCTCCTGAATGGCCTGAAGGATGGCGGCGCCGGCCAACACAAGGTCCGATCGATCCGGGCCGATACAGGGCTGGGCGGCGCGTTCACCGGCCGTCAACGCCAGCAGACCATCGGTCGCCGCCTCACACTGCTGTCGGGTCATCCAGATCCCGTCCACCCGGTTGCGGTCGTAGCGGGGCAATCGAAGGTGCATGCCGGCCAGGCTCGTGATCGCGCCGGACGTTCCGACCATGTGCACGCGATCCGTATCGAAAAGCGGCCGCATCTGATCCGCCCGTCGGAACGCAGCGACATGGGATTTCACGTGTTCAACCATGGAACGGAACCAGTCCTCGGTCGCTACATCGCCCTCGGGAAACCGTTCAGCCAGCGTGACCACCCCGATCGGCACCGATAGCCAGGCGCGCATCGGCGGTGTCGCCCCTGGAGTGCCGGCCTTCAAGTCCACCCACGAGAGTTCGGTCGAGCCACCGCCTACATCGACCACCAGCGCTGCTTCATGGCGGTAGTCCAGAAGGTTCAGACAGCCGGTGACGGAGAGCTTGGCCTCCTCCTGCGGACTGATGATCTGCAGCTTCACACCGGTTTCATTGGCGACACGGTTGACGAACGCCTGGCCATTGACCGCGATCCGGCACGCCTGGGTGGCGATCGCCCGAAACTTCACGACGCGGCGGCGGCGCACCTTCTCGCCACTGACCTTCAGGGCCAGCAAAGCGCGGTCCATGGCCTCATTCGACAGGCGGCCGCTTTGTGACAGGCCTTCACCCAGCCTCACGATCCGCGAGTAGGACTCCACGACCCGAAAACCCCTGGGCGTTGGCGTAGCGATCAGCAGGCGGCAGTTATTGGTGCCCAGGTCCAGGGCCGCGAAGCAGGGCGGATCGCCCATAGCCTTATCCGGGCCGCCACCTGCGGTCCCCGGCGCATGCAGCGCCTCAGTCATGGACTGTCTTTCGTCCTGCGCAGACGCCCTCACCCCGGGAGCGCCTCATTTCATCGCGACTGTAGCAAGACCGTGACACATCCGGAAGACGACGCTTGTATGAAAGGCCTGCGACATTACGTTCACCTTCCAGTCAGACGACGAGTGTAGAAGTGCGATCATGAACACGCGACTCGCCAAATTCACGATCGGCCAGGTCGTCCGCCACCGGGTCTATCCGTTCCGGGGCGTGATTTTCGACGTCGACCCCATGTTCGCCAATACCGAGGACTACTGGCTGTCGATCCCGGAACACATCCGGCCTCACAAGGATCAGCCGTTTTATCACCTGTTGGCCGAGAACGATGAGAGCGCCTACGTGGCCTATGTCTCCGAGCAGAACCTGCTGCCGGATGATACGGGGCAGCCTGTGGGCCACCCCCAGGCGACCCTGATCTTTGAGGCCTTC
>NZ_JBILRO010000137.1:0-8990 GCF_044372605.1 Phenylobacterium sp.
TGTAGTTGATGATTTCGACGAAGCAGCCGAGCGCCTGGAACATTGCGCGCTGGGAGCCGGTGCCGACAACCTCAAGCCGGTAGCGGTCCATCACCTTGGCCCGGCGAAGCCAGAACCCGCCCGTCAGGGCGATGGAGCTGTTCTCGCCCAGGACCATACTGGCCGCGTTGTCGCCGGAGCCGACGGCCGTGGCGACGTCGCTGATTCCGAGCGCGATCTTCAGCTTGGTGACATCCGTGGGATCCAGAACCCGCCCAAGCCAGCGGCGACCGTCCGGCGCCTTGAGGCGCCGTACCGAGGCTTGCTTGGCCGGCAGGCTCTCCCAAACCGGCAGGAGGAGGCCGGTCACCAGGACCAGCTCGCGCGTGATCCAGGGATCGGCCGCGGCGATCTCGGCGTCCCAGGCGGCCTGCCAGATCGGTTCAGGCACGATCTCCCAGGCCGATTCCTCATAGACCTTGAGGGGCGAGACGCTGCGCTTCTCCGGCCGGATGATCCGCACCGCCGGCACCAGGCGGTCGTCGTCGTCCGTCGTGGTCAGGCCCTTCACCACCAGGCCGGCCCGCCCCGAGCGGGCGTTGACCACATACTCCAGTGCCTCGGGGTTCAACCCGTGCCGCGCCTCGCCGGACCCGATCAGCACGCGGCGCGTGCGGACCTTGAAGGTCATGATCTTGGTCTGCGCGCCGGTCAGGGTGTCGGTGCGGATCACCTCCTCCGACTTGATCGCCAGATCGTCGGCGACGATGTCCTCCATCCCCCTGTCGAGGGCGCCGGAGGCCGAAGCCCGTTCGAGGATGCTGGCCAGGATCTCGTCGAAGGCGGTGAAGAGACCATTCTGATCCTCGATCCGCAACGCCAACAGGCGATTGAGGAAGGTGTTCATCGCCGGCATGTCGTCGGACTTCTTGAGATTGCCGTCGGTATCCAGCAGCTTCAGCCCGGTCCTGGTCTCGAACGTCTCGCGGCTCATGGCCTCGACCGACCCGAAGTGCAGGGCCACGAAGAAGGCCTGCAGAGCGCGATGCGCCCACGGGCTTTCCAGGTTGTCCTCTGGCCGAAACAGGCCGTTGCCCGCCGAACGACGCTCCCCACGGGTCAGGGCGCCCAGGCTGTCGAGCCGCCGCGCGATGGTGCTGAGGAACCGCTTCTCGCCGTGGATGTCGGTCGTCACCGGCCGGAACAGCGGCGCATGAGCCTGGTTGGTCCGGTGCGAGCGACCAAGACCCTGGATAGCGCCGTCGGCGCGCCAGCCGGGTTCGACCAGGTAGTGGGCCCGTCGCTGCTGGTTCGCCGCACCGAGATCGGCGTGGTAGCTACGCCCGGTGCCGCCGGCGTCGGAGAACACCAGCACCCGCTTCTTGCCGGACATGAAGGCGTCGGTCTCGGCCTTGGCCGCCGAGGCGCCTCGACGCTCGACGACACGCCGGCCGCCGCGCAACACGACCCGGCGAGCCCGGCCGGTGATCTCGGCCACGGCGTCGGTTCCCACCGTGTCGAGGACCGCGTCCAGCACCCCGCAGACGGCCGGAAGGCATGCGAGGTGGGTGATGAGTTCTTCGCGCAGCCGCAGCGCCTCCTGGCTGGCGACCGGCACGCCATCGACCATCACCGGGATCATGGTGACATTGCCCTCCTCGTCTTCGATCGCCTGCATGGCGGTGACCGGGAAGGCTCCCATCAGATAGTCGAGAACCTGATCCTTCGGCGTCATGTCGATGGTCAGGTTGTTCCACTCCTCCGGCGGAATCTCGGCCAGCCGGCGTTCCATCACCGCCTCGTTGGTCGAGACGATCTGCACCACGGACGAGCGGCCCTGCGCCAGATCGGTCCTGATCGCCGCAATCAGGGTCGGGGCCTTGAGGCCCGCGAGCAGGTGCCCGAAGAACCGCAGCTTCGCGCCCTCGAAAGCCGAGAGCACCGCCGAAGCCGCCTGACCATTGGCCGCCTTGCCATCCTCCGTGAGTCCAACCGCCTCCAGGGCCGCCCGCAGATTCTGATGGATCAGCTGGTAGGCATCGGCCCAGGCGTTCCAGATCTCGATGTCCTGCGCGGCGAGCGGGTGGCGCAGCGCCTCGTATTCGACGCCGTCGAAGGAGAGGGAACGGGCGATGTAGAGCCCGAGCGCCTTCAGTTCACGCGCGATCAGCTCCATCACCGCCACGCCGCCCTTATCGACGGCTTCCATGAAGGCGTCGCGGGTGTTGAACGGCGCCTCCGGCCCGCCCCAGAGGCCAAGCCGCGCGACATAGGCGAGGTTCTCCGGCGTCGTTGCGCCGGTCGCCGACACGTAGAGAATCCGGGCGCCGGGCAGGCGGTTCTGCAACGCCAGGCCGGCCATGCCCTGCTGCGAGGCCTTCTTCGGCCCGCGCGCGCCCTTGCCGCCACCGGCGGCGTTGGCCATCGCGTGCGCCTCGTCGAACACGATCACACCGTCGAAGTCAGCGCCCAGCCAGCTGACGATCTGATCAAGCCGGGACGGGCGATCTCCCCGGGCGGGCTGACGCAAGGTCGCGTAGGTGGTGAAGAGGATGCCGCGATCCAGGCGGATGGCGTCGGCCTGCTTCCAGGCCTTCTGCGGGGTCATGTCGGAGCCCACCCCGCCGATGGCGTTCCAATCGCGCCGGGCGTCCTCAAGCAGGGCGTCGTTCCGCGAGAACCACACGGCCCGCACCCGGCCCTGGGCCATGTTGTCGGCGATGACCCCGGCGATCTGACGGCCCTTGCCGCAGCCGGTGCCGTCCCCGAGGAAGAACCCGCGCCGAAACTGCACCGCGCCCTGCGTGCCCTCCGCCACCAGGTGGACCAGGTGGGCGGCCTCGCCGAGCACCCAGGCGCCTGGCAGGCTGCTGGCATGAGCTTCGCCGGCATAGATGATGGTCTCAATCTGGGCGTCAGACACGAGGCCCTGCTCGACGATCCCGGCCGGCAACACCGGGCGATAGCTCGGGGCGGGCGGCGAGACCGAGGCCATTGGCCCGGATTCCACGAGCGGGGAGGGATGTGGCCGCGCCTGCGCCAGATCGACCCGCCCGAGCGCGTAGGCCTGATAGAGGCCGACATCGTGGCCTTCGCCGGACCAGTCCTTCACCGCGTAGGCGACCGAGGCCGTCGTCGCCAGGAACCCCAGCCGTGACGAGGGTGTCGCCAGCGCCCGGGCCCGCGGCGTCAGGAAGGCGACGTTGGAGACGGCTCGGAACTGGCGAGGCTGAGCCGTAGGGCGAGGCGCGACCCCCGCCGCCAGACGGGCTGCGTCGGCCAGGGTCTCGCAAGACTGAATCGGGCAGGGGGAGGGGACGCTCCCTTCGGCGCGGTCGATCACCAGCAGCCCGGTCTCGACCGAGGTTCCGTGCTTGGCGTAGGCGCGTTGCGGGAACACCAGCATCGCGATCAGGCGGCCCCGGCAGCCCAGGGCCTGCATCGCGCCGGCGTCCTCAAAGAGCCGGGTCGGCACGATTGCTGAGAGCCTGCCGCCTTCGGCCAAGCAATCGAGCGCGGCGTGCAGATGCCCCTCCAGCTGCTGAAACGGCGGGTTGGCGATAACGGCGTGGAAGCTGCCGCAACCCGGCAGGATGTCCTTCAGCAGGACCGCGTCATGGCGGGTGCGCGAGGCCGCCGGAAACAGCCCGTCAAGGATCTCGGCTCGCCCAGGGGCCAGTTCGTTGAGGTCGAGGACCGCGCCGCACGCCTCGGCGACGATGGCGAGGAGGCCTGTACCGGCCGAAGGCTCAAGCACCCGGTCACCGGGACGGATCTGGGCGGCGGCCACGGCCAGGGCGCTAAGCTCCGGCGGCGTGGAGAATTGATCGAGCGCCACCTGCTCTTCGCTGCGCCGCGTGTGGGTCAGGGTCAGCTCGGTGACGCTGGCCAGCAGGGCGACGATTTCGGCGGGCGCGTCCTCGAGCCGGCTGATCTGCGGCGCCAGGCGGCGCAGCTGCAACACCACGGCGGCTTCCATGGCGTCGTAGGCATCGCGCCAGCACCAGGCGCCGTCGGCGTCCGAGCCGCCGAAGGACATGGTCATCACCCCCGCCACCAGCTTTCGGTCGAGGGCCCGCGAGCGGTTGAGATGGGGAACCATGGCCCGCGCGGCGGCCAGGATGTTGGCGGCCTTGTCAGAGGCGGAACCAGAAACCTGCGCCTGGGCGAAGAGCGGAAGGAAGGCGTTCATGGGAAAGCGTCCAGATCACCTGCGGCGGAGGGTTCCTCCCTCCCGTCCCGTCAGGCTCACCTGACGCCTCCCTCCCTCCATCCTTTGGCCGGGCAGGTGATCGTCAGCGAAGGGTCCGGCCCAACGCTCCCGCCTGAGCGCATTCGAGCACCCTCAGGCGAATTTTCTCGTAAAGCTTCGACGGCAGATGGCCGTAGGCGATCTCGCCGCCGGGGTGGGGGGCGAGGTCGAAACCCGGCCAGGCAAACTCGTTGACCTCATCGACAACAACCCAAGACTTCGCGTCATCGAGGCCCAGATGCTGCTTCACGCGGGGCGGCAGTTCCACAGCCTGCGTGTCCGCATCGGGCTCGGAGTGGGTGATCGGCGCGACAAGGACCATGGTCAGACCATCGCTCGCGCGGCGATGCGACAGGACGATCGCGCAGGGCCTGGGATAGCGAGCGTTGTCGCGCCCCAGGTCGTGTTCTCGTTTCCAGAGGTAGTTGAAGCGAATGACGAGGCCGGCTTCCGGATCAGGAATAGCCACCCAATCCTACTCGTCCATCAGGTCATTGAGATGGTCGTGTCGAGGATCCATCCGCGCCTCGCCCAGGGCCTGAATCGTTTCGGCGGGCAGTTCGTGAGTCCAGAAAGCCCGGGTCGCCAAGCTCTTGAGCCGCATGTATTCATCGTAGTCGTGCTTGGACATCAGCACTTCGGTGACGCGGCTATGATGGGTCACCGCCACCGGCTCACGTTGGGCGGCTTGGCAGTATTGTGAAAAGCGCTTGGCGACCTCAGTCGCGGGGACTTCAAGCATAGCGGCCTCCTGAGCCCGTAAAACGCGGATTTTCCGCACTATTGCAAGCCTAAACATCGAACACGAGCGTTTCTGCCTATACGCGAGTTGCAGCCCAGACAGCGAAAAGCCCCGCCGGCTGGCGCCGACGGGGCTCTCTGTTCAGGGACGATGCTCAGCCGATCAGGCCGCCAACTGTCCCTCCGAGGGCAGGTTCGTTTCCTGCGCCTCGGCGGGCTCGTCGTCAGCCGCCGGCTCCTCGACCTCGTCCTCCAGGGAAGCGTGGCTCTCCCAGGACAGGGCAGACGGCGCCCATTGCCGTTCCGCGGCGGCCTGGGCCACGAAGCAGACCAGCTCGTCCTTCTTCAGGGTCCGCGCCCGATCGTCCGAAGCGTCCATCTCCTCAAGCAACGCCATCAGCTGCTTCTTGGAGTGAACCGCCAGATAGCCGGCGTCAGGCGTCCAGTGGCTGGCGATATCGGACCCGCAAAGTTCGGCGATCTCGGCCGCCTCCGCGCGGGCGGCGTGACGGATCGAGCTGGTGCGCGCTTCGCGGACATCGAGCGAGATGGCCACCAGCTCGGCCAACAGCGCCATCTTCTCCCCGTGCGCCAGGCCATCGATCCAGGCGATCGGCCGAAGGCCGGAGATCTTGTAGGCCTCGCGACGCGCCTCAAGCCTGGCCCGCACCTCACCGTCAAGCGCTGGAATGGCCGGGGTCTGGCCGCGGCGATAACCGCTCGCCGAGACCGTCACCGCCGACGCTTCGGCCGAAGCCCCGCCATGCAGCGCCAGATGCTTGAACAGCTGGGCCAACAGAGCGGTCAGCGCGACGCTGGGGTTGTCGGCCAGGTCGCGGATCAGGCCCCGCGTTGCGACATCGGTGCGGGTCTCATGGAAGACGTGACTGGCGCCTTCCACATCGACGTCGGCCTTGGGAAACTCGATGTCGGGCTGGCTACGCCCATAGCGCCCATCGAGGACCCCGCCTTCGCCGGTGTCCGCCTCCTCATCAGCGTCCTCCTGGGCGATCACCGGGTTGGAGAAGAAGCTGGCGACGACGCCGACCTCGGCATCCGGAGACAGGATCACGGCCCCGATCGTACCGCCTTCGAGCGAGGCGGCGGCGCGCTGCCGCTCGGCCTGCAGCAAAGCCAACAGGCTCGGGATCTCGTCAGCGGCCAGATCCGCGCCCGCCAGGGCTTCGTGCGCCTCCCTGACAACCTGCTGGGCTTCCTTGTAGGCCGCTCGGGCGGTCTCGCTCATGCCCGCGACGTGGATGTAGGGCAGGTTGAAGAAGCCGTCGGGCGCGCGGTAGCCGCGGCTCTGGCCGATGAACACGAACAGCCCTTCGGCCTGCAACGCGGTCACCAGCGGCTCCGTGCGCTGGCGCCAAAGCTCGGTCAGCGTATCGGGATCCAACAGAACGTCGGGAAGTTCGCCGAACAGGTCGGATTCGACCCGGCCGCCGATCGCCGCGTAGCGCTGCGGCCCCACCAGGGCGAAGCGCGGGTCGTTGACGTCGGTGCGGCCCCGATCGACGCGAGCGGCAAGCTGATAGTCCTGCAGATAGCCATCGAGGGCGGTCTGGGCGATATCGGCCTGCTCGTCGGCATCGGTGATCCGGGCCAGCTGACGGGCCTGTTTCAGGGTGATCTTGCCCAGACGCAGGGCCTTCAACGCCTTGGCGTGCAGACCTGCCAGGGCCGAAAGACGCTTGATCTCCAGCTCGTCATAGCCGAGTGCGCCGGCGATGGCGGCGGTATCCATCTTCGACTTGCGCAGCTTGCCGATGGCGACGATCACATCGGCGATGTGAACGGGCGTGCGCTCGGCGGCGGTGAGGATGGTGGCCGCCGCCTGACTTTCGCGGGTGGAGAACACCTCGCACTTCACCGGCCAGTCCGGCGCGATCCTTTCGGCGTCCAGGAGCTTGCGGAGCGCCAGCAGCCTGCGGCGGCCGTCCAGCACCATGAAGGGCCGCTCCTTCCTGGCCCCGGGTCGCACGCACAGGGGCACGACAACGTCAGCCTTGAAGATGGTTTCGGCCAACCGATCGATCTCGTCGTCGGCCGGCTCCTTGGCGCGAAGGTTCTCAGGCGCGATCTCCAGATCGCACAGGGGCACGAACTGGGTGTTGGGAACGCCAGCGGGGGTTTCAGCAGCGGGGGTCATGGGGATCATCTCCGGCGTCAGAGGCGAGGGTCATCCTGCCCCTTGGCGCACCCCCTCCAGCCGTCCCTCTCTCCTTTCAGCGGACGACAGGCCGGACCCTGACGCCAGCCGGCTCGGTACTGGCGACCGCACCGGCTCGTCGTTACAATCGCCGAAAGAGCGCAGCTGCTTTGAGCAGTGATTGGGCATTGGAGCGCGAAAGCGGTCACGTCCGCGATTGCGTTCTCCCAGAGGTTGCGTAGATTGGGTGCGCACGATTTTGGGGAATCTTTTGACATTCAGATTGGCTGCGCCAAAGTCTTCGAGCTTGGACAGCGAGTGCAAGGCCGAGGCAATCCTTCGGGTCCATCTCGAAGCATTGATCTTGGCCGTTACAATCGACGCAGTCGACCGCGACTTGATCGAAAATTTTGGGCAACGGTGGATGAAGCGTGCGTTGAAGCAGGCACCAGTCCGCGCTCGGCTTGCGATCTGGCTAGGAATCCCCAGCCTTTCCTTCAGCGAGCTATATCGCTGGTTCAAGGACTCGATGCGGTCCTCCGACCGCTTCAAGAGCAAGCGCCTAGCGACCTCGCGTATGGTCTCGCGAGCACCGTGGTCATTCCAGACCAATCAAGCACTCGCCCACTGGTTCGACCCCGACCTGGTCCCGCAGATCCGGCGTCATCGTCTCAGTGAGACAGACGCGCGCCGGATCGCAGACGCCTTCGAGAGAGGTTTGGGACTCCGCAGCAGCGCGCACGTGGGGCGGCCCGGGGCTCCTCTCTGGCTTACGTTCGAACTCGCTACGACGGAGACGGTGTCCGGATCTGCTCGCCAGCTTCGCGATGTGCTCGGATTGTTCGATAGGCCCGGCAGTGAGTACGGTTTTTTGGTCCAGCTCGCGCCAAGTATGGGCGCCCTCGGACCGGTGTACGCTCCCACCGCCCTGGACGCATGTGGCTATGCCCGATTCCGACCTTGGCCCAAGAGCGGGAGCCTCAACGACACCGACGCCGGTCGTACCTATGATCTCGATCCGACTCGCCGTTTAGGTTCAGGTGGACAACACGGTCGCCCAGAAATGATCCATGTGCCAAGGGCGCTCGCGGAATGCGTCGCACTTCGCGGCGTTGGCTATATCGAAGTTGATGCCGATGACAGCACTGATGGTCACATCGCTTTCGCGAACGAAGTCTCCCCCGGTACAAACGTGCAAATTCTCCTCGAGCGATTGAGTAAGATCTAGTGCAGTGGCCGATGCTTTTCCGACCCCGCGGTCCAGTGCCCGAAGCAGCCCGGAGTTGGTCGGCCTCCCACTGGGAAGCCTGGCTCAAGCGGAGTGCGCACCTTTATTATGACTCCCGAAGCCTGGCGGACAAGCGTGCGGCTATGTCCCCCTTCGCAGTCGAACCATTGCAGGATACCCATCCCGCCGAACAGCTAGTGAGGGAGGTCCGCCGGTTCGTGCCGGACGGAAGCGCTATGTCGTGTGCAGCTATGGGCGCGGCGGCGATTTGGAGCCCTCAAGACGGCGCGCGCGTCGCGGAGTTCTATCTCCGCATCTTGACGAGCCTCGGCGGTCTCAGCCCCCCGCAGCGCCTCCGGGACACCCTGACCGGGATGGTTGCCCGGCTTGGGCCGCCGCTGCCGCGCGATGCCCTACAGAGCGTGCTCCACGAGGTTGTCGAGTGCGCCGTCGCAAGGCTCTCATGCGCGGAACTCCTCAATCTGGCCAGCATGATCGGACGCAGAGCCTATCAATGGCGGTTACGACCGTGGCGCGCGCAGATCGAGCTTCTCCACGCGCTTCTGCAGCACGACGGCCAGCAGAACTTCTATGAGAACCTCGCTTCCTGCCTACCGGAGCTGCGATCAATCATC
>NZ_JBILRO010000138.1:0-8911 GCF_044372605.1 Phenylobacterium sp.
AACCTTCGGTGTGGTGAGGAATTTCGTGAAAGATCGAACTGTCCGTAGTCTGATCGCTCTCGAAGAGTCGGCGTCCACGGCGCGCGTGCTGAACCTGGTCGCCGCGCGTCGTCAGGCAAAGCTTGATCCGTCGATGAACGAGCGCCCCTTCTTCGAGAACAGCAATCTCAACGGCAGCATCATCGTCAAGCACCGGCTGCGACCGCATGAACTCGACCTGTTCCATCAGCCGCTGTCGTCCACGACTAAGATCATGGCCCCTATTGATGCGACGGACCTGAAGCTCGGCGCCAGGTATCTGATGGTTGGTCAGAAGGACTTCGATCAGGCAGCTTTCGAGATGTTTGGAGAAGGGATGCGACCGGGGCGGCGGGATCGGCAGGTCCTGGACCTGATCAATGAACTGCCCTCCCTGGACCCTTTCCTCCTGCGGGAACATCTGAAGCGAAACGGCATCGAGCCGGCCCGGCGTTATTTCGCCATCTCCGAACCTGATCTTGAGCGCATGTACGCTTTCGTTCGTGAACAGGTCATGGCGCTGGTGCGTCTCTCGTCCGGCCAGTCCAGCGACTCGAGCTTCGCGGCGACCAGGCTGGTGGACAAGTTACTCTCCAATTCGCCCGACGAAGGATTCGGGCCGCTCAAGGAGGTACTGCGTCTCAGCGACAAGGACTATGCCGATGGCGTCTTCGGATGGCGCGGGTTCCTTTACTACAAGTGGGTCCTGAACGACCTGACTCCGCAGTTGAGCGGGATCCTGAAGGAGGTCACCGAAATCCGGACGCGTGGCCCCAATTCACTGGAGACGACCAACTATCTTCCCAGGGCGCGTATGCGACTTGAGGTGGCGATCGCGCAGGCTGTGAAGGGCGTTGAGAAGATGCTTTCTGTCTACGACGATGCTTATTCGTCCCTGACCGTTGATGGCCGGCCCACCGCCTTCAGGGATTTCCTCCTCGCCGCGCCCGACATGTTCATGTCCCTGGGCGAGCAATCGGGCGCTGTGCAGCACATTGCCAGCTTCTGGCGCTTCAGATTTCCCCAGGGTAAGCGGTTGGCGGTCAGTCCTGACGAACTGATGGACATCTTCATGGACTTCGAGGACGGGTTGCAATGCGTCACGCATCCGCAGGGCGTGGACAGGGCCGCCTGAACCCCATCCACCCTCTGCCCGCGTCGATATCAGCCCTTGTTAGGGTTGATCAGATATTTTTCACCCGTTGTCTTTCGATTGTAGGCCGCAATCACATCGGGCTGTAGCGCCTCCTGCAGCGAGATCTCGGCGGTGTAGTGGCTGGCGAAGGTCGTCTTCAATTCATCGACGACTCGCTGACGCAGTTTCTGGGCCTCGGCGGCGCCGATCTTCATGAGGAAGGGCGTCAGCAGCCAGCCGCCCAGGCCCCACGACATGCCATAGCTGCGGACCAGTTCGGTCGGAGCCGTACTGAGACCACCATAAATATAGACCTGCTTGTAGGTGGTGGAGCCGTAGCGGCTGTAGCTGCCGGGCCTGGAATTGGCGGCCTGTTCCATTCCGCTCAGGATCTGGCTGGCCAGCTTGCCACCGCCGATAGCGTCAAAGGCCAGGGTCGCGCCAGTGGCGGTCAGGGCGGCGACAAGGTCTTCCATGAACGTGGGGGCGCTGGAGTCCACCACGTGCTTTGCGCCGATGTCGGTCAGGATTTTCGCCTGTTCCGGGCTTCGGACAATGTTCACCAGCTCAACCCCGTCCTTGAGGCAGATCTTGTTGAGCATCTGGCCCAGATTGGAGGCGGCGGCAGTGTGGACCAGGGCGGTGTGGCCCTCGCGGCGCATGGTCTCGACCATGCCCAGCGCTGTCAGCGGATTGACGAAGCAGGAAGCGCCGTCGGCGGCGCTGGCGTCTGCGGGCAGGGGCAGGGCGTCGGCGGCCTTCACCGTGCGGTACTGGGCATACATGGCGCCGCCCAGGATCGCTACCTTGCGACCCAGCAACGCCTGCGCAGCCTCGCCAGGGCCGGCGGCGATCACGGTGCCGGCGCCTTCATTACCGACAGGCATGGATTCATCGGCCCGCGCCGCCATTGCGCGCATCATGGCCGGCGCCACCTTGGCCGTGACCACCCCGCCGCTGGCTGTCGCCGTCGACATATCAGCGGCTCCCAGCAATAGCCCGAGATCGGAGGGGTTGATCGGCGAGCCCTCGATCCGGACCAGGATCTCGTCGCCGACCGGCGCGGCCACATCAACAGTGGCCAGCGACAATTCCAGCTCACCGCTGGACTTGATCAGGGATCGCAGTTGAAGGCCGTGGGTCGGAAGGGCGCTCGTCATGGTGTTTCCTCAGGGTTTGATCGTTGGGAAACCACATGGCCTTTGCCGCGGGAGCGCGCAATGCCTTTGGCGGATGCAAGAAAGGCGGCCCTTTCGGACCGCCTCTGCCGCTTCGTCGTTATCCGCGCGGAACCTGAGATTCCGGAAGCGCCGCGGGGCCCCACGCCCTGACATTCGCGGTTGGAGCGAACGTCGTTGTGGCCAGTTCATCCGGCCCGGGTGGTAATGCAAGGCGCATCGACCTTTCCGGACGAAATGACCCGGCGCCTGTGGCCCGCGAACAACGCCTCGAAATGGTCTCAAAGCCGGCCCGACATGAACACAAGCGAGCATCATCAATCCAAGCGTCGGTTGGCCAGTCTCCGGTTCGGATCCTGAAAAGCCCCCCCCCAGTCCCCTCCTGATCGGGCGGCGGGCCAGCCGACACTTCCCCCTGACATCGCAGCGCTCTAGGAAGCTTGCCTTGGCTTTCCCGGACCCGACATGACCACACGATTGATCCTCGCCCTCGCCGCGACCCTGGCCCTGGGCGCCTGCGCCACCCGTGCGCCCCCTGCCGTTGCGCCCGTGACCTATTCCGGCACGCCGCAGGAACAATGGGAACAGGGCCAGGCGGCCTATGAGGCCTGGAGCCTCCAGCGGCCCGGTTGGAAGGTCACCGAAAGCGGCCTTCAGTATCGCAAGGTCAAGGCTGCGAAGGGTTCCGCCCCCATGCCTGCGCCAGATGCGGTCGTGACCATCCACTATGTAGGCCGTTTCATCGACGGGAGAGTTTTCGATTCCTCGCGCGCGCGCGGTGCACCCGCTACCTTCCCACTGTCGCGCCTGATCAAGGGCTGGCAGGAGGGTGTGCCGATGATGCGGGCGGGCGAAACCTGGGAGTTCGTGATTCCCTCGAAAATCGCCTACGGCGCGCGCTACCGTGATCCCATTCCCGCCAACAGCACCCTGCTGTTCGAGATCGAGCTGATTGCGATCCCGGAAAGTGACTAACCGGCTGCCCAGCCGGTGAGCGTGATGATCTCGAAAGTCGCCGTAAGGCGACCGTCGGGCCGGGAGAACCTTTCCGCGTAGACCTCGGCGGTGCGGGCCAGCAGGGTGCGGGTCAAGGGCTTCGGGTGACGGTCAGCCAGCACGCTGGTTTCGCCCATCCGACGCAGATCCAGCAACAGCTTGAGCGGGTGATCGTAGGTCACCGTCACCGTATCCACATCGGCCACCGGCTCCTTGAACCCGGCGCGGTGCAGCAGGCCCGCCGCGTCCTGCAAGTCGGCGAATGGCGAGATGCGCGAGCCTGCGCCACCCAGAATCTCGCTTTCGGCGGCCACCAGCGACTGGCGCAGCTCGGTGAGGGTTGTCCCACCCAGGAAGGCGCCAAGGAACAATCCGCCAGGCTTCAGTGTGCGGCGAATCTGGATCAGCGCGCCGACGACATCATTGGTCCAGTGAAGCCCCAGGGTCGATACAACCAGGTCAAGACTGGCCTCGGCGAAAGGCAGCCGCTCCTCGTCGGCGACGAGGCGCGCGTCAGCTCGGCCGGCGAGCATGGCGGGCGACAGATCGACTTCGATGAGGTGGCCCACCCGATCCGACGCCGCATCGTCCAGCGCCTCCCGGAACGCACCCCGCCGCGCGGAAAGCTCGACGGCCAGAGGAAAGGTGCGCAGGATGGGGCCGATACGCTCGGCCAGATCCAGGGCTGCGCGGCGATGCAGGAAGTCCGCCTCCGCAAAGCCATGCGCCGCCCGCGTCAGCCGCTTGCGGTGGAGCGCCCGGTCAAACAGGCGGGGCGGCAGAGGGGATGGAGAAGCGGGCATGAGCGCGGAAGATGGCGATTTCGCCGCCCGTTGGAAGCCCAAAGCGCAGGCAGCGTGGCGCGGAGCGCTGGATATGCTGTTCCCGCCACAGGCGCTGGACGGTGGGCCGCGCCCGCTGGCAGGCGGATTCACCTCGGAAACCTGGAGCCGGATCCGGTTTCTGGACGGGCCGGTTTGTGACGGCTGCGGCACGCCGTTTGATTTTGATCCGGGCGCGCGGTGCGCCGCCTGCCTGGCCCGACCCCGGGCGTTTGATGCGGCGCGCGCCGCCTGCCTCTACGACGAAACCTCGCGTGAGCCGATACTTCAGCTCAAACACGCCGACCGTCTGGACCTGGCGCCGATGTTCGCCCGCTGGCTGTCGAGGGCGGCGCGCGAGTTGATCGAGGAGGCTGACGCCATCGCGCCCGTGCCTCTGCACTCCTTCCGGCTGCTGCGCCGTCGCTACAACCAGGCCGCCGAGATCGCCCGGCCCCTGGCCGTCCTGAGCGGAACGCCCTACCTGCCGGACACGCTGGTGCGCCGCCGGGCGACCGCGACGCAAGCCGGCAAGTCAGGCTCCGGCCGGCGCCGCAACGTGGCGAACGCCTTCCACGTTCCAGCCTCGCGGGCGAGCCGGGTGGCCGGCCTGCGCATCCTCCTGATTGATGACGTTCTGACCACCGGCGCCACCGCAGAAGGCTGTGCGCGGGCGCTGAAGGCCGCTGGCGCGGCGCGTGTCGACGTTGCCGTCATTGCGAGGGTGCAGGACACGGCCTGACGTCCTATGTATGGTCGTGAAACAGACACACTGTCGCCAGAGCGCCATGAGCCAGGTCACCATCTACACCAAGCCCTATTGCCCCTTCTGTATCCGGGCCGTCGAACTGCTGGAAACCAAGGGCGTCGCCTTCGACGAGATCGAGGCGGCGTTCGATCCCGATAAGCGCCAGGAAATGATCCAGCGCTCGGGCCGAGCCACCTTCCCGCAAATCTTCATCGGCGGGCAGCACATCGGCGGATGCGATGACATGGTGGCCCTGGAGCGCGCCGGAAAGCTGGACGCCCTGCTGCAGGGCGCCTGAGTGGTCACATGATCCGCTACGCCCTGTCCTGCGATCACGGTCACGAGTTCGAAGGCTGGTTCGGCTCGTCCGGCGACTATGACGACCAGCAGGGTCGCGGCCTGCTGGCCTGCCCCGTCTGTGACAGTCAGGCCGTCCGCAAACAGATCATGGCCCCCGCCGTGACGGGCACCCGCCGCACCGTGCGCGACGTCGAGCCTGCGCGGATGCAGGCGATGATGATGGAGGCGGCCGGCCGGATCCGGGCCCATGTGGAGGCCAACTTCGACGACGTGGGCGACAGTTTCGCCTCAGAGGCCCGCGCCATTCACGAGGGGCGGTCCGAGGAGCGCGGCATCTATGGCCAGGCCACGCCCGGCGAGGTTCGCGATCTGGTGGAGGATGGCGTGCCCATCGCACCCTTGCCGCAAGAGCCCCCGAAAAAGGCGGAACTGAACTGAAGTTTGAACTTGTGCCCGCACCGCGCGTTAGTTTCCCGATGAGCCCGCGCCGGTTCAAGATCGATCAGTCTCGCCCCTTCGCGCTCGCGATTTACGGGCCCGGGGGCTCCATGGACCTGATCTGGAAGGCCGCGTGCGCCGCGCCCTCTACGGTCCCTGCCCGAGGCGAGCGCATCCAGCCGATGGAAGCCAAGGGTGCGCGCCCCGACATATTTCACGCGATCACCAAGATAGAGCAGGTGGTCTGGGCTGGCGGCGATATGGGATGCTCCCGGACGCGGGTGTTCACCCGGCCGGCTTAGGGCGTAGGCGACTGCGGATGAATGCTTGCGATGTAACCTGATCCACGGCAATCTTTGATTGTATTGGGTGGGGCGCGTTCTGAATGGCTGGGTTGCGGGTTACACTGGCGTTTTTTCTGGCTCTGTCGGCCGCGCCGGCGAACGCCGCGCCGCTCTCGGCCTTTGGCCGACTGCCGACCATTGAAGACGCCTCCATCTCTCCCAGCGGACATGCCGTCGCCCTTGTCGTAACCGATGGAGAAAAACGGACACTGGTGGTCCGTGACCTGGCGACAGGCAGCGTGACGCTTCGCGGCCTGCTGGGGACCAAAAAAATCCGAAATGTTCAGTGGGCCGGGGACCGGCACATGGTTCTCGTCGCGTCGACGACCACGCGAGACTTCCTCATTCAGAATGGCTTTCGCGAGTGGTACTTTGCAAACATCATCGACATCGAGAAAAAGAAAATCAGATCGGTGATGGCGACGTCCAAGGCCGACCTGGACGCCATCTATGGCATGCCAACCGTCCGGGTTTATCAGGGCAAGCCGGCAGTCTTCGTCAAGGGGTTCGTGTTCGTCGGCAACACGGCGCGTCTTACCCTTTTCCGAGTCGATCTGGACAGCGGCGTGAACCGGGTGGTCGAGTCCGGATCCGAGGATACGATCGGCTGGACACTTGACGCCTCGGGCGCGCCGGTTGCCGAGGAATTCTATGCCCGCGGCTCAAAGACCTGGTCGATGCGCGTTCGCGAAGGCGCAGGCTGGCGCGAAGCGGCCTCGGCTGTGGCGCCGCTGGACCGCCCGTACATGATCGGGCTGGGACGCGACAACGCCTCGATCCTGTATGCCCAGAAAGGTCAGAATGATCGCTGGGATTGGCGGGAAACGCGGACCGACGGACGCCCTCCTGCCGAGCCTGTTCCGGCGATGGACCTGCAAGGTTCCCTGCGGGCCGCGTTGGATGGGAGGCTGGTCGGACAATACACGCTGGCAGGAGATGACGACAGTTACACCTTCTTCGATCCGTCCGATCAGGCGGCCTGGAAGAGTATTGTCGACGCATTTCCAGGCGATCGTGTGCAGCTTCAGTCGTGGTCCACCAATCGACGACTGGTCGTTGTTCTGGTGGATTCCCGTACGCGCGGCCCTGCCTTCGTTCTGGTCAACCTGTTGACGCGGAAGGCGGAATATCTGGGCGCCCAGTTCGGCGACCTTGAACCTGAAGATATCTCACCGCAGCAACCGGTGCGCTTCAAGGCGGCTGATGGACTGGAGCTTTCGGGCTATCTGACGACGCCGCGTGGACAGCAGCCAAAGGATCTGCCGCTCATCGTATTCCCCCATGGCGGACCGGCAGTTAGGGATATGCCGGGGTTTGACTGGTGGGCTCAGGCCATGGCCTCACGCGGCTACGCCGTATTGCAGGTCAACTTTCGGGGTTCCAGCGGGCTTGGCGTAAAGTTCCTGGAAGCCGGCTATGGTCAGTGGGGTCGCAAGATGCAGACCGACCTTTCCGACGGCGTGCGCTATCTGGCTGGCCAGGGCCTGATTGATCCCAAGCGGGTGTGCATTGTCGGCGCCAGCTATGGAGGCTACGCCGCATTGGCCGGCGCGACGCTCGATACTGGCGTCTACCGGTGCGCCGTTTCTGTCGCAGGCCTTTCGGATCTCCGTCGGTTTGTCGCCGGCGCCCGGGTCGACTCCGATGAGTTTGCCCTGCGCTACTGGAATCGCTTCATGGGCGCGGATGACCTCAAGGATCCATCCCTGGTCGAAATCTCACCGGTCACCCATGTCGATCGGGTGACAATTCCGGTTCTGATGATCCACGGCAAGGATGACACGGTGGTGCCGCTCGAACAGAGCCGCATAATGGCCACCGCGCTTGAAAGGGCCGGCAAGCCCTTTGAGTTGATCGTCCAGAACGGCGCGGACCACTGGCTGTCGCGCGGAGACACCCGGCTGCAGACGCTGACCGCCACCATGGCCTTTGTCGAAAAACACAACCCGCCGAACTGAGGCTCGACCCGCCCCCTTTGATCCCTATCAAGGCCCCTTGTGTGGCCATGGCGCCACACTATCTCAGAACAGCAGGGTGACCGTGCTTCCAGAAGGCGGTTGCTTGCGTTCCGCCGACATGGGGACCCCCGAATGAACATCGATATCTACTCTGACCGCGCCAAACAGGCGATCCAGTCGGCCCAGAGCCTGGCGCTGGCGCGAAGCCATCAACAGTTGGCGCCCGAACACCTCCTGAAGGTTCTGCTCGAGGAGCGCGACGGCCTGTCGCGCGCCCTGATCCAGAGCGCCGGGGGGCGGCCCGACGAGGTCGACAAGGCCGCCGAGGCCCTGCTGGCCCGTACGCCCAAGGTTGAGGGCGGGTCCGGCCAGCTCTACATGAAACCCGAGATGGCCCGCGTCTTTGCAGATGCCGAGGCCGGCGCGAAAACGGCCGGCGATGCGTTCGTGACCACCGAACGCCTGTTGATCGCCCTGGCCAAGGAAGGCGGCGAGGCGGCGAAGCTGCTGAAGGACGCCGGGGTCACGGCCAAGGGCCTGGAAGACGCCGCCGTGGCGGTGCGCAAGGGCCGGACGGCGGATTCCTCGTCGGCGGAAGACGGCTACGATGCACTCAAGCGCTACGCCCGCGATCTCACCCAGGACGCCCGCGACGGCAAACTGGATCCAGTGATCGGTCGCGACGAGGAAATCCGCCGCACCATCCAGGTGCTGAGCCGGCGCACCAAGAACAACCCCGTCCTGATCGGCGAGCCCGGCGTCGGCAAGACCGCCGTGGTCGAGGGACTCGCGCAACGCATCGTCAACGGCGACGTGCCGGAGGCCCTGAAGGAGCGCAAGCTGCTCTCCCTCGACATGGGCGCCCTGATCGCCGGCGCGAAGTATCGCGGCGAGTTCGAGGAGCGGCTGAAGGCGGTGCTGAACGAGGTGACGGCCGCCGAGGGCTCGATCATCCTGTTCATCGACGAGATGCAC
>NZ_JBILRO010000011.1:0-30941 GCF_044372605.1 Phenylobacterium sp.
AGATGCTGACCCACGCCATCGGCCCGACGGCGGAAGAAGCGGGCCAGACCGACGCCCTTGTGGAATTCCACCTTCATCGGACTGGTCTGACTGGTGCCGCCCAGGTGGATGACCTCAGCGCCGGGATGGAACAGGACCAGACCCCCCTGGCCGCGCACGCGCCAGCACAGGTCGACGTCCTCCACGTGCAGGAAATAGCCCTCGTCGAAGCCGCCCACGGCCTCGAAATCCTCACGGCGCATGCAGAAGCAGGCGCCGGAGACGGTCGGGACCTCGATCACATGGTCGGGCGAGGCGTCGGATTCCCAATGCACCTCAAAGCGGCCGAGCGCCGGAATCCGCGCCGCCAGGGTGCTTAAGGACAGCATGGCGCTCAGGGGCGTGATCTCGCCGCGCCGCCCACCGCGTTGCTCTGTACCGTCAGCGTTCAGCACCCGGGCGCCGACCAGGCTGGGGACGGGGCGATCCTCGATGGCCTGCACCAGTTCAGCGATGCAGCCCATCTGCAGGAAGGCGTCAGGGTTCAGGAACACCAGCCTTTCGCCGCCGGCCTTGCGCGCGCCCAGATTGCTGGCCCGCGCGAAGCCAACGTTGCCCTGACCGGAGATCACCGCGACGCGGCGATCAGCGGCGGCCAGGGCCCCTAGATGCGCGGCCTCCTCCACGCTGGAGCCGTTGTCCACCACCACCAGTTCGCTGACCGCCGGGTCCGCCAGAACGCAGGCGAGGCTGCGCTTCAGGGGCTCACCCGGGAAGTAGATCACCATGACGACCGAGACGGCGCGCGGGTGCTCACCGACCTCGGCTACTGTCAGGGTCTCTGCCGAACGCCTGGGGGCGGCGACGCCATTCATCCAGCCTGCATCTCCCCGACCCACTCCGCCGTCTGACGGGCAACATCTGGTGGTTGCGCCTCGCTGGCAAGGAGGTTCGCCGCCTCGTCCAGCATCAGGATCTGCTGGCCGTCGGAGCCGAAACGCCGCAGCGCCAGCTTGCCTTCCTCGGCCTCACGGCGACCGATGACGGCGATGACGGGGACCTTGGCCAGGCTGTGCTCCCGGATCTTGTAGTTGATCTTCTCGTTTCGCAGGTCGGTCTCGACGCGCAGGCCCCTGGCCCGGAGGGTGGCTGCAGCCTTCAGCGCAAATTCGTCGGCGTCGGACGTGATCGTCGTCACAACCACCTGCACCGGCGAGAGCCAGAGCGGGAAGGCACCGGCGAAGTTTTCGATCATCACCCCGATGAACCGCTCCATCGATCCGCAAATCGCACGATGCAGCATGACCGGCCGCTGCTTGGATCCATCCTCGGCGGTATACTCAGCGTCAAGGCGCTCGGGCAGCACATAGTCCAGTTGCAACGTGCCGCACTGCCAGGTGCGGCCAATAGCGTCCTTCAGGTGGAACTCCAGCTTCGGCCCATAGAAGGCGCCTTCGCCCGGCAGCGGGTCCACCGGCATGTTCACGGCCTGGCGGGCGGCGCGATCCAGCTTCTGTTCGGCCACATCCCAGACGGCGTCTGTACCGAAACGTTCCTCGGGCCGCAGCGCCAGTTTCACGCTGTCCAGGTGCATGTTGAAGTCGGAGTAGATCGAATTCAGCAGCCGCACGAACTTCGTGGACTCCTCCTCGATCTGGTCCTCCCGGCAGAAGATGTGCGCGTCGTCCTGAGTGAACGCACGCACCCGGAAGATGCCGTGCAGGGCACCGGACGGCTCATAGCGGTGACATGCGCCGAACTCGGCCATCCTGAGCGGCAGGTCGCGGTAGCTCTTCTGGCCGTGATTGAAGATCTGCACATGGCCGGGGCAGTTCATCGGCTTGACGGCAAGGCTCTCTCCCTCCTCCGTTTCACACGTGAACATGTTCTTGCCGAACTTCTGCCAGTGGCCGGAGCGTTCCCACATCTCGCGGTCCATGATCTGGGGCGCCTTGACCTCGACGTAGCCGTCCGCGTCCAGGCGGCGGCGCATGTAGGCCTCAACCGTGCGATAGAGCGTCCAGCCCTTGGGGTGCCAAAAGATCATGCCCTTGGCTTCTTCCTGCATGTGGAAGAGGTCCATGGCCTTGCCGATCTTGCGGTGATCGCGTTTCTCGGCCTCCTCGAGGCGGTGCAGGTGGGCCGCCAGGTCCGCCTCGCTGGCCCAGGCCGTGCCGTAGATCCGCTGGAGCATCGGGTTGCGGTGATCGCCGCGCCAATAGGCGCCGGCCAGCTTCGTCAGCTTGAACGCCTTGCCCGCCGCCTTCGTGGACGGCAGGTGAGGCCCCCGACAGAGGTCCTTCCACTGGCCCTGTCGATAGACCGTGACATCCTCTCCCGCGGGGATGCCCTCGATGATCTCGGCCTTGTAGACTTCGCCGATGGACTTGAAGTGAGCGATGGCTTCGTCGCGTCTCCACACCTCGCGCACGATCGGCTCGTCTCGGTCAACGATCTCCTTCATGCGCTGTTCGATGGCGGCCAGGTCATCCAGGCTGAACGGCGTGTCACGCGCGAAGTCGTAGTAGAAGCCGTCCTCGATGGCAGGACCGATCGTCACCTGCGTGCCGGGGAACAGCTCCTGAACCGCCTCGGCCAGGATGTGGCTGACGTCGTGGCGGATGGTCTCGAGCGCCTCGGGCGCATCACGCGACAGAATCTCGAACGTGCCGCCCCGTTCCAGCGCGCGGTCCACGTCCAGCAGTTCACCGTCCAGCTTCACCAGAACGGCGCGTTTGGCCAGCGAGATCGCGATGGACGCCGCGACCTCCTTGCCCGTGACCCCGGCCTCGAACGCTCGTTTCGTGCCGTCGGGAAAAATCAGATCAATCATGGTTCAGTCGTCCTGGTTCGCGCCTGGGTTCAGCCCGTTTTGCGCGGGGGCGGCGGCGGGTCATATCCCGCACCGCCCCAGGGATGGCAACGACACAGACGTTTCACGGTGAGCAAACTCCCGCGCCACGGTCCGTGGCCGATCAGGGCTTCGCAGGCATACTCCGAACAGGTCGGGGCAAACCGGCATTGCCGCCCGATCAGCGGCGAAAGCGTCAGCTTGTAGGCGCGAAGGGCGCCTCTGACGCAGCTCTCGTAGAGATTCATGCCGACTGCGGACTGTTGGATCGGACCCCGTGCCTACGCCCAAGGGTCCAGGGAGATCAAGCCGCGCCGGCGGGGATAGTTCGGGTGACACGCTCGACCGTCATCGTAGCCCTGACCGCCGGGATGGCGGGGGCCTGAAAGGCGCAAACGTTACGAACTGACGTCAACATGGCCCCAGCGGCATAGCACAGCCGAGGCAAAAACGGAACCGCGGCCTATCCGGTCGGCAGCTCGCGTATTTCCACCGTGCCCCCCGCCTCAAACACCGGATTGCCGGCCAGCAGCAGGCGAGCGTGCGCCATGTCCCGGGCGGTGACCCGGATAAAGCCGGTTATATGGGCCGTCGGCGCGGGGGTCGCGCCCGACTTGCGCTCGCACTGACCGTTTCCGATGGCGCTGCCGCCCTGGAAGACGCCGGCTTCCCTCAACCGCGAGAGATAGCGCTCCCAGTCGAGGCCTGCGCCGCCCGCCGCATCGTCGTGCATCAGGAAGATGTAGTCGGCCATCAGCTTTCCCTTGTGACCGCCTCGGCCACCGCCTCCGTAACGGCTTCGAACGCCAGCATCGTCGAGGTATGACGCGCCGGATAGTCCCTAACTGGCGCGAGCAGCCCAAGTTCCGCGAACCGACCCTCAGGGGGAGGCCCGTCCGCCTTTAGCATGGCACGGAAGGCGTCTCTTGTCGTCTCCAGCTCGGCCAGGCTAGCGCCAATCACATGGGCGCCCAGCACCGAGGCCGAGGCCTGTCCCAGCGCGCAGGCCTTCACGTCCTGCGCGAAGTCCGTCACCCTGCCGCCCGAGACCTTGACGTCAACGACAATCCGGCTGCCGCAAAGCTTCGAGACCTTCTCTGAAGTGGCGTCCGGATCGACCAGCCGCCCGGTGCGCGGCAAGTCGGCCGCCAGCCGCAGCAGTTTCGCCGAATAGAGATCATCAATCATCGGCTCTAGGTCTGCCTTCAGCGTCGGGAAGTCAAACCGCAGGCGGGACCTGGAAGAACGGCGCAGGCGACAGGATCTGGTTTTCCTGATGCTGCACCAGACCGCCCACCTCCTTGACGTAGTCCAGCCACTCGGGATCGCTCCAGAGTGTCGCACGTCGTCGTGCCCGCTCATCCAGGCTCTCGTAGGCCCACAGGTGGATCACCTTGTTGAGGCCGCCGACCTCGACGCTGTAGTAGCCGACCAGATGGCCCAGGATCCGCTTCTGCACCGCCAGACCCTTCTCGCCGTAGGCCTTGAAGTAACGGCCGGTGGCGCCGATCGACAGCGTGTAGGTACGCATCTCGACGATCATGCGGCAATCTCCTTCAGGGCTGCGACCAGGGCATCCATATCGTCGACCGTATTCACAAACGACGGCGATACACGAATACAAGCCCCCTTTGCCGCGCCCGGGCGCTCGACGGTGAAGATGCGGTGGCGTTCAAAGAGGGTTTTCTTGAGCTCAAGGGCCTGGGCCAGCGAGGTCTGGTCTGTAATGCGGAAGGACGTAATTCCCGCATGCAGGGAGGGATCCGGCGGCGTCAGCACCTGTATGCGCGGATGGTCGCGAAGGGTCTCCGCCCAGCGATCTCGCAGAAACTGAAGTCGCCGCGCCTTGGCCGCAGGGCCGATCGCCGCATGCGCATCGAACGCGTCGGCGACCGTCAGGACGCTGGCGTAACTGACGGTGCCCGTGTGGACCCGCGCGTCAATGGCGTCGCTGGGTTCGGCCAGGATCGAGATCTCGATGTCGCTAATCCGGTCCCTGCGGATGTAGACGAGTCCGACGCCCAGCGGGCTGCCGATCCACTTGTGTAGGTTCAGGCCCGCAAACTCGACACCCATGTCACGCAGTGAAAACTCGGTCTGTCCCAGGGCATGGCCACAATCCAGCAACACGTCGACGCCGCGGGCCTTGGCCAGCGCCGTGATCTCCTTCACCGGCGGGATCAGCCCCGTGCGATGGCTGAGGTGGGTCAACAGCATCATCCGGACGTCAGGATTGGCTTTCAGCGCTTGGTCATAGGCGTCGATCAGCCCCTGTCGGGTGGCCGGCTCCGGCAGGGCAAACCGCACCACGCGAACACCCCGGAGCCGGGCCAGCGACTCCATCCCCACCTGCATGCTGTCATAGTCGAGGTCGGCATAAAGGACCGCATCGCCAGGTTTCAGTCGACTGTAGCCGCCGATCAGGACCAGCATGGACTCCGTGCCGCCCCGCGTGAAGGCGATCTCGTCCACGTCCACGCCCAGGAACGCCGCGGCCTTCGCGCGCACCGCCTGGACATCCTGCAAGGCGCTGCGACGCGTGTAGAGTGTCGTCTCCCGGTTCACCCTGGCCAGCTTCTGCTCGTAGGCCGCCCGCGTTGCCCGGGTCATCGCCCCGAACTGGCCGTTCTCAAGCTGGATGACGCCGGGCGGTGGCGTATCGAACAACGCTGCAACCCTGGACCAGTGTCGTTCATTACGGGCCAGGGCCGCAGGATCGGCCGCCAGGGCGGGCGCTGCCATGGCGGTCGCTCCGGCAGCAAGTACCGCGCGGCGTGAAGGCGTCATCAGCGTGAACTCCGGGCTATTGCCGCGCCATTTCCGCCGCGCCCACCGCCTCGCCGTCAAGGGCCTGATCGTCGCCCATGGTCACCGTGACCTTTCGTAGGGTTCCGGTGAACGCAAACGGGGCAGCATAGCCCGCCACGGGACTGCCTCGATCCAGGCCGATGTCCAGACCCGACCAGGAGATGAAATTGCCGAACCCGGTCGTCGCCGTGACCTGCCCGGCAGGCGCCCCGTCGATGGTCAGGGTGAAGGTTCGCGGGCCGGTTTCGCCCCGACGGGCCACCACGCCCAGCCGTGTGGCGTCCAGCGGTACCGGCGATCGCGAAGTGGCCGTCGTCTTCTCACCGCCGATGTTGAGGGTGTGATGGAGATGGCCGTCCTGCAGATAGAGGCTGTAGCCGCTGGTGGCGTCGCCGTGGGCGATCAGCACACCCTCGGCGCCCGGTTTCAGGACCACATCCGCCTCGATCCGATAGCTCCGAGCGCGAACATCCGGCGCCACGTCGGTGGGCAGGTGCCCCATGCCGGCATGGAGTACAAAGTGCTTCCGGGCGCCGTGGAAACGCGCCGAGTTCTCGGCGAACCGCGGCCCGAACCGGTCGTCCAGCGGCAATACCTTGTGCGCTTCGGCAGCCATCCACCAGGCGTCGATCAGAGCCTTGAGGCGTTCAGGCTCCTGCTCGGCCAGATCGCGGGTTTCCGCGAAATCGCCGTCGAGATGATAGAGCTCCCAACGGTCATTCTCGAAGGGGGTCCCGGGTGGATGAAAGGCCACGGCTTTCCATCCATCTCGCCACATGCCCCGGTGTCCAAACATCTCGAAATACTGCGGCTTGATGCGTGGCGGCGCAGCAGGATCGCTCAAACTGGCCGCAAAGCTCTCGCCCTCAAGCGGCCATTGAGGAACCCCGGCAATCGTCTCCGGCAGGGGTTCGATCCCGATCAGGTCCATCAGCGTGGGAACGATGTCGCAGGCGTGGGCAAAGCGGTTACGCACCTCCCCGCGCGCGGCCACCTTCGCCGGCCAGGAAATCACCAGCGGATCGCGGATGCCGCCGCCGTGGGTGTTCTGCTTGTAGCGCCGCAGCGGGGTGTTGGACGCCATGGCCCAGCCTTGCGGGAAGTTGGAATGGGTGTCGGGTCCGCCGATGTCGTCGATACGCGCGATCTTCTCGGCCATGGGTTCGGGCCGCATGTTGAAGGGACCCATGGCGTTGACGAAGCCCTGAGGGCCGCCCTCCTGACTGGCGCCGTTGTCGGACATCACCAGGATCAGGGTGTCGTCGCGAAGTCCGGCGCGCTCCAGAAAGCTGACCAGCCGCGCAAGATGCTGATCGGCGTGATCGAGCATGGCGGCGAACGCGCTTTGCAGGCGGGTGAAGAGGCGGCGCTCATCGGCGGAATAGCTATCCCAGGGGCGGACCCCGTCGTTGCGGTCCGGCAGGCGGGTATCCGCCGGGACCAGCCCCATGGCGATCTGGCGAGCCAGCCGCTGTTCGCGCTCCACATCCCAGCCATGCTCGAACACGGCGTCATAGCTGCGGATCAGGTCGGGCGGCGCCTGATGCGGAGCGTGACAGGCGCCCAGCGCCAGCCAGGTGAGCCAGGGTTTATCCGGCGCGTCGGCCGTATGATCGGCGATGAAGCGGATCGCCTCGTCCACCAGATCGGACGTCAGATGATAGCCGTCGGCGAACATTCCCGGCGGAGACACAGGCGTGTTGTCGCGCACCAGTTCCGGCGCATACTGGTCGGTCTCGGCGTCCATGAAGCCATAGAACCGGTCGAAGCCCCGGCCCAGCGGCCAGCCGTCGAAGGGGCCGGAGGGGCCGGTCTCGGTCAGTGGCGTCACATGCCATTTGCCCAGCATATAGTTCCGGTAGCCGTGGGGCCGCAGCAGTTCGGGCAGGATCCCCGACTCCCGCGCGATCTTGCCGCGATAACCCGGATAGCCACTGTCGAAATTGGCCAGGCAGCCCACGCCGACCGAATGGTGATTGCGCCCGCTCAGCAGCGCCGCCCGGGTCGTCGAGCACATGGCCGTCGTGTGAAACCCCGAATAGCGCAGTCCCTCGGCGGCGAGCCGGTCAATGGTGGGCGTGCGGATGGGCGAGCCGTAGCAGCCGAAGTCCGAGAAGCCGACGTCGTCGAACAGAACCACCAGAATGTTTGGAGCACCCCTGGGTGGCCGGGGTGTGTCAGGCCAATAGGGCGTCGACTCCGCCACCGTCCGACCGATCCTGCCTGCCATCGTTATCGTCCCGCCCCCCACTCAGCCTCGGCGCGGGCCTTCAGCGCCTCATTCATGGCCCGGAACCCGCGCTGGACCGTACGTCCCATCCGCTTGCCCAGCGACGGGCCCATCAACCCGCCGAAGATCTCGCCGTTGTCGACCACGCAGCTCTGGTTGGCGAGGGTTTCGATCTCGATGTAGCGCAGCGTCCGGATCAGGCCGCCCATCATCTTAAGCTGCCAGTGCAGCTGCTCGTTCGGTACCCATTCCAGAACCTTCGGCGTCAGCATCTGGGGCGACTGGCCGGGCAGGGCCAGGGTCACGGACAGCACCTCGCCAATCCTGATCTGGCCGGTGGCCTGCGGATAGGTCGGATTCCATTCGGACCATCGGTCCAGGTCACGGACGATTTCCCAGATCACCTCGGCGGGGGCCTGGATTCCGATCCGGTCCTCCACGCGCAGACCGCTGGGGGCCTTGGGCGGCGGCAGTCGCGACCCCGCGTCGGGCGCGGCGATCCTGGGGCCCATCGTTCCGCGTTTGGCGAAGGGGCCGGCCAGCAGGTCGGGCTCGGGCTTGATAGGCATCAGGCTTGCTCCTTGATCCGCCAGGTGGCGCCGGTGGGGCCATCCATGACCTCGACCTTTAACGCCGAAAGTTCGTCGCGAATACGGTCGGCGGCGGGCCAGTCCTTGGCCGCACGCGCCTCGCCCCGGGCTGCGATCAACGCCTCGACCCGGGCCTTCATGTCGTCGTCGGCGCCGCCCTGGAACCAGGCCCGGGGATCGGCGACCAGCAAGCCCATCAGCTGTCCCGCCTCCAGCAGGAGACTGCGGCCGCGTTCGACGCCAGCCACATCCTTGCCCGTCGTGGAAGTCCGCACGTAGTCCGCCAGCTGGAAGAGCGCGGCGAACGCCAGCGGCGTGTTGAGATCGTCCCTGAGGGCCGAGAGCACGGCGTCGTGAGCCTCGACGGCCCCGCGATGCTCGCCGCCGGACGCCCGCGCCGCTGTTGGAACGCCCTCGAGAAACCGGGCGGAATCGTCCAGCACCCGATAGAGCCGGTCCAGCGCGCTCTTGGACTGCTCGATCAGGTCGCCCGTCCATTCCAGCGGCTGACGATAGTGACCGGCGAGCAGGGCCCATCGCAGCGCCTCGCCCGGCCAGGTCTTCAGCAGGTCGTGGGCCAGCGCGACGTTGCCCACGCTCTTGGACATCTTCTCGTCGCCCATGTTGAGGAAGCCGTTGTGCATCCAGACGTCGGCGTACTCTGTCCCGTGGCCGGCGCAGACCCCCTGGGCCAGCTCATTCTCGTGGTGCGGAAACACCAGGTCGATGCCGCCGCCGTGGATGTCGATGGGCAGACCCAGCGCCTGCTCGATCATCGCCGTGCACTCTATATGCCAGCCGGGGCGGCCCGGTCCGAAGGCGCTGTCCCACGACGGCTCGCCTGGTTTCGAAGGCTTCCAGAGCACAAAGTCGGCAGGATGGCGCTTGTAGGGGGCCACATCGACGCGCGCCCCGGCGATCATCTCATCTATCGGCCGACCCGACAGCTTGCCATAGTCCGGGAATGCCTGGGTGTCGAAGAGCACATGGCCCTCGGCCGCGTAGGCCGCCTTCTGCGCCACCAGGTCGGCGATGAAGACCGTGATGGCTTCCATCGTCTCGGTAACGCGCGGCTGGAAAGTGGGCTTCAGTGCGCCCAGCGCGGCGGCGTCAGCATTGTAGGCGGCCAGGTAGCGATCCGAAATCACACCGATAGGCACACCCTCGGAGGCGGCCTTCGCGTTGATCTTGTCGTCCACGTCCGTGACGTTGGCCGCGTAAAGCACCGCGTCCTCGCCATAGAGGTCACGCAGCACCCGGAACAGCAGGTCGAACACTACAACAGGCCTAAAATTGCCGATGTGCGCATAGTTGTAGACCGTCGGTCCGCAGACATAGAGCGTCACCCGGTGCTCATCGCGGGGCGTGAACGCCCGCTTCTTGCGGGTCATGGTGTCGTACAGACTCAGGGTCATGGTCGAGGTTTACGCTGCGAAACAGTTGCCGGGATTGGGCCTGAACCCATATACAGGGGGACCGGACCCGAGGCCAACCGCACCTCACGTCTGAAGTGAAAGGGTGGCACGCGTCATTTCCGGGGCCTTCGTCCCGGCGCAACTCTGGCCCTGGAAAGAACCGATCTCCGATGGACGCCCCTTCCCGTGACCGAACCCTCATCGGGTCCGACGACAGCTCGCTCGAGCACTTCAAGCGCCCCTCGCGCGAGGAGGCCATGGAGGCCGTCCGCACTCTGATCGCCTGGGCCGGCGATGATCCGCGCCGCGAGGGCGTGATCGACACGCCCAAGCGCGTGGTTGACGCGTACGGCGAATGGTTTGTGGGCTACACGCTGGATCCCGCAAAGGAGCTCTCGCGCACTTTCGAAGACGTGCAGGGCTATGACGACATCGTCATGCTGCGCGAGATCGAGGTGGAGAGCCACTGCGAGCATCACATGGCCCCGTTCCTGGGCAAGGCCTATGTGGCCTACATGCCCACCAACCGCGTGGTGGGCATCTCCAAGCTGGCCAAGGTGGTGGAGATCTTCGCGCGCCGTCTCCAGACCCAGGAGACCATGACCCAGCAGATCTGCGACGCCATCACCGACAGCCTTCGCCCTGCCGGCGTGGCCGTGCTGATCGACGCGGCCCATCAGTGCATGACCACCCGTGGCGTGCACCACCGCCATGTGACGACCATCACCACCCAGTTCACCGGCGTGTTCAAGACCGACGCGACGCTGCGCCAGCGGTTCCTGGACTTTGTGAACAAGCGCTAGAGGCGGTCACCCGCCCCGCTGACGCGCCGGGAGGGGTAGCGCATCGTGGTCCAACGGCGCCATATCTAGGCGCATGAAAGCCGCTTCTTCTCCTGCGAAGGCCGCCCTTGAACAGGGCGATGCCCTGACGCCCCGCTTTGACGCTCATGGCCTGATCGCGGCGGTGACCACGCACGCCATCACGGGTGAGGTGCTGATGCTGGCCTGGATGAACGCCGAGGCGCTGGCGCGTACTCTGGCCACCGGCGAGGCGCACTATTTCAGCCGATCCCGTAACGAGCTTTGGCACAAGGGCGCCACCTCCGGGCAGGTGCAGATCGTCGACGAGATCCGGATCGACTGCGACCAGGACGCCGTCTGGATGAAGGTGCGGCCGCAGGGTGACGGCGGAGCCTGTCACACGGGCGCGGTCTCCTGCTTCTATCGCGCCATCGAGGACGGCAAGCTGGTGCGCAAGTGACGGTCATTGAGGCGTTGCTCGCCTTCATACTGGCGGCGGGCGTGCTGACCATGACGCCGGGTCTCGACACCGCCATCGTGCTGCGGACAGCTGCCGTCGAGGGCCCAAAGCGCGCCGCTTTGGCGGCCCTGGGCGTGATTGCCGGGTGTCTCGTCTGGGGCGCCGCCGTGGCGCTGGGCCTTGGCGTGGTTCTGGAGGCTTCCGACCTGGCGTTCAATGTCATCCGTTGGGCTGGCGCAGCCTATCTGGTCTGGCTGGGGGTCGGGCTGATCCTCAGGCCGCGCGAGCGTTTCGAGATCGCTGGCGACGTTGCGCCGACCTCAGGCGGCGACCTCGCGTGGATGCGACGGGGCTTCCTGACCAATCTGCTGAACCCGAAGGTCGGCGTCTTCTACATTTCGTTCCTGCCGCAGTTCGTGCCGGACGGCGTTGCGGCCGGGCCTTTCATTTTCCTGCTGGCGGCTCTGCACGGCGTGATGGGTTTGGTCTGGTTCGCGGTTCTGATTGGCGCCACCCGTCCTATTGCGGATGTGCTGCAGCACGCGGCGGTCGTGCGCTGGTTGGACCGCCTCACCGGCGGCGTCTTTCTGGCTTTCGGGGTGCGGTTGGCGCTTGAGCGGCGTTGAGCGCTACCGGAAGGCTGACACCAGCTCGCCCATCCACGCCCTGAGCGCGTCCTTCTTGTCCAGCGGCGTGGCGCCATTCCGCACCACCACCAGATCAAGATCCGGAACGACCACGATGAACTGGCCGTCGTAGCCGTTAGCGGAAAACGATCCCGGACCGCCGACGTCCAGCCACCAGTGGGCACCGTATCGCCCGTCGATCACGCCGGCCTGCTGGAAGGTCGGCGTCCGTGCATAGTCGACCCAGCCGGGCGGCAGGAGGCGACGCCCCTCCCAGACCCCGTCGCGCAGATAGAGCAGGCCGAACCGGGCGAAATCGCGGGCCGTGCAGAAGCAATAGGACGAGCCGATAAACGTCCCCGCCGCGTCGAACTTCGGCGTGGCGCTGGTCATGCCCAGAGGCCCGAACAGCCGCTCGCGCATGAAGGCGGCAAAGTCCCCGCCCTGGGCCTGTGCGGCGCAGCGGGCGACGATGTTGGATGTTCCGCTGGCATAGTTCCAGAACGACCCTGGCGGATGCGCCGGCGGCAGATCGGCGGCGTAGTGGGCCACATCGGATTTCCCCACGCCATACAGCATCGCGATCACGTCGGACGGGTGGCCGGGCACATAGTCCTCGACGAACGTTAGCCCGCTCGACATGCGCAACAACTGATCCAGGGTGATCGCCGCGCGGGGGTCACCCTCGCCCTGCCATTCAGGCACGTCAGCAGGCCGGTGGATATCGAGCTTGCCATCGGCGACCAGCATACCGACCAGGGCGTGGGTCATGCTCTTGGCCATGGACCAGGATGGCTGGGTGGCCTCGGGACCGGATGTCACGCCATAGCGCTCGTAGGCCAACCGCCCGCCATGGACGACCAACAGGGCGTGTGTCTCGCCCAGGAGGTCCGAGGCAGGCTCGGCAAACGCCTCGGAGATCAGCGCCTCGAAGGCCCCGCGTTTCAGCCCGGCCGGAAGGGTTCCGGTCGGCCAGTCCATAGTCGGCCAGGGGACGTCAGGGGCTTGGTCGGGAAGCGCGAGCAGGGTCATGACGCGCATCCTGCCGCGAAAAGATCGCGCTGTCAGTCGCCTTCGCCTTCGACCCGATCCGGCCTTGGCATTTCTCAAGTCGCGAAAAGCCTTCGAGGCCTAGACGGGTGATATGGACAAACCCGAGCCGTCACGCCTGCGCCGGTTCTTCTCGCAGTTGGGGCCGGGATTGATTACCGGCGCAGCGGACGATGACCCGAGCGGCATCGGCACCCACAGCCAGGTGGGGGCCGAGTTCGGCTATGGTCTGGCCTGGACCTTTGTCCTGAGTTTTCCGCTGATGGTGGTGATCCAGGAGGTCGCCGCGCTGATCGGCCGCGTCACCGGCGCCGGGATCGCGCGCAACCTTCGCCGTCACTATCCCAGGCCCCTGCTTTGGAGCGTGGTCCTGCTGCTGCTGATCGCCAATATCGTCAATCTGGGCGCGGACCTGGGGGCCATGGGGGCGGCGCTGGCTTTGCTGCTGGGGGGCAGCAGCGCGCTTCACACCCTGATGTTTGGTGTGGTCTGCGTCGTGATCGAAGTCGGCCTGAACTACGCCCGCTACGCCTCGCTGCTGAAATGGACGACGCTTTCGCTGTTTTCCTATTTCGCCGTTGTGATGGTCGCCGATGTGCCCTGGGGCCGGGCCCTGACGGCGCTGGTGATCCCGGAAATCCAGTGGACCCCGGCTTATGCCATGGCCGTGGTCGCCATCCTGGGCACCACGATCAGCCCCTACCTGTTCTTCTGGCAGGCCGCGCAGGAGATCGAGGAACAACACCGCCACCATGCCAAGCCCCTGTGCATCACGCCGCGCGAGGCCGGTCCGGAACTGAAGCGCATCCGGCTGGACACTCTGGTGGGCATGGGGTTCTCCACCCTGGTCTCGCTGGCCATCGTCTACGCCACAGCGGCAACCCTCAACGCAAACGGCGTCACCGACATCACGACCTCGGCGCAGGCCGCCGAAGCGCTTCGGCCCATCGCCGGGCCCTTTGCGTTCGCCCTGTTCGCCCTGGGGATTATCGGCACCGGCATGCTGGCGGTGCCCGTGCTGGCCGGGTCGGCGGCCTATGCGGTGACCGAGATGGTCGGCGTGGCGGGCAGTCTCGACGCCAAGCCGCTGCGAGCCCGGCTGTTTTACGCCACGATCGCGGTCACCACCCTGCTGGGCGCCTCGCTCAACTTCATCGGGATTGACCCGGCCAAGGCCCTCTACTGGGCCGCCGTCGTCAATGGCGTGCTCGCCGCGCCGCTGATGGCCGCCATGATGCTGATCGTCCGGAACCCTCTGGCGATGGGCCGCCTCACCCTCTCGCCCGGCGCGGCGATGTTGGGCTGGGCGGCGACGGGCGTTATGGCGGTGGCCACGGTGGTGTTCTTTTTGAGCCTGATCTAAACCCGGCCCTGAGAGGCCATCACGCGCCTCCTTACTTTGGCAAGGCTGCCATGACCACGACCTTGCGCCGCATTCAATCCGGCGACCTAGAGCAGATCGCCCGCTTCCCGTTCACGGTTTCGATCCGCGAGCCGCTGACCAATGCGGGCGCTCTCAGCGCAGCCTTCGAGGCTACGGGCTTCTGGACCGACGAGGCGGGCGCGATGGCCATCGTCAAGGACGGACGCATGGTCGGCACCTGCCAATTCTACCGCGCCGCGCCCTGCATCCACGGTTTCGAACTGGGCTACATCCTGCACGATCCGGCCCACCGCGGACACGGCCTCGCGCCGCCGGCCGTGAGGGCGTTTTCCGACCTGCTGTTCGCCGAACGTCAGGCCATCTACCGACAGCAACTGATCATCGAGGCCTGGAACACTGCGTCGTGGAAGCTGGCCGAACGGTGCGGCTTCACCCGCGAGGGCCTGCTGCGCAGCGCCGGCTTTGGCGACGGTGATCCAGCCGACTGTCTGCTCTACGCGCGCACCCGCAAGGACTGGCGAGAGGAAGCAACGTCGATGATGGGCGTGGCGGTCGGTTAGAGTTGTCGACCTGCGAGACGTCAACGCGTCCACCAACAGACCCACAGCCGGTCCGAGGACTACGGGCGGCGGGCGATAGGAACCATCCGGTGCGACGCCGGTTGAGGTAGGGCCCCGCCAGTTTGCCGGGGCGAACCGAACAGGCGCGCCATGTCCCTCATCCTCATCATCGTCGTTCTAGTTCTGCTGTTTGGCGGCGGAGGTGGCTATTACGCTCACCGCACCTATGGCCTTCCCGGCCTCGGCGGCGTCCTGGGCCTGATTCTGGTCGTTCTGATATTGCTGTATCTGTACGGCGGTTTGCGGGTCTGACCGGCCCTGAAACCTTTGGCGCGCGACCGGATCACACAGCCGCCCCTTACTCCGCCGAGCGCCGCGCCAGCGGTCGGTACCACGCCAGTTGCTCGCTGGTGGCCAGCAGCTTGCCATCGCGGCTCCAGTAGCTGGAACGCTCATCTGAAGCGCCGCCGCCGCCGACCCGGCCCTCGCACTCCACCAGGATGAAGTCCTCGCCGATCGCGGCCAGTTCCTCGGAGGTTGCGTGCAGGTAGACGGTCAGGGTCAGTGTGGTGGTCATGATCGTCCGGCCGAGTGCATACATGGCGCGCGGGGCGGAATTGTCGGTGACCATGCCCAACCGCGCCTTGTCCATCGGACCGTTGCGCGAACGCACCCAGGCCAGGGTGTAGGAATCGCCGCTGGCTTGCGGCGGAAACTCTTCCAGCGTCCGCCGTTCGAAGGCGGACGCACCGTAGTGTTGAGAGGCGCCGGGCATGATCGGGCTGGGCAGGCTGTCGGGGTCCGGCGCCTCGGGCATCCTGGCGAAGGCGAAGGCGGGGGTCTCGGGTCGCCGGGCCAGGGTGACGATCCCATGCACCCCCACCTGGTCCGAGCCGGACGCCAGCAGTTCCACTTCCCACACGCCGATGGACCCGCCCTGCCTCAGGCGCCGGGTGCGGATGTCGAGCGGGCCCGCGGGCATGCCGGCGGCATAGGTCAGGGTTAACGAAAGCGCCTCGCCCACCGCATCGGGCTCAGCCTCCAGCACCCGGATGAACAGGCCAATGGCGTAACCGCCCCATAGCCCCCCGCCGGGATTGTTCCATTCCGGCGCAGCGATCGTCGTCCAACGTCCGGGGGAGACGGCAGTGAGGGGCATGGCGTGGGTGGTCGTTGCGGTCATGGGTCCTTCGTTGGTCAGTCGGCCGGCGGCTCGGCGCGGCTGGGGGCCGCCGGGGTCGCCCGCATCACAAAGATCATCGGCAGCAGGATCAGCGCGGCCACCGCCATCCAGCTGAAGAGATTGTCGTAGCCTACCATGGCGCCCTGCCGGGTTACCTCGGCGTTCAGGATCTGCAGGCCTTCCGTCGTCGCCGGGCTGTAGGCGGGCGGCAGGGCGGCGGCCAGAACGGGATCGCCAATCGCCACCCGCTCGGTGATACGGGCGTGGGCAAGCGCGCTGTTGTTGATCAGCAGGGCCTGGACCACCGAGATGCCGACGCTCGAACCCAGGGTCCGGGCCATGGTGGCGATGATTGTGCCCTCAGTGCGGTGAACCGGGCTCAAGGTGGCGTAGCCCAGCGCGCTCAACGGGGCGAACATCAGGCCGGTGCCCAGCCCCTGGACGAAGCCTGTCACCATGATCGGCGTAGCCGTCATGCTAAGGTCGAAATAGCTCATCTCCCAAAGCGAATAGGCCGAAACGAGGACGCCTACGACCAGCACCTGCCTGGCGCCGAACCGCGAGACCAGAAACGGCACGGCCAGGAAGGCGATCAGCGAACCCAGGCCGCGCGGCATGCTGGCCCAACCGCTCTGCAGCGCGGAGTAACCCATCAGATTCTGCATCAGGAGCGGTAGCAATGCGGTGGTGGAAAACAGCAGGATACCGATGAAAAATCCGAACACCGCCGAGCCCACGAAGTTGGTATCCCGCCCCAGATCCCCATGGAAAAAGGGGTTCTTCGACGTCAGGCTTTGGGCGATAAACACATAGAGCCCTGCGGCCGTGATCGCGGCGGTAATGATGATCTCGCTGGACTCCAGCCAGTCCTGGCCTGGCCCTCGATCCAGCATCAGCTGGAAACTGCCGACAAACAGGGTGAGCGCCCCGAAACCCAGAAAGTCGAAGGGCCGCTGTCGCCCGCCCTCGTCCGGATCCATGTAGGACTGGATGCCGAGGAACGCCAGGATGCCGATCGGCACATTGATGTAGAAGACCCAGCGCCAGCTCAGGGTCTCCGTCAGCCACCCCCCGAGGCTGGGGCCGATCACCGGCCCGAGAATTATCGCCGCACTCCACAGACTCATAACCCGGGGGATCATGTGCTGGGGGTAGAGATCCAGCATGGTCGCCTGTGACAGCGGGATCAGCGAGGCGCCCGCGATGCCCTGCAGCAAGCGATAGATCACGATCTCCGGCAGGCTGGTCGCGGTGCCGCACAGCACGGAGGCCACGGTGAATCCGGCGATCGAGTACAGAAACATCTTTTTCCGCCCGATCCGCTGCGAAAGCCAGCCGGACAGCGGGGTCATGATCGCCGTGGCGATGATGTAGGAGGTCAGCACCCAGGTGATCTGGTCCTGCGCCGCCGAAACGCTGCCCTGAATGTGCGGCAAGGCCACGTTGGCGATGGTGGTGTCGAGCGTGTTCATCAAGGTCGCCAGCATCAGGGCGCCGGTGATGGGAATCCGGTTCTTGATGTCCTTCGCGGTAGCCACGAACCGGTCTCGACCCTCAAACGGCCTTTCTAGGAAGGCACTTGACGATAAGGTCCATTACATTCAAAGGCGATGACGTCTAGTTGAAAAACGGATCGATATGGACGCGCCGACAGCTGTGCTGCGGGAAGGGTCGAACGCCCGCTTCGAGATCGGTTTCGGTCTTGCAGAGGTCACGCGCCTGCTCAGGGCCCACTTCGATGTGCGGATGCGCAAGCTGGGGCTGACGACGGCGACCTGGCGGGCACTGGCCTATCTGTCGCGTCAGGACGGTCTGACCCAGGCGGCGCTGGCCGAGCGTCTCGAAATCAGCAGGGTCGCGTTGGGCGAGACGGTCGACCGGCTGGAGAAAAGCGGTCACGTGGAGCGACGGGCCGATCCGGCGGATCGCCGAAAATGGCGCGTGCATCTGACGCCGCTGTCGCGCGAACTGATCCCGGTGATGTTCGCAACGTCCGATGAATTGCAGGCCGATTGTTTCCGCGATCTGTCCGAGCACGAGCTGGGATTGCTGCAGACCAGCCTGGAGCGGGTACGTGTGCGCCTTGCTGAGATGAAGATCGAAACACCGGACGAAGAGGCCGGATCATGACCGCTACAAATCCCACAGAGCCGCCTCGCCGACGCCGTTGGCGATGGCCGCTGATCATCGCCGGACCGGTGCTGATTCTCGGCGGCGTCATCGCCTACTTCATGCTGAGCGGTCGCTACCAGACAACAGACGACGCCTATGTCCAGATCGCCAAGGCGCCGGTCGCGCCTTCGATCAGCGGACGGGTGACCGAGATCTACGTGACGGAGAACCAGGTCGTGAAGCGCGGCCAGGTCCTGTTCCGGCTGGATGTCCGCGAACATCAGGCCGCCGCTCAGGCCGCCGCCGCGCAACTGGCCGGCGCCCGGATGCAGGTGGAGACGCTGCGCGCCGCCTACCGGGTCCAGGCCGCCAACGTCGACGCCGCGCGCGAGACTTTGGCCTTCTCCCAGCGAGAGGCGGAACGCTTGCGCAAGCTGTTCAGGGTGGGGGTCATCTCCCAGCTCCAGGTGGATCAGGCCGTTCACACCGCGACGCTGGCGCGCGGACAACTGGCTGCGGCCCAGCAGGCTGCCGCTCAGGCGTTGGCTGGTCTCGGCGGGGACCCGAACCTGGCGACCGACGCCGCGCCGGCGGTGATGCACGCCAGGGCCCAGCTGGATAGGGCGGAACTGTCAGTCTCCGACGCGACGGTTACCGCTCCGGCTGACGGTGTGGTGGCCCGGGTGCAGCAGATGCCTGTTGGAACCTATCTCAATGCCTCCCAGACCGCATTCTGGCTGCTGTCTGGAAAACCCTGGATCGAGGCCAACTTCAAGGAAGACCAGTTGGCCGGAATGAAGGTGGGCCAACCCGTAGAGATCAACGTGGACGCTCGCCCCGACGCCGGGTTACGCGGTCATGTCGCCAGTTTCTCACCCGGCACCGGCGCAGCCTTCTCCGCACTGCCCGCCCAGAACGCCACCGGGAACTGGGTCAAGGTCACCCAGCGTCTGCCCGTTCGGATCGAACTGGACACCCCCACCCGCGACCTCGCCGCAGGCCTCTCGGCCACGGTGAAGGTGGACATTCGCGCCCAGCCGCAAAAGGCCGCTGATGCCCGGGCGCCCTGAGCTTCAATCTCGCGCGGCGTGGGTGATCGCCCTGGCGCTTGCAACAGGCGCCTGTACGACCGTGGGGCCGAACTTCGAGACGCCCGCGCCGCCGCAAGGCGCCGCTGCCGCTGGATACGCCATGAAGGGGGACGCGACGCCGCCCGGCGTGCGTCTCGATCCGGCCGCCTCACCCAACAGTCCCTGGTGGCGGGCCCTTGGCCTGGCGGGGCTGGACGAGATCATGAACTTGGCACTGGCCAACAACCAGGACCTGGCCGAAGCCAACGCCGCCCTGGAGCGCGCCCAGGCCGAAGCGGAGTCCGCCCGAGGCCAACAGCAGCTGCAAGCTGACCTCGACACCAGCGCCCGGAAGACCCGGATCAATTCCAAGCTGTTCGGCTTCTCCGGCTTCACGCCACCGACGATCGGGCTGCTTTCGGTCGGCGGCAACGTGAACTACGACCTCGATCTGTTCGGCGCCCGCCGGCGGGCGACAGAGCAGGCCCGGGCCATGGTGGAGGTGGCGCGCCATGAGGCCGACGCCGCCCGGTTGACGCTAACGGCCAACGTCGCGCGTCAGGCCATGACCATCGCCGCGCTTCGGGCTCAGATCACCGCGATCGAGGCCGTCATCGCCGACGACCGCCGGATCTTCGAGATGGTCAGGGCAGCCCAGGCGGAGGGCGGCGTCCCCCTTTCCGATCTGGTGCTGATTTACCGGCAATTGACTGACAACGAGGCGTCGCTGCCTCGCCTGCAGAAAGATCTGGCCGCCGCGCGCCATCAACTGGCGCTGCTCGTCGGACGCGCCCCCGCAGAATGGACGCCACCGGACTTCGCCCTCGATCCTGCGCAGGTCGTGGCCGACGTTCCCCTCGCCCTGCCGTCAGCCCTTGTACGCTCTCGACCCGACATCCTCGCCGCTGAAGCAGAACTGCACGCCGCCACCGCTGCGATAGGAATCGCCCAGGCCAACCGCTACCCGGACATCCGCCTGACCGCGACCCTGACCCAGACGGCGACCACACCCGAGGGGCTGTTCGGCTACAGCGGCAGTGGCTGGAACCTGTTCTCAGGCCTGTCGGCGCCGGTGTTCAACGGCGGAACGCTCAAGGCCCGACAGCGCGCAGCCGAGGCGGAGGCGCGAGTCGCTCTGGCGCGTTATCAGTCGACCGTCCTCAGAGCGTTTGTACAGGTCAGCGACGCACTCTCCGCCGCGAGTTCCGACCACGCGGAACTGGAGGCGGATCGCCGTTCACTGGCAGCAGAGGAAGGTAAGTTGCGAACCGCGCACGCGGCCTATGATCTGGGCGGTGCGAGCCTGCGCCAGGTGATTGAGGTGCAGCAGCTGGTGAACCGCGCGCGGCAGACCGTCGCCCGCTCTCAGGGCCAGTACGACCTCGACATGATCCAGCTCTACGCCGCCGTCGCCTCGGATTGGCGAACCCCGGCGCAGACGGTCGCCGCCGCTACGCCCTGAAGCCGGGGATTTCGAAACAGGCCAGCGCGGCGCGTACCGCCCGGGCGTCCCCGTCAATAATCGCGGCGCCGGTCGCGAGGGCCTCCGACAGGGTTGAGGACCCGGAGATGACGCCCGTCAGGTCGGCGTAGGACATGGTCACGGTTGAGGCCGCACCGACCCCGTCTGTGGCGACAGAGACGCTGTTGCGGATATGCAAACCCGCCGGCGGCGCGTCGCTGAAATGGATGCCGATGTGGTGATCAAGTCCCGCCGCGGGAGCCGGGTCCAGGGTTACCCGGATCAGATTGAGCGCTTCGCGGGGCGTCAGCCGGGCCAGTTGTCCGGCGCGGAACCGGTGCTCCCGCAGGCGCGAAAGGTCAGTCGACCCGTCGATGTCGCGGGCCCTGGTCAGGCACCAGTTGCGGATATTGGCCGCAGTGGTTCGACTGGCGATGTCCCGCAGCACATCGGCCAGAAGCTGCCGGTCCCCGGCCGTCGCCCCGGCTCGCGCGGCCAGCCAGCTGGACAACTCCAGCGCCCATCGCAGGTCGTTTGCAGTCCGGGCTTCATCGACCAGATTGCGCACGGTCTCCGCACCGCCAAAGCCCGCGACCATCCGCCCGGCGCGCTCCGTCGGCTCGACCTTGAACAGCCCCCCCGGATCGCCGTCAAACCAGCCGCGAACGCCAGCGGCGATCTGGCGGACGTGATGTTCCGCCACGCCATAGAATTCCGTCGTCAGGTAGTCGTCGTCGCAGGCCGGCGGCAGGACGATGGAATGGGCCAGATGATCGGTGGTCTGGCCCTTGTTCATGCCGCGCACCGTCTGGTCCCAGAGGAACTGGATGGAGTCGCGATAGCGCGTGGTCCGCGCCTTGATCTCGGCCTTCCCGGACAGCGGCGGCCCATGCGCGCCCAGCAGATGCTCGGCCTCCAGGCTCAGCACATGGTCGATGCCCGGCAACAACACCTGCGGGTTTCGATACTCCTCCCCGCGGATGGCGAAGATGTTGAACAGTGTGGGCCAGACGATGTTCTGCACGCAGACCCCCAGCGCCGGAAACCAGAAGGTCACGGAATCGTCGGCATCCGACGGGGCGTGGGCGACCTCGACCGTAAGGCCGGCGATCGTCAGTGTTTCACCGCCCCGGAACGTCGCGGTAGGCGTCACATGACCTGGCGTGAACGGTGCGTGGGACGGATCGCGAAACACCCGACCCAGCCCCACGTTGACCACGCCGTCCGGCCCCTCGGCCGGCAACCGCAAGCCGAATTGATGAATCAGACCGCTGGAATAGGCCGGAGCGATCTCGGTGGAGACACGGGCCAGGTTCAGGGGAATGCGTTCGTGGCCATAGACGGGCAGGTCACGGCCCGCCTCGGCGAAGATCGCCCGCGTGCCGTTCACATAATGGAAGTGTGTGTACATCACCGCCACCACCGGCGCCTGGGTACGGGTCCGAAGCTCGGCCAGCGCCGAGGCCATCTCCTCGTTGCTCTCGCCGGTATCGATAGCGATCACACCCTCGGGGCCTTCAATGAAGGTCTGGTTTGACAGGCCGTTGCCCACCAGGGTCCAGACCCCGGGCGCCACGTCATAGAGCCGTCGCACCATCCGCGCGGACTGTTCCAGGGCGCGAAGGTGCACCTTCTGGCCCCGACTGTCTTCCACCGTTACCGACGGATCGGCGTCAAAGCTGCGCATCCTGATTCCCCCTCGCCTCTTTCAGGCGCCAACAACGATAGCGCCCCTGACGGAAAGAGGTCCACCAGTCGAACAGCCGGCCTTGGCCGCGCCGACCGATTCGGCCTGCCTAGTTCCAGATCGGCGGACGGCGGTCCTTCCAGGGCAGTTCCTTTTCCAGTTGTCCGGCCAGTCGGTAGAGCGTGGCTTCATCGGCGAACCGGCCGGTGAACATCATGCCGATCGGCAGGCCGCTCTCCGACTGCCAGAGCGGCAGCGACATCGAGGGTTGCCCGCTGAAATTGGCAGGCGGGGTGGTGGCGTAGGTGGCGGCCTGGCGCTTGTCGAACTCCTTGGTGTCGTCCATCAGCGGATTCAGCCAGTCCAGCCGGGGTGCCGGGGTGCTCATCACCGGCGTCAGATAGACGTCGAAGTGCTCCCAGGCGGCCAGCATCTGGCGGTTCATCAGGCGCAGCTGCTGAAAGCCCCAGAACGCCTGCTGGCCGGTTACCCGTTTGCCGGCCTCATATCCGCGGCGGGCCAGCGGGCCCAGTTCGTCATCCCCTGGCTCACGGCCCAGCGCCTCCACCCAGCGACGCACATTGGCCGAGAAGTTGGATGCGCTGGCAAGTCCCTGGGCCTTGAACAGCAGGCGGTAGTCGATGCCGAGCCCCCGCTCGAACACCTCATGGCCGAGCGCCTTCAGCGCCTCCACCGTCTTCAGCAGCGCGCCCATCATCTCATCCGGGATCGGTCGGCCGCTGGGAGTTTCCGCGGACCAGGCGATCCGTAGTTTGCCCGGACTGCGCGCCACCTCGTCGAGATAGGGGCCATCCTTGGCCGGTGCCTGAAAGGGGTCGCCCGACTGCACATAGCCCGTGGCGTCTAGCATCGCGGCGCTGTCGCGCACCGTGCGGCTCACCACATGGTGCACCGAGAACCCCAGGGCGCCGTCCGAAACCTCGCAGATCGGCGTGCGGTCCCGCGTGATCTTCATGCCCACCAGACCGCAGCATGCCGCCGGGATGCGTATGGAACCCAGGCCGTCGCTGGCGTGCGCCAGCGGCACAATCCCCGCTGCGGTCGCCGAGGCCGCGCCACCGGACGAACCGCCGCTGATATGCTCCGGATTCCAGGGATTTCCGCAGGCGCCGAGCTGGTCTGAATTGGTCACGCCCGGAATGCCGAACTCCGGCGTATTGCTCTTGCCAAGCAACACCACGCCGGACTGGCGATAGCGCCGCACCAGCTCGCTGTCGTCAGCATCCGCCGCCACCTGGGCGAACCGGCTGCCAGAGGTGCGCGGCCAGCCTTTGACCTGGGCGCCCAGATCCTTGATCAGGAACGGCACGCCCCTGAACGGCCCATCGGGAAGATCGCCAGCGGCCGTGGCGCGCGCCTCGTCGTAAGCCTTGTGGACCACCGCATTCAGTACGCCGTTGTGGCGCTCGATTCTCTCGATAGCCGCCTCCACCAGCTCGGCCGGCGAAACCTCGCCCCTGGCTACCAGGCTGGCCAGGCCCAGGCCGTCATGATCCGCATAGTCGGGTAGGCTCATTCGTCTGCTCCCTTGTCGCTTTGCCCTCTACTCTTCCAGAAGATCGGCGCCGGAGCACCACCCTCATTTTACCCAAATTGAGTTTGCCGCTTTGAAAGCACCCACCGGATCGGGCAAGTTGCGACCATGCCTGACGAACGCAAGAAAGACCGCTTCGCCCTTCGCCCCGACGCAGCAGGGTGGACCGTGGTTGAGATCTGGACCGGAAAGCCCGCCCTGGCCGGCGGCGTCGCCCAGACCGCCCTGTCGGAAGACGACGCCCAGCACATGCTCAAACTGCTGAACAGCCAGGCCCGCCGTGGCGACAGCTCGATGCGGAAATAGGTCGAGTCAGACTTCGGCGGTCCAGCCTTCGGCATTGTGGAAGTCCTGCACGCCGGGCGGGTGGGTCAGGGCCCAATAGGATAGCTGGTCCGGGCCATCCTCGATCACGGCGGTGAGGCCGAGCCGCCAGGGCGCATCGAGCGGTAATCCCGCCATGCCCGACAGGTCGGTCAGTGTTCTGAGTTCAAAGCCATTGTCCGTCTTCAGCCAATCCAGCCGCGGCGAGATGATCCCATCTGCGTCGGCCATGCCGGCGCGGAAGCTATCGAACCGGTAAGCCGCCCAGTGGGTTGAGGGCGACAGGTTCAACTCGTAGTAGGCCTCACCGCCTGGAATGCAGATAAAGGCCTCGAAACAGGTGCGTTTCCAGAGATCGTCCCGGCGTTCACCGACCGCAGCCGGCGGGATCACCAGCGCGCGCTTCGGATCGGTCACCCTGTATCGCAAGGCCAGCACCGCCGGCTGGGGGCGCCCCATCTCGACCTCGACAGCCGTGATGATCGAGGGCGTATTCGGGTGACAGGTCAGAGGTGCGAGTTTCACGCTCAGGCCTTGGCCAGTTGTTCGCCCATCAGGCGGTGCAGAAGGTTGATCGCCTTCAACGGTCGGATCATCACCTTGAAGTTCACGATCCGCTGGCCGTCGTCGCTGAAGGCCAGCATATCGATACCGTTGATCCGGATACCCTCGACCTCGGTCTCGAACTCCAGGATGGCGCCGCCGGCATTCCGCCATTCGCCGGTGTAGCGAAACTCCGGCCCGCCCAGTACCTGGTCAGCGCCACTCAGATACTTGAACGCGATCTCACGGCCCCGCTGCGGGGTATGCACCACCGGGCTTTCGAACACCGCGTCCGGGTCCAGCAGGTCCCAGAGCGCGGTCTTGTCGTGTGACGCCATGTAGGCGTACCAGCCGTCCAGCGCGGGCAGGGTCATGAGCGGTCTCCCGAATGGTCGAACAGCCTACTTCACCAGGGCGTCATAGATCCACGCGCGGTTCTTGCGCTGGTATTCCTGCGCAAATTCGCGGGCCTGGACCATGAACACCATGAACACCTCGTTCTTGGGGTCGACCCAGAACTCGGTCCCCGCAATGCCCCACCAGGAAAACGTGCCCGCCCCCGGCCGCTGTACCTTCTCGTCCTGCACCAGGCTGAAACCCAGCCCAAACCCCATGCCGGGGCCGGGGAAGAACAGGCCTGCACGGCGGATCTCCGGCGTGGTCTCATCCTGGCGCATCCGCAAGAGGGTCGCAGGTTTCAGGATGCGCACGCCCTTGTACTCACCGTTACCGGCCAGCATCAGCACGAACCGCAGATAGTCCTCCGTGGTCGACGACATCCCGCCACCGCCGGACAGGTAGGGCGTGGGTCTGGCGTAGTCAAAATAGACGCCTGGCTGGTTGTTCTTCGGCTCCGCAAATCGCGCCCGCCGTGTTTCCGGTTGCCAGAACAGGGTGTCGGTCATCCCCAGCGGCCCGGTCACCCTTTCCCTGACCAGCACGTCCAGCGGCTTGCCGCCGGCCACTTCGACCACTGCGCCCAGCACGTCGGTGGAATGGGAATAGTTGAAGGCCGCGCCGGGCTCGCTCTTGAGAGGCAGCCCCGCCAGCAGCCTGGCGTACTCGCGCGCCGTCAGGTCGTTGCGGTTCTCGCCGCCCGCCGCCCATACCTTCGAGATCGGCGCATTCGGCTGGATGAATCCATAGATCAGCCCCGAGGTGTGGCTCATCAGATGCCGCACCAGCATCGGCGTCTTGGCCGGCACGCGCGTCCCGTCAGCCTGCCAGACCATCAGGGTTGCATACTCCGGCAGGTACTTTGAAACCGGATCGTCCACGCTCAGCTTGCCCTGTTCCACCAGGGTCATGGCCGTCACCGAGACAATCGGCTTGGTCATGGAAAACACCCGGAAGATCGTCTCGTTGCTCACCGGGGTGGTCTGGCCGGGGCCCTGAACGCCGAAACCCTGCTCGAACGCCACCTTGCCGCGCCGTCCCACCAGCAGATAGGCGCCGGCGATCTTGCCCGAGGCCACGTCGACCGCCAGCGCCTGGCTCGCCACATCCAGCCTGGCCGGATCAAATCCCAGCGCCACCGGGTCGGCCCGAACGATGGAGGAGGCCTTCGGGTCAACGGTCCGGGCCACCGCCGGCCCCTGCGCCAGACCGAGCACCGCCAGGGCGAGCAGTATCTGCGCCGTCCGGGTCTTGAATGGGTTGCAGGTGAAACTGGACATTCGGGCACGTTTCCTGACGACTTGGTTTTGTTGCAGGCTAACCTCGCGCCGATTCATCACGCCAGTATTTCCGTCGCGGATATCTTTCCGCGCTATGCGCTCCTGGCTTGCGGGATAACGAAGTTCACGGCAAGGTTGGAAAAGCGGCGTCGCCGGCGCCGGCCACCTGAGGTCGAGTATGCCCGCCGCTTTCACATCATCCCGGGCGACCGGCAACGCCCTTCTCGACACCATAGACACGGGTTTCCGCTGGACCGGAACCATCGGCTACAACCGGGTCGACCCAGACAATCCGGCTGAGGTATCCGCCTTTTCGGCCGCCCTGCCGACGATCTACGTCACCCAGGGTATCGGCCTGACCAACGCCATGTGGAGCCTGGTGGGTCGCTCATTTGAGATATTGCACAGCTTCGCCAACATCACGTTTGAACTGACCAATGCGGCGGACGCAAACTACTTCGTCAGTGACTTTTCGCGTCCCGACTCGCCCAACACGGCGGGCATCGCGGCACGTCCAGGCAACACGCCAATTCTGGCCTTCAATGTCGGTACCTGGGAGACCTATTCAGATCAGCAGCAGATCTGGATTGTTCTGCACGAACTCGGCCACACGCTTGGCCTTCGCCACCCGACCGGCACCCCGCCCGAGCTCGATTTCAGCCAGTACACGATCATGTCCAGTGACTGGTTCACGCTGGGGGATTTCGACGTCGGCGGCGGTTTGCCGCTCACCCCAATGGCCCTGGATGTCGCCGTTCTTCAGGCCAACTATGGCGCCGCCGCCAACAATGTCGGCGATACACGATATTCGCTGAGCCGCCTTGTCCTTGATGACGACGGTTCGGACGGGACCATGCAGAATGGCGGGGGCTACATCTGCATCTGGGATACCTCCGGGACCGACACCCTGTCCTACGGCGGAACCACCGCAGCGCTGCTGAACCTGAACGCCGCCACGCTGCTGACGACGGCCCTGATCGGTGACCTCGCCGACGTGATCGGCGATGTGGTGTTGAACTCTTCGATCTTCGCGGGGCTGTCGGCCTTCACAAGATCCGAGATCATCGACCCCGTACGCTCTGCAGGTGGTTTCTTTTCATCGCTCCTGCAGGACGGCCGTCGGGAGCCGGGCGGCTACGTGATCGCCAATGGCGCCCGTATCGAATCCGCCAGTGGGGGAAGCGGCGGTGACCTGATCATCGGCAACGCCTTCGCCAACACCCTGCGCGGCAACGGCGGCGCCGACAATCTGTTCGGCGGATCCGGCGATGACAGCCTCGAGGGCGGCGCCGGCGATGATCGGATCTTCGGCGGTCTCGGCAACGACACGATCACGGACGACAGCGGCGTTTCGAACTATCTGCGCGGCGACGAGGGCGACGATCTGTTGATGGGTGGCTCCGGCTTCAACGACATCAACGGCAACATGGGCAATGACACCGTTGTCGCCGGATCAGGCGATTCCTGGGCGGTCGGCGGCAAGGACAATGACAGCCTGTCCGGCGGCGCGGGACAGAATCTGGTCTACGGCAACCTTGGAAACGACACCTGCGACGGCGGCGCGGGCGCCGATACGATCCGCGGAGGTCAGGACAACGACATGGTCTCCGGCGGCGACGGCGCCGACTTTCTTTCTGGCGACAAGGGCGACGACACCATGACCGGCGGTAGCGGCGCCGATATCTTTCACACCTTCGGTGACGCCGGAATCGACCGGGTCCTGGACTTCAACCTGAGCGCGGGCGACCGGGTGCAGCTTGGGCCCGGGACCCAGTTCACCACGAGCCAGGTGGGCGAAGACACGGTCATCAACATGACCGGCGGCGGCCAGATGGTTCTGGTTGGCGTTTCGCTGACCACGCTCACCGGAAACTGGATCTTCGGCGCCTGACCTTCGCAACCCGCGAGGAACGCGAGGGCTTGTGTCCGACGTCAGCCGGCCCCGCGGCGCGCAATCATCAGCATCTGGGCGCGCTCCTCGATCTCCATGGCGGTGTCGAGGCTGACAGCGTCAAGTGTGGCGTCGAAGCTCCGCTTCGACAGACGCAGCGCATCAGGCCGCGCCTTCAGCATGTCGGCGGCCAGCGCCAGACCATGGGCGTCCAGGTCGTCATCGGGCACGGTGGCCGACACCAGTCCCAGGCGAAGTGCGTCAACGGCGTTGATGGGCCGGCCCGTCAGCAGCATCTCGCGCGCACGGGAAACCCCGATGGTGCGCTGCAGGCGCCAACTCACCCCCAGTTCCGCGCCAGACAGACCAATATTGATGAAAGCCGAGTGGAAGGCTGCGCTTTCTCCGGCGACGATCACGTCACAGGCCAGAGCCAGGGTCAGCCCACCACCGGCGGCCGGGCCCTTGACCAGGGCGATCAGTGGCTGCGGGCAGGCGCGCATGGCCTTCATCAGATCACGCAACACCCAGTCGCCCCTGGGGCCGTCACGCAGGGCGTCGGGCTGACCCATGGCCTTGAGATCGGCGCCCGAGGAAAAGGCCCGCCCCGCACCGCGGATCACGATGACGCGGGTGTCCTCGTCGCGCCGCCGGGATTCGAAATGCGCGAGCAACGCCTCGGCCATCGGCTGGTTCAGCGCGTTGAGACGGTTCGGACGATTGAGGGTCAACCGTTCCAGGCCATCCCCCAGCATCTCGGACACAAGAATGTCGTCGTCCATGGGCTCTCCGGTTCTAACACTTTCAGACAGCATGGCGCGGCAGACCGGCTGAGGCAATCTCGAGCGCCACCTCACCCATCGGACAGGTCAAATCAGCGAACACGGGTTCTTGAGGTGTGTGGCTCTCGCGCCCGTAGCCCGTCTCAAGATCAAGGTCCAGGCGACCTTCCCGGCAGATCCTCCGGCCTGTCCACATCGAAAAGGACGCCGTCGTCGGGACTTTCGATCAACGCCAGTCGCGCGCCCAGCGTCTGAAGCAGGCTGCGGGCGCCGGAGTCACCTTCCAGCACAGCAACAGCCGGAAAGAGACCGCGGCCAAGTACGACCGGGTTTCCACGCCGTCCCTGAAACACCGGCGCGGCGGCGGCGGCTCCGAGGCGCACAGCCTCGGACATCGGCCGCAGCGTGCTTGCAGGCACGCGCGGCATGTCACCCAGAAACACGAAGGCGCCCCTGGCGTCTTTCGGCAGGCTGGCGATCCCGGCCCGGAGCGAGGCGGCCATCCCCTCGGCGAACCCCGCAGCGTGGACCTGCCGGATCGAGGCATCAAACGCCTGTACACAGGCGGCGACCTCGACTGCGTCTGCACCGGTGATCACGGTCAGGGAATCTACCGGCGCGGCCCGTGCGATATCCAGGGCGGCGTGCAGCAAGGGCGCACCGTTCCAGTCCGCCAACAGCTTGCGGCCGCCGAACCGCGTAGCCGAGCCGGCCGCCAGAACCACCGCATGGAACCCGTCGTTTAAGTCTGGCTCTGTCGCCAAGCGCCCGCTTCCCCTATCTTGTCGATCGAATGACGCCATACGACGACATCGCCGCGCCGCAAGCGCCACCCCTGATCGACGGTCTGGGCCGCACCGTGTCCTATTTGCGGCTGTCGGTCACGGATCGCTGCGACCTGCGCTGCGTCTACTGCATGGCCGAGCATATGGTGTTCCTGCCCAAGTCCGAGGTGCTGAGCCTTGAGGAACTGGACCGGATCGCCAGCGCCTTCATAGGGCTGGGCACAAGGAAGCTGCGTCTGACCGGCGGCGAGCCGCTGGTGCGCAAAGGCATGATGGGCTTGGTGGCCGCACTGGGTCGTCATCTGAGATCCGGCGCCCTGGATGAACTCACCCTCACCACCAACGGCACCCGTCTGGCCGAGTTCGCCGGACGGCTGGTCGAGGCGGGCGTGCGCCGGATTAATGTGTCGCTGGATACGCTGAAACCCGACCTGTTCCGCACGCTGACCCGGGGCGGCCAACTGGCCAGGGTGCTGGATGGGATCGCCGCAGCAAGGGCGGCGGGCCTGGCGATCAAGATCAATGCCGTGGCGCTCAAGGACGACAACGCCGCCGAGATCCCGGAGCTGATCCGTTGGGCGCATGGCGAGGGTCACGACCTCACCCTGATCGAGACCATGCCCATGGGCGAGATCGAGGTGGACCGGACGGATCAATATCTGTCGCTGGCGGACGTCCGGCGCGAGCTGGAGAGTTTCTGGACGCTTGAGGATCTGCCGCTCTCGACCGGCGGTCCGGCGCGCTATGTGCGGATCAGGGAGACCGGCGGTCGCCTGGGCCTGATCACCCCGCTCAGCCATAACTTCTGCGAGACCTGCAACCGGGTGCGACTGACCTGCACAGGCACGCTGCACACCTGCCTGGGCCAGGATGACGCCACCGACCTGCGCGCCGTGTTGCGGGCTGGCGGCAGCAACGCTGATCTTGTTCAGGCCATCCGTCAGGGCATCGCCGGGAAGCCCCGCGGCCACGACTTCGAGATCGCCCGCAGACAGCCCGCCGTCGCCCGTCACATGTCCACCACCGGCGGCTGAGATGGCGCGCGTGCTGCTGTTCGGACGGTTCCGCGATCTCGCCGGCTGGCGGGAGCGGGAGATCGAGGCCGCGACGTTGTC
>NZ_JBILRO010000139.1:0-8837 GCF_044372605.1 Phenylobacterium sp.
AGACCTCGGAGAGACGGCGGCCCGTGATCTCGCGGCCGTAGACGCTGTAGAGCCCCGTCCCGGCCAGCCGGAACCGGTAGTCCAAGGTCTCGCCGGCGATCACTTCTGTAAGGCTGACAGTGGGCAGCAGACGTTTGATGCCGCCTGGATCCAGCCGTCGGCGGATAGGCAGACCCGCGCCCGCCTTCAGCGAACTCCAGTAGGCATAGAGCTCCTCATGGGCGCGAATGGCCGCAGCAGGGGCTCCGATCTGCGCCGCCATCTTCGAAGTTCCTAATAACGGCTTGGATTCATGACGAATCACATATCGCCTGACCCGCGAATCGGCGGCAAGCGCAAAGTCCAGATCCGGCTGTTTTTCTGCGACAGCGTCTCAAAAACGCAAAACGCCCGCCGGAGCCGGCGGGCGTTCGCTCATCCTGAGTCCCGGGATTAGCGGGTCTTCTTCTTCGGCGCCTGGCGGCCGCCCTGTCCCAGACCCATCTGTTTGGCGAGATCGGAACGTGCCTTGGCGTAGTTGGGGGCGACCATCGGATAGTCCTTGGCCAGACCCCACTTGGCCCGATATTCCTCGGGGCTCATGTTGTACTTGGTCCGCAGATGGCGCTTGAGCGACTTGAACTTCCGCGCATCTTCCAGGCAGATCAGATAGTCAGGCGTAATAGAGCGGCGGATCGGAACGGCCGGTTCCTTGGGCGCAACCTCAACGGTCTCGGTCCCGGTGGACACACTTGCCAGCGCTCGGTGAACGCTCTGGATCAGACCCGGCAAGTCGGCAGCCGACACCGAGTTATTGCCCACATAGGCGGAAACAATGTCCGCGGTCATTTCGATGACTTCCGACTTATCGTCCATGTCTTTTCTTGTTCCGAACGCTTGCTCGCTGAGGGCGTTGTTGCCCGATTCACTGTCGTGATTTGAGGTCCTTAACCGCATCGCTACAGTCGCACAACCTGAAACCAGAGAAACCGGCATTCGACTGTCACGAAAACAAGAGAGCGCGATGCTGCGTGAAGTATCGAAGCACCATCGCGAGTAAGTCCCGCGGGGCCGTATGGACGTCTAGCTGAATGTCGGCGGGGTCCAGTGCGACCAGATGTCCGGCAGATCGGTGGAGACCTTGTCCGGATAGTTGGGCGGGCGCTTCTCCAGAAATGAGCTCACGCCTTCGCGGGCGTCACCCGACTTGCCGCGCGCCTGGATACCGCGACTGTCGGCCTGATGAGCCTGCATGGGATGCGCCGCACCGGCCATCCGCCAGATCAGTTGCCGAGTGATGGCGACCGAAACCGGGGCGGTGTTGTCGGCGATCTCACGAGCCAGCGCGCGAGCTGCGGGCAGCAGATCGTCGGGCGCATGGAGCGAGCGCACCAGCCCTTTTTCGTGGGCTTCCTGCGCCGGGAAGATGCGGCCAGTGTAACACCACTCCAGCGCCGTCTGGACGCCCACGAGATGGGGCAGAAACCAGGATGACGCGGCCTCCGGATTCAGACCACGCCGTGCGAACACAAAGCCGTAGCGGGCGGAGTCCGACGCCATCCGGATATCCATGGCCAATTGCATCGTCACGCCCACGCCCACCGCCGCGCCGTTGCAAGCCGAGATCACGGGCTTCAGGCTCTCGAAAATCCGCATGGTCAGCAACCCGCCGCCGTCGCGCTGTACGCCCTCACGCATACGCGCTTCACGGTGAAGCGCATCGCCGGCGTCGTAGTTGAAGGTCTCGGCGCCGGCGGAGAGATCCGCCCCGGCGCAGAACGCGCGCCCTGCGCCCGTGACGATTACCACACGGACGGCGTCGTCGGCGTCGGTCGCGTCAAACGCCGCGATCATGTCCTGCATCATCTGGGTGTTGAAGGCGTTCAGCTTCTCGGGCCGGTTCAGCGTGATCGTGCAGATGCCGTCGGCGACGTCGTAGAGTAGGGTTTCGAAGGTAGGCATGAGAGTGGGTTCCCTGAGCTGTATTCTGGAGACTTGCGCCAGCTTGACGGACGGTAGGTCAAGACCCCCATTTCTCAATCACAAGCAAAACGACCGGCGCAGAACCGGTCGCAAAGGGAGCCCGAGCCGACCATGCATCCGACCCGCTTCGCCAAGACACACCCCGACCGCGCCGCCTACATCATGGCGGGCACGGGCGAGACCGTGACCTATCGCGAGCTTGATGAGCGCTCGAACCAGGGGGCGCATTTCTTCCGGTCGCTAGGGCTGAAGGCGGGCGATGTCATCGCGCTTTTCATGGACAACAGTCCCCGATACTTCGAAATCGCCTGGGCGGCGCAGCGCTCGGGACTCTACTACACCTGCATCTCTTCCAAGCTGACGGCGGGCGAGGTGGAATACATCGTGGGCGATTGCGGGGCTCAGGTGCTGATCACCTCGGCGGGCGTCGGTTCGGTGATTGATGATCTGCCGGCGCATCTGCCCGGTGTGAAGCTCTACATGGTGGGCGATGCCCGGGCGCCTTACGCCAGCTTTGAGGCTGCACGCGCCGGCTTTCCGACCACGCCGATCGCCGACGAGACCGCCGGCTCGGACATGCTCTATTCGTCGGGCACCACCGGCCGTCCCAAGGGCGTGAAGCCGGTGCTCACCGGCGGACCCATCGATCCGGAAACCCCGCTGGCCAACATGTCGACGCAGGTCTTCGGGTTTCCCAACCCCTCGATCTACATCTCGCCGGCGCCGCTCTATCACGCCGCCCCGCTGCGCTGGACCATGGGCGTACACCGCAATGGCGGCACGGTGGTGGTGATGGAGAAATTCGATCCCGAGCAGATGCTGGCCAATATCGAGACCTACAGGGTCAACTGTGGCCAGTTCGTGCCGACCCACTTCGTACGGCTGCTGAAGCTGCCGCAGGCCGTGCGCGACAAGTACGATGTCTCGTCGCTGAAGTCGGCGGTGCACGCCGCTGCGCCCTGCCCGGTTCCGGTCAAGGAACAGATGATCGCCTGGTGGGGACCTATCATCCACGAATACTACGCGGGCACTGAGGGTAACGGCTTTTGCTATATCTCCGCCGCCGAATGGCTGACCCACAAGGGCTCGGTCGGCCGTGGCCTGACCGCAGAAGTCAAGATCTGTGGCGAGGACGGCGAGGCCCTGCCGCCGCGTACCGAAGGCGGCGTTTATTTCTCCGGTGGCCCGCCGCTCAGCTACCATAACGCCCCGGAAAAGGTTGCCGAGAGCACCAACCAGCACGGTTGGACGACACTGGGCGATGTGGGCTGGCTGGATGAGGAAGGCTATCTCTACCTCACCGACCGCAAGAGCTTCATGATCATCTCCGGCGGCGTGAACATCTACCCCCAGGAGCTGGAAAACGTGCTGATCGGCCACCCCAAGGTGGCCGACGCCGCCGTGGTGGGTGGGCCGCACGAGGAGATGGGCGAGCAGGTGATCGCGGTGATCCAGCCCCTGGACTGGGCCGACGCGGGCGATGCGCTGCGCGACGAACTGATGGCCTATTCGCGCCAGCACCTCAGCCACGTGAAATCGCCCCGCGTGATCGACTTCATGGCCGAACTGCCCCGCCACCCGACAGGCAAACTCTACAAGCGCCTGATCCGGGACGCCTACTGGGGCAAGGAAGGCTCGAAGATCGTCTGAGGAGGGCCATCATGGCCGCCTACCTGCTTGCCGAAATCGACGTTACGGACCCGGAGGGTTTCGAGGCCTACAGGCGCGTCGTGCCGAACCTGATCGCCCGGTTCGGCGGTCGCTATCTGGCCCGGGGCGGGGCGGCGGAAGTGCTGGAGGGCGAACGGCGCCTCAAACGCACCGTTCTGCTCGAGTTTCCGGGTATGGCGACACTCAGGGCCTTCTACGGGTCGCCGGAGTATCAGCCGTTGCTGGCCCTGCGGCAGGCCAGCAGCCAGAGCGAGGTCTTGATCTTCGACGGTCTCCCGTCGGATGCCTGAACCGCGCCGTCTTGCCCTCGCCGGAACAGATGCTAGAGCGTAGCCCAAGTTTCAAACGCCAAGGGAGCGAGAGCGCATGAACCCCGTCGAAATCAAGGATCTGCCCGGAATGATCGGCCAGGAGGTGGGCGTGTCGGACTGGGTGCTGATCGATCAGGACCGGGTCAACAAATTCGCCGAAGCGACGGGCGACCACCAGTGGATCCATGTCGACGTCGAGCGCGCCACGAGGGAGATGGGAGGCCCCATCGCCCACGGCTACCTGACCCTGTCGCTGATCCCGTTCCTGGGCGCCGGCATGCTGCCAGTCAAGGGCGTGACCCGCGGCATCAACTATGGCTCGGACAAGGTGCGCTTCATCAACATGGTGCGCGTGGGCAAGCGCGTGCGTATGCGCCAGAAGCTGATCGGCGCCGAAGCCAAGGCTGGCGGCATGCAACTCAAGAATGAGTGCACCATCGAGATCGAGGGCGAGGCCAAGCCCGCCTGCATCGCTGAGACGATGTCGATCATCTACGGCGGCTGAATACTTGCGCGGTGGCTCCGATCAGGAGCTACCGCCTATTCTTCCGCGGCCTGATCGGCGGATGCGGCCTTTGTTTCATCCGCAGGCTCCGCGCCAGCCATGGGCGTCGTCGCCACAGGATTTGCCAACAGGGCGATGGTTTCGCGCACATACTGGGCGTGGGTGACGATTCCGATTTCCAGACGTTCCTTGTTGAGTTCCACCTGCTGGGTCAGCAGGCCGGCGATGAATCCGTCGTCCTCGCCGCCGCCATCGACCGCATCCACCTCTACCGGACCGTCCTTGGTCAGGGCCCGGCTGACGAATACAGGACCACCGGAGTTGCCGGGGAACACCGAGAAGTCGAGCAGGAAGGTCGGGAAGATCTTCGCGGGCGCCAGGGGGTAGGACGCCACCCGCCCCGACCGCAGGATCGGGAACCCTGCCCCGTTTGACGAAAGCCCGCGGGGGAAACCCAGAGCCATCATCTCGTCGCCGGTCTGGATCTGATACCGGCTGAAGGTTTCGTCGCCCGCCAGGTATTGCAGTGGCATTGCCGCCCGGGCGAAGGCCTCCGGCGCCTTGATCGTCATCACCGCCACATCGCGGGTCGGATGGTGGGTCCAGAGCTCGGCGCCGTCGGCATCGCGTATCTTCAGTGGCTTCGGCGCATACTGCCATGAGCCGTCCTTGTTGGAGGTGCGGTAGCCGATGCGGGCGTCGGCGCCCGTCATCTTCTGGAATACGTGGTTGGCCGTCACCAACACCGTGCGCGCCGCGCCATCCGGGCCCGGGGCCTGGACAAGAAAGCCGGTGCCGACTGTCCGGGTGCCGTCCGTCTGCTGCTGTTCCAGCTGAACGGTCGCGTGGATGAGCTCCACGGCGAGATCCATGACCATGAGGTCCTCGTAAGAAATACACCTGCGCAATACGTGCCCCGCACCCTGATGCGCAAACACTGAATTGCGGCGACCGCTTGAGCCGGGGGTCGCGGCGCCGCATCTAGACGCCATGAAGCGCCCCAGCCCCCCCATCGCCGCCCGCCGGCCCCACATCACCCGGCAGCTCGGACGCACCCGTACCGACGACTACGCTTGGATGAAGGACGACAACTGGCAACAGGTGCTGCGCGATCCCGCCCTGCTGCGCGCCGACATTCGGGACCACTTGAACGCCGAGAACGCCTGGACCAAGGCGATGCTGGCCGACACAGAGGCGATGCAGGCCGCGCTGTTCGCCGAGATGAAGGGGCGAATCAAGGAGGACGACAGTTCCGTTCCGTCGCCGGATGGCGCCTACGATTACTACACCCGCTATAGCCTGGGCGCGGAACACCCTGTCCACGCCCGCCGGCCGCGAGGCGCGGAGGCCGGCGAAGAGGTGCTTCTCGACGAGGACGCCGAGGCAAAGGACAAGGCCTACTATCAGGTGGGCGCCGCCAGCCACAGTCCCGACCACGCCCTCTACGCCTGGGCGGTGGATGAACAGGGCTCCGAATACTTCACGATCCACATCAAGTCGCTGGCCGACGGTCAGGTGTTGGGAACGCCGATCGAGAGCGCCTATGGCGACTTCACGTTCTCACCGGACAGCCAGTGGATCTTCTGGATCTGGCGCGATGAAAACGCCCGCCCTGCCAGGATCTTCCGCCGCCCCGCCCGTGGCGGCGAGGATGTGCTGGTCTATGAGGAAGCCGACGACGGCATGTTCCTGGGGGTAGGCGCCGCGTCTGACGACAGCCACATCCTGATCCATGTGGGCAATCAGGAGACCACCGAGATCTGGCTGATCCCGGCGCGCGACCCGACCGCAGCACCCATAGTGGCCGAGCCTCGCCGTGTGGGGATCAAGTACAGCCTGGATCACTGGACCGACCGCTGGGTGATCCGCACCAACGCCGACGGGGCCGTGGATTTCAAACTGTGCGTATCCGACGCGGCCATCCCCGCCAGGGCCAGCTGGCGTGACTGGATCGCGCACACGCCCGGCCACTACATCACGGGCTTTGCTGCCTATTCCGGCCACCTCGTCCGCGCCGAGCGCGTCAATGCGCTGGACCGCCTGGTGGTGATGGCCCGCGACGGAGCAGAGCACATCGTCAGCTTTGACGAGGAGGCCTACGCGCTGAATCTGGAGACCGGCTACGAGTACGAGACCACCCTCAGCCGTTTTGTCTACCAGTCGCCGACCACGCCACGGCAAACGTTCGACTATGATCTTGCCAGCCGCCAACGCACCTTGCGCAAGACCCAGGAAATTCCCTCGGGCCACGACCCTGCCCGCTATGTGGCGCGACGACTGCTGGCTCGGGCTGCGGACGGCGCAGAGGTGCCGATCACGCTGCTGATGCTCAAGGACACGCCGCAGGACGGATCGGCACCGGTGCTCCTGTATGGCTATGGCAGCTACGGCCACGCCATGGACCCCAGCTTCTCCATCCGCAATCTCAGCCTGGTGGATCGCGGCTGGATCTGGGCCGTGGCGCACATCCGGGGCGGCTCGGACAAGGGTTGGGGCTGGTTTCTTGATGGCCGCAAGGAAAAGAAGCCGAATACCTTCACCGACTTCATCGCCTGCGGCGAACACCTGATCGCCGAGGGCTATGCGACCAAGGGGCGGATCGCGGCCTATGGCGGCTCGGCCGGCGGCATGCTGATGGGCGCAGTGGCCAATCTGAGACCCGATCTGTGGGGCGCCGTGATCGCCGCCGTGCCGTTCGTAGACGTACTGAACACCATGAGCGACACCACCCTGCCCCTGACCCCACCCGAGTGGCCCGAGTGGGGCAACCCCATCGAGGACGCTGCCGCCTACGATCTGATCGAGAGCTACAGCCCATACGATCGGGTCTCGGCCCAGTCCTATCCGCCGATCCTGGCGACCGGAGGCCTGTCGGACCCCCGCGTCACCTACTGGGAGCCGGCGAAGTGGGTAGCCAGACTGCGTGAAAACACCACAGGCGACGCCCCGATCCTGCTCAGGATCAACATGGAGGCGGGCCATGGCGGCGCATCAGGCCGTTTCGACTTTCTCAAGGAGATCGCGCTGGATTACGCCTTCGCCATCTGGGCGCTGGACGGAGGCTGGAAAGCAACATGATTATCCGGGCGTCCAGGTCCGGAGATGCCGAGGCGCTGGCGGCCATCTATGGCCATCATGTGCTGCACGGGTTCGGCACCTTCGAGGAAGTTCCCCCATCAGCGGCGGATATGGAAACCCGACGCCGCGCGATTATCGATCTGGGCCTGCCATATCTGGTCGCCGAGGACGCTGGCGCGGTGCTGGGTTTTGCCTATGCGGGCCCCTTCCGGCTGCGACAGGCCTATCGATACACCCTTGAGGACAGCGTCTACATCGCTCCCGACGCAGTCGGCCGTGGCGTGGGCCGCGCGGTGCTGTCGGCGGTGATTGCAGCGTGTGAGGCCCAGGGCGCGCGCCAGCTGGTGGCCGTGATCGGCGATAGCGGCAACGCCGCCTCCATCGGTCTGCACACAGCGCTGGGCTTCGAACACCGGGGCATAGGCAAGAGCTTCGGCTTCAAGCACGGCCGCTGGGTGGACATCGTCTGGATGCAGAAGCCGCTCAACGGTGGCGACACGCGCGATCCGGATACGGCGGGGATCGCGCTCTGAGGGGGCGTTGGCTGGGGAACTAGGACTCGAACCTAGAATGACGGTACCAAAAACCGCTGTGTTACCATTACACCATTCCCCAGCAGGAACGGGATTCGCCAAGGGGTTGACCCCTCGGGAGCGGGGGAAATAGCGCAGCCGCCCACGCGATGCAACGCCCCTGAGCACCATGGCGTCAAGGGCCGCTTGCTAGGCGCCAGACCCTCCTCTATACGGTCGCTTCCCTAAAGTCGGAGTGTGGCTCAGCCTGGTAGAGCACCGCGTTCGGGACGCGGGGGTCGCAGGTTCAAATCCTGCCACTCCGACCAACTAGGCCGGCCCCAGACCGGCCCTCCCGCCAGGTGCGGAAGTAGTCCCGACAAGTCCGTCGGTTACCCAGATACCCCCTCAAGAGAGTGGCTCTCCAGGCGACCGTTTTCGGCCGTAACAGGGACTTTTTGCGCCCTGCTCTCTGGGGCCATTCCAGAAGTGTACCTTTCCAAAAACACCCCGTTCATAGGCACCGCAACAAACGAGTGCCAAAGTTTCGAATTGGAATTCCCCGACCAACTAGGCCGGCCCCAGACCGGTCCTCCCGTCAGGTGCGGAAGTAGTCCCGACAAGTCCGTCGGTTACCCAGATACCCCCCCTATACAGTGGCTCTCCAGGCGACGGCTTTCGGCCGTAACAGGGACTTTTTGCGCCCTGCTCTCTGGGGTCATTCCAGAAGTGTACCTTTCCAAAATCATGCCCATTCACCAGAGCGAGACGCGCACGACCGCGGCTCTCCGGGGGCAA
>NZ_JBILRO010000141.1:0-8756 GCF_044372605.1 Phenylobacterium sp.
TCCACCGGCTAGTCTTAATATCACGATGACATCCCAGCCTTTCACCGGCCCCACATACTGAACCAGCCCGGCAGCGGGGCTCAACGCACGTTCGCCTTTGTCAGACCTGAATGTCAGGCCATTGGATCGGCCGCCGCCGGCGATCTCGGCGCCAAACCGGCCGATCACTGCGCCTTTGACCGGAACGATGAGGCGGGCAGGCGGCGTGAGGGCTTCAGATCCATCGCGCCCCATGCCGATCCCGGTCGCCGCGTCAGGTTCCGGCTGGGAATCCGCCATCAGGCTGTCACGTTCAAACAGGGCCTCGCTCTGCGCTGCCGCAAGCCGGCGCTGGCGCATCACCTCTGTGGCGTTTTCGGCGAAACCCTGTGCGCGGGCTTGAAGTTCCGGCGTGATGGCCTTGACGAGGATCGCGGCGCGGACTGCATCACGGGCGTCCTGAGGCGAAACCAGCAGGGCGGGCGGCGGGTCGCGCCTCAGTTGCTGCAGCACCGAAAGCAGGCGCGACAGGCGATGCATGTTGACGCCCTGATCAACCGCCAACTCGGTTTCTGCGATGTTCAGTCGCGCCAGCTTTTCGGTCGTCGCAGCCATCGCGGCCGCGCCGACCAGCATCACGCCCGTCGCGCCAAGGAGCAGAATCCGTCGCATCAATCCCTATGATACGGCGATCCGCCGAGAATCGAGACTGCTCGATAGATCTGTTCACAGAGCATCACCCGCGCCAGCGCATGGGGCCATGTCTGGGGCCCAAATGCCAGGTTACCCTGGACGGCCTGCACAAGATCGGGCGCCAGACCGTCGGCGCCGCCGATCAGGAAGACCAGCCGACGTACGCCACGATCCCGGAGCGTCGCGATCTCCTCGGCGAAGACGCGGGAGGCCCGGGTCCTGCCGCGTTCATCGCAGGCGATCACGTGAGCGTCGACCAGGTGTGGACGCAGAGCCTCGGCCTCGGCAGCCTTGCCGGGTTTGCGGCTCTCGACCTCGATGACCTCAACCGGACCAAGGCCCAACGCGCGCCCCGCCGCCGTCGCCCGGTCGGCGTATAGCTTTACCAGCCCGGTCTCCGGCGAGCGGGCCAACCGGCCGATGGCGACGACTGCGATCTTCACGCGAGGGAGCTTACGCGATCAGCAACTGTTCGGCGATCTGAACCGCGTTGAGCGCTGCGCCCTTCAGCAGTTGGTCGCCCGCCAGGAACAGCGCCACAGAACGGCCAGAAGGATCACCCAGGTCGCGCCGGATGCGGCCCACCAGTACGTCGCCCTGCCCCTGCGCCTCGACCGGCATAGGGAAGTGGTTGGCGTCGCGGTCATCGACCACCCTAACGCCCGGGGCCTCGGCCAGCACTTCGGTGATCGCCGCCGGGGCTACCGGAGCGTCCAGCTCAAGACTGAGCGCCATGGAATGCGCCCGCAGCACCGGCACCCGGACGCAGGTCACGCCGATGGGAAGGTTGAAGCTGCCGAGGATCCGGCGGGTCTCTGCGATGACCTTGAGCTCCTCGCCGTTGTAGCCGGTTTGCGGATCGACCTCGGCGTCATGGCTGAACAGGTTGAAGGCGTAGGGGTGGCGCAGCACCTGCGGCGGATAGGCCTCGCCGGCCAGATGCGCGCGGGTGGACGCGGCCAGTTCCTCCATCGCCGGCTGCCCCGCCCCGGAGGCGGCCTGATAGGTCGCGATCTGCAGGCGTCGTAGACCAAACCGGCGCTGAAGCGGCGCAATGGCCACGCAGGCCAGGATCGCTACGCAGTTGGGATTGGCGATGATCCCTCGGTGACCCACCAGGGTCTCGAGGTTCACCTCCGGTGTCACCAGTGGGCAATCCAGATCCATCCGGAAGGCCGAGGAGTTGTCGATGACGACTGCGCCGGCGGTCACCGCGAGGGGCGCATAGGTCTTAGATGTGTCGGCGTCGGCAGCGAAGAACACCAGGTCGACCCCGACGAAACTATCGGCGTTCAGTACGTCCACCGACACAGCTTCGCCGCGATAGGGGATTTGCCGGCCCGCAGACCTTGCAGAGGCGAGCAGTCGGAGACTGGACGCCGGGAACCCCCGCGCCTCCAGGCACTTCACCAGTTCGACGCCCACGGCGCCGGTGGCGCCAACAATGGCAACCGAGGGATTTCGCAGGGATCGATAGGACGGTTGGGTCAGCATGGGAGCCTCTTGAGGGTTGAGGCCCGTGTGCGTGGTGTTCGGCTTTGGAAAAGCGCCGCGCCCCGCACATCGGGCGGAGCGCTTTGCGGTTATGTTGCGATCAGAACCCGCACACAGCCGCAAACGCCCCGCCGGAGCGGGTCATTTTGCGGCTAATTTTCTGCGCAGTCGCGAACATGGTCGCCGCCATTACAGGGCTGGATTGGCCCTGTAAAGCCTGAAGTCGGTGATCGGGCAGGCGCGATCAGCCGACCGCCAGACCCCGGTGGGCGGAGTCCACGGACCAGATCTTCTCGATATTGTAGAAGCTGCGGACCTCAGGACGGAACAGGTGGACGATCACATCCCCTGTATCAATCAGCACCCAGTCGGCGCTGGGCAGACCCTCAACCCGGCACTTGCCATAGCCGGCTTCCTTGAGTGCGCGCAGCAGGTGGTCGGCCATCGCGCCGACGTGTCGCTGCGAGCGGCCGGACGCGACGATAAGGCTGTCGGCGACCGGGGATTTACCCTTGAGATCAATGAATACGACATCCTGGGCCTTATCGTCATCCAACCGTCCGAGGATCAGATCCCCGACGGCGGTGATGCGGCTGTCGATGTCCTGTGGGGCCTCGGCTCTCGCGGCGGCCTTTTGCGCACGTGACGCAGGTTTGGGGTCCAGCGGGGTAACTCCTTTTGTCCTCGCCGGAAGGTCTCTAGCACAGAACGCACGCGCGGTCAGCCTTTGCGACGAGCCCTGAGCGCCGTGGAGGACTGGAAGTGGAAACGACCGAACAGGAAGGTCCACGCCGGCGTCTTGGCATAGGCAAGCCGGGGGCCGCTCTGAGGTGATTTCCTGAACCGGGCGAAGCGCAAGGCCGCCGGCGAAAAGCGGCTCCTCAACGAAATCCACGGCCGCGAGACCACCGCGATGGGAACCTCATGCATGATCTGGGTCCAGCCCTTCCAGCGGTGGAAAGAGGCAAGACTGTCAGCACCCATGATCCAAACGAACTTCACCCCCGGAAACCGGGCCTTCAGGCCCCGGATCGTGTCGATTGTGTAGTTGGAGCCGAGCTGGGTCTCCACGGCCGCCACCAACATGCCATAGCCTTGGGCCAGAGCCCTCGCGCCGGCGAGCCGATCCGCAAGGTCGGCGGTCTCGTGGCGCGGCTTCAGCGGGTTTTGCGGAGAGACCAACCAGATCACCCGGTCAAGGCCTAGCCGGCGTTTGGCGGTCTCGGCGACGTGGGCATGGCCATCGTGGGCGGGATTGAACGATCCGCCATAGAGGCCCACCGTCATGCCGCGCTTAAGATCAAACCCCAGCCTGAGCGCCTGGGGTCGACCAGCGAGCGGCGCGCGCCGCGCCTGACCTGCGAACCACATGGGCATCCGGGGGTTAACCGGCGCGGGGCGGAGTGGTCGCGCCCCCGCGATCAAGGCCCGGATCAGACTGACGCACCTGCACCCGCACCGTGAAGACGCCATCGCCCGCCAGCACCCCGCCCCGGGCGAATAACCGCCCGTTCTGCCAGTTGGACAGACCAAGTTCCGGACGGTTCAGCGCGTACTGGCCATCCACCCATCGGGTGAACCCGTCGCCCACGAACGGCGCATCAATCGTGGCGTAGAAGCGGGCTTGGGCGGCTCGGTCCTCGGCGATCAGCGTCGCGGCGAAACGCGGGCTGTGGACATTGAACAGTCCCACCGCGTCATCCACGCTATCGACGATCCTGAGACTGACTTCGGGCGTCTCCTCCCATTCCCACTCCCGACCGAGTTGGGCATCGGAGAGCACATCGACGAGGGCTTCCTCAACCGGACCCTCTGCACGGATGACGGTTCCCCGGCCCGTCCGCCAGGGCTCCGGCAGTCGCACCAGATCCGCTTCGGCCACATGCAGCTTGCAGCCACGGCGGCGTTCTCCGGCCTGGGCCAGCGCATCCAGAAACACCGGCAAGAGGTCAGCGGCCCGTGATGCCACGATGCAGCAGACGTTGAGCGTATTGCAGACCTTGCGATCCAGCGAATGGTAGACGGCGGCGAAGAACCGGTCAGCGTCCGCGGTCCCATCCGCCACCAGCCAGGCGCCGCCCGTGCCGTGCAGGCTGACAGGCGTTCCGACCTGGCGCGCGATTGCGCCCAGTTGGGCGACGGCCGGCCCCGATCCGCGCGCCACAGCCAGCGCCAGCCGATTGTCAGCGAACATGGCCCAGCCCGCAGCATGGGCGGGACTGTCGACCAGAACCGCAGATCCCGGGGGTAAGCCCGCCTCCGCCAGCGCCGGGTCCAGCGCGTGACTTACAATGGCGCGCGCGGTGCCGAGGGCGTCGGACCCGATGCGGAAAACGACCGCATTGCCCGCGCGTATTACCCCAGTGGCGTCGGCGAAGACGTTGGGACGACCTTCGAATACGAAACCGACCACGCCCAACGGGGCCATGATCTGCTCCACGGTCCAGCCGGGGTGCTCGATGCGTTCCAACAGCCGGCCGCGCGGCGGCTCTGCGTCACGCCAGACCCTGAGCCCCTCGACCATGTCGCGTCGCATGGTCTCCGAGACGGCGAGACGGGTGATGGACCGGCCCCGCGCCCGGGCGCTTTCGACGTCGCCAAGGTTGGCGTTGGCGATGGCGGTCCAGACGGCATCGTCCTCCAGCCGCCGTGCGAACCCTTCGAAAAAAGCGGTTATCGCAGCATCGCTGACCTCACCCATCCGGGCGAAGGCGGCTGCCGCGCATTCGACAGCGGCGGCGGCGGCCCGGGCCTCGGCCTGCGGAATATGCAACAGATCGCCAGTGTCCTGCACGACCACCAACCGATCACCCGGGCGGAATGCATCAGCCAGCTCAGACGTCACGAAAGCGACGCGGTCACCCGCGAAAGGGATGCCCTGACCGGGCGCAAGCGCTTCAAGCCGGCCCGTGCGGGCGGCGGATATGGCTCGACTTGAAGATGCGTCGTCCACGGCGGCGACCCTTTTGCTCCAAATGAGCCTTACGCGCTCTGTGGGCTCGCCGCTAGAGCGAGGTCGTCGGCATGGATCATCGGCCCGGAGGTATAGCCGAGCGCCGGCTCGATCGCCGCTGACTTCAGGCCAACGATCCGCCGGGCGTGTTCGTCGACATATCGGATCAGGCCGCGTGCGATCTCTAGCCCGGCCTCGTCACGGACCAGCACGGCATCTCCCTTGTCGAAGCGACCTTCGATGGCTGTCACGCCCGCGGCCAGCAGGCTCTTGCCCCGACGCACCGCCGCCGCCGCCCCGGCATCGACAATCAGCGCACCGGTCGGCGACAGGGAGCCGGCGATCCAGGCCTTGTAGGCCGCTGCCGGCGTGGTGTCGGGTTCAATGACGGTGGCTCGAGCGCCCTCTTCCACCGCCGCCAGAGGACCCGGGCGGGTGCCCAGCGTGATGAAGGTCGCGCAGCCAGCCGCGGCGGCGATCCGGGCTGCCGCCAGCTTTGTCGCCATGCCACCGGTGCCCACACCTGCCGTCGTATTGGCGCCGCCGGCCATCGCCTCGATTTCGGGTGTCAGATGCGTGACCCGCGGGATGTGGGCGGCGGTGGGATCACGACGGGGATCGGCGGTGTAGAGCCCTTCGATATCCGACAACAGCACCAGCGCCTCGGCACCCACCAGCTGGGCCACGCGGGCCGACAGGCGGTCATTGTCGCCAACCCGGATTTCCTCGGTGACGACCGTATCGTTCTCGTTGATCACCGGGATCACACCCAGCGCCAGCAGCGCATCCAGGGTGGCGCGCGCGTTCAGCCAGCGACGGCGCATCTCGGTGTCATCACGGGTCAGAAGGATCTGGGCGCAGGCCAGTCCGTGCGGCTCCAGCGCCGTCTCCCAGGCCCGCATGAGGGCCGACTGGCCAGCGGCGGCGGCGGCCTGCTTCTCGGCCAGGCTGATGCGTTTGCCGAGGCCAAGACGCCTGCGTCCGAGGGCCACCGCACCGGACGACACAACCAGCACCTGCTGACCGCGCGCGCGCATCCGCGCCAGATCGGCGGCGAAGTCAGCCATCCAGGCGGCATCCGCTGCGCCATCGGGACCGACCAACAGGGCGGAGCCGACCTTGATGACGATGCGTTTGGCTGTGGCCAGTTCGCTCAAGGCGCCCAATCCTCGGGCGGGGCCCCCTCGGCGGCGGCTTCACTCTTGCGTTGCCGCACCAGGGCGTAGGCTTCACGAAGCAGCTCGGTCACGCCATGTCCGGCCGCACCGGACACCAGCCGGACCTTCACGCCAGCGGCGGCCTCGAGCTCGGCGACCTTCGTAGCCTGGGTCTCGGGATCCATCGCGTCGATCTTGTTCAGCGCCAGGATTTCGTCCTTGTCCTCCAGACCTTCGCCATAGGCCTCAAGTTCGTGACGCACCGTGCGCCAGGCCTGGGCGACATCATCCTGGGTGCCGTCAACCAGATGAACCAGCACTGCGGTGCGCTCCACATGGCCCAGAAACCGCGTGCCGATGCCCACACCTTCGCTGGCGCCCTCGATCAGGCCGGGGATATCAGCAATGACGAATCGCTCGCCAATAGAAAGGTCCACCATTCCAAGATTTGGCGTCAAGGTGGTGAATGGATAGGCTGCGATCTTGGGTCTTGCAGCACTTGATGCAGCAAGAAATGTAGATTTGCCAGCGTTAGGCAAGCCAACAAGTCCGACATCTGCGATAAGCTTTAGTCTAAGCCAGATCGCTTTTTCTTCGCCGTCAAGGCCGGGGTTGGCGTGTTTGGGGGCCTGGTTGATGGGGCCCTTGAAGTGGGTGTTGCCGAAGCCGCCGTTGCCGCCGCGGGCGAGCAGGACGCGTTGGCCGAGGTGGGTCATGTCGATGATCAGTTCCTTGTCCTCGTCGAGGACCTCGGTGCCGACCGGCACTTTCAGGACCACATCGGCGCCATTGGCGCCGTGGCGGTTGCGGCCCATGCCGTGCACGCCCGTCTCGGCGCGGAAGTGCTGGGCGTAGCGGAAGTCGATCAGGGTGTTCAGCCCCTCCACCGCCTCGATCCAGACGTCGCCGCCGCGCCCGCCGTCGCCACCGTCCGGCCCGCCGTACTCGATGAACTTCTCGCGGCGAAACGACACGGCCCCGCCGCCGCCGTTGCCGCTCTTCACATAGACCTTGACCTGATCGAGGAACTTCATCGGGCGACCCATCGAACGGTGAGCGCGGCGGCGAGCGATTTCACCACGGCGCCGGGCAGGAACGGCATGATGCCATATTCGAACGCCGAGCCGGGGTCCATGAACGAGACCAGCCCCGCCCACCCCAGCATCAACACCACCACGTGCCCCGCCAGGAACAGCGCCGCCAGCGGCCACACCCCCGAGACACGTTCGGCGCCGCGCCCGCAGATCCAGGCCGCCGCCGCCATGCCCACCAGAAAGCCCGCCGTGATGCCGGTCACCGCCCGCCAGCCGCCGGCCCCGTCGGCCAGCACCGGTGCGCCAAGCGCGGCGATCACCAGCCAGACCAGCACCGCGATCAGCGCCAGCCGCGCGCCCAGCAGCCCCGCCATCACCAGCAGCGCATAGGTCTGCAGCGTGATCGGCACACCCACCCCCTCCGGCAGGGGAATGGCCAGCTGCGAGGCCAGCGCCATCAGGCCGGCCCCGAGCGCCACCGCCACGCCCTGCCAGGGCGGCGACAGCGCGCTCAGGCGCTTGGGAAACGTGGCGGCGGGCATGGGCGAAGCGCTTAGCACGTCAGGCCAGCCAGACCATCATGCGGGTGGGCGCCGCCGCATCGGCCCGACGCACGACATCGCCGGTGTAGAGGAAGCCCGCCTTGCACAGCGCCTGTCCCGCTGCGTGATCATGTGCCGCATGGCCCGACCACACCGCGCCGCGCCGCCACGCCTGGCTCGCCCAGCGCAGGCCTGCGGTCATCGCCTCGGTCCCGTAACCCCGGCCCCGGAACGACCCCTCCAGCCAGACGTCCAGTTCCGGGCGCCTGGGCACGGCCTCATGGAAGTCCAGCCGCCCGATGGCGCCGAACTGGCGGTGCTCGATGTCAAAGGCCACAGCGGCCCTGGCCGACGCCTCGGCCATGACCGGCGCGCGCAGGATCAGGCGCGGCGTGGCTACCTGCGGCTGGAAGGACTGAATGCACATGTCTTACCTCCCGACCCCTCTTGCCGGGGGTCCAAAAACGAAAGCGGGGAGCCCGGCTGACCGGACTCCCCGCTGGGTCGTCTTGCCGGTCCGCCATCTGTGAAGAGAGGGCGGAACCGAAAGGAAGGTTCCGCCTATTCGGCTGCCATCACCTTGGCGTCCACCGGGACGACGGTGGCGTAGCAGCGGTCATTGCGCTTGGTTACGAACTTCACCGCGCCGGTAATCAGCGCGAAGAGGGTGTGGTCCTTGCCGATGCCGACATTCTCGCCCGGGAAGAACTTGGTGCCGCGCTGGCGCACGATGATCGAGCCAGCGTTGATCGCCTCGCCACCGAACTTCTTGACGCCGAGACGGCGGCCGGCGCTGTCGCGACCGTTGCGGGATGAACCGCCTGATTTCTTGTGAGCCATTGTGTGCTCCTGTTCCTAACCGTTGAGCCGCCCGATTACTCGGCCGACGTGTCCTTCTTGGCGG
>NZ_JBILRO010000012.1:0-30586 GCF_044372605.1 Phenylobacterium sp.
GCACGACGAGCTCCAACAACTACGCCATCAATACGACGCGGCCGACCGCGACCATCGCGGTGGCCAAAACGACCCTTCTGGCGGGCGAGACCTCGGCGGTGACCATCACCTTCTCCGAGGCGGTGACCGGCTTCACCAACGCCGACCTGACCATCGCCAACGGCACACTGAGCGCGGTCGCCTCGGCCGACGGCGGCATCACCTGGACCGCGACCTTGACGCCGAACGCGGACGTGACCGACACCACCAACGTCATCACCCTTGCGAACACCGGCGTCGCCAACGCCGCCGGCAACACCGGGATCGGCACGAGGGATTCCAACAACTATGAGATCGATACGACGCGGGAGCCGGACCTGCTTCCGCCTCCGCCGCCTCCGATCTCGATGCCCGGCACGTCCGGCACGTCCGGCACTGACTCGATCACGGGGAACAGTCCGGGCAAATTGGTCGAAGCGGGTGCCGGCAACGACACCGTGAATGGCGGCGAAGGGATGGACTACCTGCAAGGCAACGCCGGCGCGGACAGCCTGAGCGGCGGCGGCGGCGGCGACCAGTTGCTGGGGGGCAGGGACAACGACTTCGTGCATGGCAACGCCGGCAACGACACTTGTTTTGGCGACGACGGTGACGACATTGTCCGGGGCGGCCAGGGCAACGACCTCGTCAACGGCGGAAACGGCAACGACTTCGTCTCCGGCGACAAGGGCGATGACACCATATCAGGCGGCGCTGGCGCAGACCTCTTCCACACCTTCGGTGAGGCCGGTCTGGACCTCGTCATCGACTTCGACGCAGCGGAAGGCGACCGTGTGAATCTCGATCCCGGGGCCCAGTACACTGTGGCCCAGGTGGGCGGCGACACGGTCATAACGCTGACCGGAGGTGGTCAAATGGTGCTGCAGGGTGTGCAGCTCTCGGCCTTGACCGACGGTTGGATTGTAGGCGCTTAGCAGAGCCCCGCGTCTGGCATCACCACGCTGTCCACGGCGCGTCGCCTATCGTCCACTCTGGCCGTCGTCGACGCGGATGCATGCGCCGGTGACGACCTCCGAGGCGGGCGAGACCAGAAACAGCAGCGTTGAGTCCAGTTGCGCGGGGTCGCCGATGCGCTTGCGCGGGAAGCGCTGCGAAATATCGCCTACCCGTGAAAGCATCCCGTCCATCATTTCGGACGAGAATGCGCCCGGCGCGATCGCGTTGACGTTGATGTTGGCGCTGGCCCATTCCACGGCCAGGGCCTCGGTCATGCGCACGACCGCCGACTTGGTGATCGAATAGAGCGCCGCACCGTTACCGCTGTACTCAAAGGCCGCGACAGAGGCGATGTTGACGATCCGGCCCGGCTGTTTGGCGGCCATCAGGCGTCGGGCCACCTCGCAGGACAGGATGTAGGGCGCGCGAAGGTTAACCCCGATCACCCGGTCGATCAGGTCCACCGACATTTTCACCGCGCGCTGGGCGTCAGGTATACCGGCATTGTTCACCAGAATGTTCACGGTCCCCAGCGCTGCCTCGGCCTGGCCCACGACGGCCAGGAGCTGGTCGGCGTCGGCGACGTCGAGCTCCAGAGCGACGGCCTCGCCCCCTTCAGCCCGGATCTCGGCCGCCAGGGCTTCCAGCCGGTCCAGCCGCCGCGCGGTGAGCGCCACCCTGGCGCCGCAACGCGCCAGCGTTCGGGCGAACCGTACGCCCAGACCCGACGAGGCGCCGGTTACCAGAGCCACCTGTCCAGTCAGGTCCGTGGAGACATTTGGAATAGGGTAGGTCATGAGCGGGCTCCTTTTGAACGGCGACTCTGCCACGGTCTCGGTAGCCAGTCGCCGTCTTCGTTAGGAAACCTGCCATCTGCATGATCGATGACCTCAGGCCGCCTGGTTTGACGTTTCGTCCTGGTTCACACACAGCAGGCCATCTTCGAAGTCGAGGAAGATGTCCATGAGTTCGTCGGGACTGACCGTTACCCGGCGTCCAATGGGGAACCTGTAGCGCCAGAAGCTCAGAATGTGCTGGACCGCGCCGGACTGCTCGCCCAGCGACATGAACATGTCGGGCGCGGCGAGCAAGAAATCCCGGAAAGCAGTGGGCTGGCCGTCCTGCGTCAGTGATGCGTAGGCGTTGTCGTACACTGCCAGCATCCTGTTGACGCCGTACACCGCCTGCGAGATCGCAGCTTCCAGCCGCCTCCGGGCTTTGGGCAGATAGTTGTTGGAGTCCGGAGATTTTGGGCCGCGCGGATGGATGGTCGCCACCTCCTTCAACACCTGCCCGATTTGTGGCCCCAGCTCATCCAGAACCCACTTGTAGTATAGAAATCCGCGCCATCCGAAAACGCCGTCGGCGTAGTCCTTGTCGCTGAGACGAAGGCCTTCCTTGAGCGGGCCGAAACCCTCATCAGGCGAATTTGACAGGAGTTTATCTACAAGTCTGGACGCCGCTTGCGCTGTATCGCCTGATTGCTCTGACGAGAGACCTACGAGCGCCGTCACCTGCGCGCGTACAAAGGCGTACATTCGTTCAACGTCGGCATCCGAAATGGCGAAATAGCCGCGTGCCGGTTCAAAGCCGTTTCTTTTCAGATTCTCTCGCAAGAGAAACGGGTCGAGCGAGGGGAGTTCGTCTATGAGTTCAAGCACCTGACGATCACGCCGTCCGGATCGCAGACTTTCTCCGAACATCTCCTCGGCGGTTTCGTCGAAGTCGCGTTGCCCGACCATAAGGAATCGCGCGCCAAGCTTGAGGTCATATCCGTCGATCGGCGCCATGATCTTCGTCGCCGACGCCCGCGGCTTCGAGAACAGTTCCAGTTCGTGGGGCCGAATCCGATGCTTGACGATGATGCTGGAGTTGAGAATGCGGTTCTCAAAAAATGGCCGCGCCTTCAGTGTCGGTTCATCCGTTGAATTACGCATCGTAGCAGCCAAATTCAGGACGCGCGCGGTTGAGGCTGACTCCTCAAGCACCACCAGGCTTCTTACAGTGCGATCTCTCACGGATTTGCTTCCGGCATATTCGTTTGACCCCGCAGATCGGCCCCGGTCCCCATGGGTGGACCGATCAGCTTGGCGCATGATGGGCTGAAACTGGAAACATCCCCCTAAGTTTGCCGATAAGATCCACGCCATCAGTTCATGCCCCGGCGGAGGGAGACCTGGAAATCTGGGCCCGCATTTGCTCACCCAACCGGAGCCTTTGAACGGGTTGCCCCCGATGGCTTCGAGCATGGGCCAATCCGCGCTGGCGCGGGTCTCGCTCATGCGCACGACCGCCGATCCGGTGATTGGATAGAACGCAGCGCCATTGCCGCTGTACTCAAAGGCGGCGACAGAGGCGATGTTGACGCGGAAACTCACGGTCCCTGGTGTCGCCTCGGGTCGGCCCACGACGGCCAGGAGCCTTTCGACGACGGTGACATGATCACTCGCGCCGGTCGCGACGCCATTTCGTGGATGTTAACCTTACGGCGCCAACGTTCCTCAACCCGTAACGTGCTTTTGCGTTCAGCTCAGGGTTGCTGAAAACAATAATTCAATCCTGAGGCAAAGTGATGTTTCGGACTATCAAACAAAAGTCGATCGTCGCCGGCATTGCGATCTTCATGCTCACCAGCATGGTAGCCGGCGCAGGCTTGTTTGCGGTGGCTGACCTGAACGCTGGATTGAAGCAGACGGAGCAGTCAGCCCGCCTGGTGCGCAGCCACATGGAAGCCGACATGATGCACGACGCGATCCGCGGCGATGCCTTTGCTGCCCTGCTGGCCACCAATCCCGCGCTTGGTATCGATCCCGCTGCCGTGAAGCAGGATATGATCGACCACGGCAGACAGTTTTCTGAGGCCATCTCGAACAGCGAGACCTTGGCCAATGGTAGTCTCCGACCCGCGCTGAATGAACTGAAACAGCCTCTTGCCGACTACCAGAAGATAGGGATGGACATTGTCGACCTGGCCCGATCGAACCCTCAGGGGGCGGCGGCGATGCTCCCCGAATTCCAGGCGAAATTCGAACGCCTTGAGACGCTGATGGCTGAGGCCTCGGACAAGATCGAGGCAGACTCGGCCCAGAATGTGAAAGATGCTGATCTCAAGGCCGGAATAGGCCAGATGATCATGGGCGTCGCCCTTCTGGTCGGTGCTGCGGTCAGCCTGATCATCGTCTTGCTGATGAATCGGCTTGTGGTGAATCCGGTCGCGCGGCTGACGAACACGATGTCGAACCTTGCAAACGGAGAGACGGTCCAGAAAGTTCCCGGGATCGAGCGTACGGACGAGATCGGCGAGATGTCGCGCGCGACCGAAACCTTCCGGATCATGGGCGAGGAGAAGGCGCGCCTGGAAACCGAGGCGGAAGCCGCGCGGATAGGCGCAGATGAGCATCGCGCTGAGGTCGAGCGGCTCAGCCGGGCAAAGTCCGAGGACCTCGTCGTTCAGGCGCTCGCCCAGAGTCTGGGCCGGATGGCGCAGGGTGACCTGACCTGCGAAATCACGACTGAGTTCCCGCCGCAGTACGAGCAGATCAGGACGGACTTCAATGCGGCGCTGGAAGGCCTTGCGGAGTCCCTACAGTTGATCTCCAGCGCTACCGGCGCGATCCAGGGCGGTTCGGAGGAGATCGCTCACGCGACCGACGACCTTTGCAAGCGTACCGAGCAGCAGGCCGCCAGCCTGGAAGAGACGGCTGCCGCGCTGGACGAAATCACCGCCACCGTGAAGCGGAGCGCAGAGGGCGCCAAGCAGGCGGCGGCCGCGGCATCGGGCGCCACGCTTGATGCTGAACAGTCCGGTACAATCGTGTCGGACGCGGTTCAGGCCATGGGCGAAATCCGTAGCGGTTCGAACCAGATCAGCCAGATCATCGGCGTGATCGACGAGATTGCGTTCCAGACCAACCTGCTCGCGCTGAACGCCGGGGTGGAAGCCGCCCGGGCTGGCGACGCGGGTCGCGGCTTCGCCGTGGTCGCCCAGGAAGTCAGGGCGCTGGCCCAGAGGTCCGCTGACGCCGCCAAGGAGATCAAGGCGTTGATCTCATCGTCCTCCGCGCAGGTGGAACGCGGCGTGAAGCTGGTGGACGATACCGGCCAGGCGCTGGTGGGGATTGCCGGCAAGGTTACCGAGATCGATTCGCTGATCCGCGAAATCTCGCAGTCTTCCCAGGAGCAGGCGACAGCGCTGGCTCAGGTAAACACAGCCATCAACCAGATGGACCAGTTCACCCAGCAGAATGCCGCGATGGTGGAGGAAGCCACCGCTGCCGCTTCGAACCTGCAGGGTGAAACCCGAGACCTGGCCAAGACCGTGAGCCGCTTCAGGATCGTAAAGGGCGGTTCCAGCCAGGCTGCGCCGCAGTTGGCGAATCCCCGCAGACACGCCCCCGCGCCCAATCCCGTGGCGCAGGCACAGGCGCGCATCAAGACGTTCGCCAATGGAACGCCGGCGTCCAGCGCCTCGGCAGACGGTTGGGAAGAATTCTGAACTGACCCCGAACGGACAGGTCCCGACCCGTACGGCCAGGCAGCCGATCAGTTGTTGGCGGCGGGGCATTGAGCGCCGCCAATACGGTCGGCGCATACTCTGACGGAATCTCCCGTCGCTAAGGCCTGCGCCATGGGAATGGCGAAGGTCGCACAGGCTCGATCAGCAGTTCCCAAAGTCGTCGGCAGTTGCAGACGGCTGTTCTGGACCAGCCGTCCAGACGCGTCGCGCTGAACCAGTTGAAGGCCGACCCGGCCCGTCGCGATCCTGCTCGGCGCGCGGCAAACCTCCCCGCGCAATTCTCGACGACCATCCGATTCCGCCAGCACGGCGTTGCGAACCAGCAAGCCGACCGTTGGCAGGGATTCAATATTTCCGGCGGCATGGAGACCGCTGACATTGGAGGAAGCGCTGGCTTCACCGAGGACGACGAAGGACAGAGCGACCAGTGTGGCTGCGAACCGCATCATGATGTGTCCCATTATGAACCCGTAGTCGATCCTCACGCAAGAGATGGACCCAAATCCGACGAGTCAAGAAACAACCGGAATGCAAATTTAACCATGGTCAATTTACTTGCGTTAAATATCAACGAACAGTAAATTAGTACTTCAACTGTATGATTACTTGCATCAGACACATATAAATGTGGGTAATGATGCGAACACTGAAGAAATTGCTATTCTACGGTGGCGCCGCGCTGGCCTTCACCTATGGATGCCTGACTGCGGCCCCCGCGTGGGCGGACGAGCCTAAGCCCGATAGCCCGCTGGTCGTCACCATCGACTACAGCCTCGACACGGTCGGCATCGTCAAGGGCGGCGCTGTGCGACGGGCACAGACCTTGGACCACCTGAGCCTCGGGCTGGACATCGATCTGGATCGCGCTTTGGGTCTGGGCGGCTTCTCGGCCCACATAGAAGGCTCAAACACCAGCGGGGGCGCGCCAGGTGAGCGCGCAGGCGCACTGCAGGGTGTGGACAACATTGAAGTCTCCGCGCGACGCTTGCGCCTGTATCAGGCCTGGCTTGAGGCCGGGCTGGCGCAGGATCGCGTGAACCTGCGGGTCGGCTTTTCGGACCTGAGCGGCGAGTTCGCCACCAGCGACGCGTCGGGTTTTCTGCTGAACCCCAGTTTCGGCTTCGCGCCGGAGTTCGCCGCCAGTGGCGCGGCCGCCTTTCCCTCAACGGCGCTTGGCGCCAGGCTGAGAGTGGCGCCGACCGAGGCCACCTATGTTCAGGTCGCGGTTGTCAACGCACGGGCCGGCGTTCCCGGCGATGACGGTGGCGCGGACTTCAGCTTCAACGACGGCGAGATCCTGGTCGCCGAAGCCGGCTGGACCGGAAACGGCCGGGTGACTTTGGGCTACTGGCGGCTGAGCAAGAAGCAGGATGACCTTCTGACCATTGACAGCTCAGGCGCGCCGGTTAGCCGGATCGCTGAGGGTGCCTATGCCGCGGCTGAGCAGACCCTCCTCAAGACAGAGGACGGCGCCCGAACGGCCGTCGGCTTTGCTCGCGCAGGATTGTCTGATGGTCGCACCACGCCCTTCCGGGCCAGCTTTCAGGCCGGCGTTCTGCTTCAGCCGGCGGTATCATCACGCCCTGAGTCCACACTGACGGCGGGTGTCACCCATGCCTGGCTCTCGACAGCCTATCGTGGCGCCGAAGCTGCCGCCGGCAATCCCCTGGCGCGGTCCGAAACCGTGTTCGAGCTGACCTATTCGGATCAGTTGACCAGAAACATTCGGATCCAGCCGGATCTGCAGTATGTGCGCAACCCCTCGGCCGCGCCCGGCGCACGTGACGCAATCGTGGCCGGCCTGAGAATCAATATCGGCTTCTGACCGGCAGGGCCTTGCGGATCAGGCTTCGCCAGCCCGCTTGGCCGTGACGTCGCTCAGGCCTTGCAGCACGGTCTTGCGCTGCGCCGCCGTCAGCTTCTGTCCCTGCGACCGCAGCACCTTCAGGGTCGCCAAATGCACGTCGATCGCGTCCCAGTCGCAGGTATTGTTGGCGCGACTGCGCGCCACCAGTTCGCAGACCGCGCGCGCAGCCTCTTCAAGGCCGGAGTTGGGCAGGCCGCCGCCAGCGTCGATGATCTGCGAGGCGCTTTCGTATAGCCGATCAAACGAGAGCGAGGTGCGGTCGGGATTGCCGGAACCGTATAACTGCTCAATCAGAGCCAGCTGATCATCGATGATCTCCACGCTGGCGTCCTTGAGGCTGGCCAGAGCCACGTTTGCGCGCTTGACCGCCTCGCCCGCCGCAAGCCCACCCTTTCCCCTCGCCACCGTCGCCAGTTTCGCCAGCTTGTTCGAAACCCGGATAAACTTGACACCACTCACAGGACTACCTTCGCCGGCTTCATCAATGCGTTGATCTGATCTTGACTGAGATTCGGCTGGCTGGCTTCCCCTACCGCGCCCTTCAGGTCACCGCTGCGCCGCCCGTCAGTCCCCGCAGGAGGTCCGAGCCGCTTGAAACGACGATCCGGGCCGCAATATCCGTCGGACTGTACAAACTGACGTTCCTCATGGCTGAGCCAGAACAGGCGCTGTAGCAGCACGCGCGGCACCAGCGGCTTGGCGACGGTGAAGTTGGCGCCCAGATCGCGCGCCTTGGTCACGTCGGACTGCGGGGTGTGCCCTGTAATGATCACGATCGGCACGAAACGCACCGGCTCCGGCGCCTCCCGGCGGATCCACTCGGTGAGTTGATAACCGCTCTCACCGGGCATCTGGGCGTCGGTAAGGACAATGTCGATCCCCCCGCGCGCAATCGCCTGGCGGGCGGCTGCTGGCCCCTCGACCTTGATCATGCGGCGAACGCCGAATCCCGAGACAACCTGGGCCATGATGTCGAGGGCATGTTGGTTGTCGTCAACCAGGAGAAAGTGGATGTTCTCCAGGTTAAGTCGATCCCCATCTAGCATTCGCTTCAAGCCGGCGCTCCGTTGATCTCACCAGAGTTCGGGGTCGGCATGTTCCGCCGGATCCGAAGCCGTCCCCGCGAGGCGATCCCGAAGAGCCGAAAGCTTGACACTCGTCAGGAAACTCTCGGGCAAGCACAGATCAGCGGGACAGGAGGCAGCCGCACGATTCAATACCTGCGCTATCTCAATCAGCGTTTGGGATAGCAAGTCAACAGCCTGCAAGCGCTCGATTATACTGTTTGAGAGTCTCTCTGGGCCAATTTCGGATATCATCGTTTGGCAATCAATGGCCACAATTGCATTCGCATTCAATTCGCGTGAAACTTGCAGCATCAGTTCGAACAGCGGCAGGCCACCGACAGTCGCGCCGTCCTCGGTCACTGTCGAGCCTGCAGGGCCGGGCATCAGAACAGCTCGATCTCATCGTCAATGACATGGCGTGGCGCCGGGCGGGCGGACGCAGTGTCAACGAACTGATCCACCTCACGCTGGCGGGCCCGACCGCCTACGGGCCAGAACTCGACGCGTCGCGCGCGGCGTCCACCCAGGCTCTCACCGACAATCGGGATTCCCTCGGTGGCCAGAAACCGGCGAGCGAACCGGGCGTTGTCCGCGCCGATGTCGTTGAGGCGCTCCATCATCTTGGCGCCGCCGAACAGCTTGGCCTGGAGCCGCTCGCGTGAGGCGCCCAGCTTCAACAGGTCGTTGATCAGCACTTCCATCGCGTAGGCGCCGTAGCGCATGGCTTCCGCTCCGTCACCGTCCGCCAGTAGAAAGTGATTCATGCCGCCCACCCCGCGAACCGGGTCGTACAAACAGGCCGCGACACAGGAACCAAGCACCGTCGACATCGACGCGTCGGGGTCCGAAGAGACGCAATGATCGCCCTGAACCACATGCAACTTGGTCGCGCCGGGAAATCTTGGCGCCAATGCCGCCTGACTCATGTCAACGCCCCGAACACTTCCTCGATCTTCTCGCGAAGGGTAGCGACGGTGAACGGCTTCACCAGATAGTTGTTGACGCCAAATTGAGCCGCGCGCTGAACCAGTTCCGGGTCGGCCCGACCGGTCAGCATGATCACGGCAGTGTTCTTGATGGGCTCATAGGCCCGGATCGCGCGCAGCAGGCCCAGACCGTCAAGCTTGGGCATGTTGAAGTCTGTGATCACCAGATGCGCCGGGCGGGCCACCAGGGCGGCTACGGCCTCCTCGCCGTCTGCGGCCTCGCGGGTGTTTGTCACGCCGATCTGTTGCAGGCCATTGCGCACCAGCGAACGGATTGTGAGCTGATCATCAACAATGAGAACGGACAAAGCAGAGGCGGCGGGCATCTATCGTCTTCTCTCAGCGAGGGTCAAAATCATCGGGCCGATCTTGTCCAGGGTCACCTGATGCTCGACGCCGCCTATCTCATGGGCCACGCGCGGCATGCCATAGACGACGCAGCTTTCCTCGCTCTGGCCCACGGTGCGCGCGCCGGCGCTGCGCATGGTCTTGAGCGAGGCGGCCCCGTCCCGGCCCATGCCGGTAAGGATGACCCCGACCGCAGCAGGACCGCAGGCTGCAGCCACCGAGGCGAACAGAACGTCTACCGACGGGCAATGACCGCTGACCGGCTCACCTTCCCGGAGCCGGCACCTGAGCCCGGGTCCGGATTTCACCACTTCGAGATGGGTTTCGCCGCCGGGCCCCAGATAGATGAATCCTGGCTGTAGCGGCGCGCCATCGACAGCCTCCGACACATTGGCGGGCGTCGCGCGATCCAGTCGGGCCGCAAAGCTCTTGGTAAACAACGCCGGCATGTGCTGGGTGATCACCGTCGGCGGGCAGTTGACCGGGAAATGAGAGATCACGTTCAGCAAGGCCTCGACGCCGCCCGTCGATGCGCCGATGGCGATCACGTCGTTCGATCCGCTGAATACGGTCGCCGTCCGGGGCGCGGGCTTGGAGGAGGGTCGCACGCGAGCCTTCGCCGCAGACTTCACCTTGTCGGCCAGTTCGCCCAGACCACTTCGGGCGTCGATGGTATTGGAGGGTTTGCCGATACAGTCGACGGCGCCCAGCTCAAGCGCCTTGAGGGTCGCCTCGGCGCCGGCCTGGGTGAGGGTCGAGACCATGACCACCGGCATTGGCCGCAGCCGCATAATCCGCTCAAGGAAGTCGAGGCCGTTCATGTTCGGCATTTCGATGTCCAGCGTGATCACATCCGGATTCAGGTCCTTGATGGCCTGACGGGCCTCATGAGGATCCCCGGCGAAACCCACGACGTCGATTTCCGGGTCGCGCCTGAGCAACGCGCCAATCAAGCCACGCATGGTGGGCGAATCATCAACCACAACGACCCGGACGGCGCTCATGATCTGGCTGACTCCGAGCGCCGGTAGACCGTAAGGCCGTCGGATACCAGGCCGGGCACTCTGGCGCTGACGCGCTCGGAGTGGCCGATGTACAGGCGGCCCGTTGGGGCCAGCAGCGGCGAGAACCGCGAACAGATCCTTTCCTGTGTCGGGTCGTCGAAATAGATCATGACGTTGCGGCAGAAGATCGCGTCGAAGGGTCCGCGCACCGGCCAGTCGCCGATCAGGTTAAGTTCCTTGAAACTCACGAGCGACCGCACCTCCTCGCCCATCTGCCAGGCGTCCCGATCGGCGGGATCACGGCGTATCCACAAGATCGTCCGGATAGGTCGCGGCGCGGGCCTGGGCCAGGATCCTGGAATCGATGTCGGTGGCCAGAATCTTGATGTCCAGCTTCGGCGCATCCGGCAGCACGGACAACACTGTCAGGGCCATGGAATAGGGCTCCTGGCCGCTGGAACAGGCCGCCGACCACAGCCGCATACGGCCGCCGCCCTTCAGGAACGGGATCGCCGGGCGCAGCACCTTGTCAAGCAGATGATCGAAATGGTGCGGCTCGCGATAGAAACGCGTCACATTGGTCGTGAGCGAATTGAGCATGGCGCCACGCTCTTCGGCCCCTGCGGGCGAGGCCACGAGCGCGCAGTAATCCTTGAAGGTCGGCAGTCCCAGAATCCGTAGTCGTTTGGCCAGCCGGGAATAGACCAGACTCGCCTTTGACTCGGTCAAGGCGAGCCCGGCCTGTTCGTAGATCAGGGCCGAGATGCGCTGGAAATCCTCGCTCGTGAAGCTGTACTCGCCCTCGACCAGCGACTCCCTGTCGGGTGAACGTCGGAGGGCGGACGCACTCATGCGGCCAGGCTTTCAATTTCCGGCAGCAGGCGCTCCACGGCGATCTCGCTGACCATCCGGTCATCGATGGTGATCAGGCCCCGCACAAAGGCCTTTACCTGATCGCAGCCCACGTCCGGGGTCGGCTGGATCTGGTCCGGACTGATCGAGAGGATGTCGGACACAGCGTCCACGAGCAGGCCGACCAGGCGTTCTCCCACCTGCACCACAATGATCACCGAGCGCTCGGACGGCTGGGTCGCGGGCAGGTCCAGGCGCGCCGCCAGATCCATGATCGGCAGGACGGCGCCGCGCAGATTGATCACGCCGCGCATGTAGTGCGGGCTCTGCGGCAGCGGCGTTGCAACGCTCCAGCCACGGATCTCGCGGACCGCCATGATGTCGACGCAGTACTCCTGCTCGCCTGTCCAGAACGAGGTCAGCTCACGGCGTTGGCTGGCTCCGGGGGTTGTCTGCTGGTTCATGTTCACTCCGCAGCTTGAATTGTGGGTTCTGGGGCCCGCAGCGTCTCGCGTTTACGCATGGCGACCAACGCGTCGACGTCCAGGATCAGGGCCACGCGCCCGTCTCCGAGGATCGTGGCCGCGGCAATGCCGGGCACCTGCTGATAGTTGGACTCCAGCGACTTGATGACGACCTGTCTCTGCCCGTGGATGCTATCGGCGACGAGGGCTGCACGACTGCCGTCCTCGCTCTCCACCAAAAGGACAACGCCCGCAGCTGGATTCACCTCGGTGGTCTGGAAACTCAGCACCCGGCCTATATCGACCAACGGCACGTAGGTATCGCGAACCGCCAGGACACTGCCCTGGGGACCCAGTTTCTTCACGTCCGTCGCCGAGGGCCGCAGGCTCTCCACGATGGCAGTCAAGGGCACCACCAGGGTCTGGCCGGCTACGTCAATGACCATGCCATCCAGCACCGCCAGGGTCAGAGGCAGGCTGAGCGTGAAGGTCGAGCCCTGGCCGGGCCGCGAACTGATGGAGATACGGCCGCCCAGCCCCTGAACGGACTTACGAACCACATCCATACCAACGCCCCGTCCTGAGATGTCCGAAACCGCGTTGGCGGTCGAGAACCCGGGCAGGAAAATCAGGTTATCCACTTCTTCGTCGGTCAGCTGCGCGTCGGCCGAAATCAGCCCGCGATCAATGGCGATCTGACGAACGCGGGGGCGATTGATGCCCTTTCCGTCGTCGGCGACCTCAATCACAATCCGTCCGCCTCGGTGAAGCGCCGCAAGGCGCACGACGCCCTCTGCCGGCTTGTTGGCGGCCGCACGTTCTTCCGGCGATTCCAGTCCGTGGTCGATGGCGTTGCGCAGCATGTGCGTGATCGGCTCGGAGATCCGCTCGATCACCGTCTTGTCGACCTCGGTGTTCTCGCCCTCTGTGACCAGGCGAACCTGCTTGCCGGTCTGACTGGCCACCTCGCGCACCAGACGCGGCATCCGCTGGAACACGGACCTCACCGACTGGGCCCGGATCGCCATGACGCTGTCCTGGATGTCGCGGGTCAGTTGTTCGAGCTCATCCAGACCCCGTCCGACGTCTGAGGACGCGGCGAACCCATGGCCGGCGACGCGCTGCGCCAGCATGGCCTGGTTGATGACCAGTTCGCCGACCAGGTCGATCAGCTTGTCGATCCGCTCGGGGTCAACCCGGATGGTGGCCTGATTGGCTTTTTCGGCCGCGGCCGGGGCCGCCTGGGCAGCTGTTGACTTCCTGGCGACCGGCAGCTCTGCAACGGGTGCTGAAGCCACCGAGACCGGAGCTGGCGCGGGCGCGACCTCGGGGATCTCCACCTTCAGGGGCGTAAAGGCGGGTTCGGGTTCGACATTCGCGGCCTGAGCCGCCGCGATGATCGCAGCGATGTCCGGCCCGCCGCCTGGCGCGGCGGGCGCCTGCGGCGCGGCCTCACGCACGATGGTGATGGCGCAATCGCCTTCCACAAACTCGAAGACCTCGCGAATCTGGGCTTCGGAGGCCGCAGTGGTCAATCGCACCTTCCAGGCGATGTGAGCCGACTCAGGCTCGAGGTGGTCAAAGAGCGGCAGGGCGTCGTCCAGAAGTTCAACCTCGATCGCGCCCAGACGCTCGATCTCTCGGATCAGCAAACCCGCTTCATTGGCCTTGGAATAGAGATCATCCATCGGCTGGAACGTGATCGCCCAGACCCCCTGGGAAGGGCTTTCGTCCATCTCGGAAATGGACAGCATGATCGGCTTGAAGACGATGCCGTCATCGTTCGGCTGGGCCGCGACGGGCGACGGAGCGGGCACGGGTACGGAGGCGCTCGGCTCTGCTGTTGCTGCGACTCCGGAGATCCAGCTTTCAAGCTCCTCAACCATGGCGGCGGTGGTGACCGGATCACCTTCACCGCCAACTTTTGCGGCGACCACATGATCGGCCAGCACATCGGCAGCCCGGAGCAGGACCTTCAGAAGCTCCGGGGTCAGGTCCGTCTTGCCGCTACGGACATTGTCCAGCAGGGTTTCGAACACGTGGGCGTAACGAACCAGAGCCTCGAGGCCGAACGCACCGGCCCCGCCTTTCACCGAATGAACCGCGCGGAACACGGCATTGACCAACTCGGGGTCGGTATTGCCGCCCTGGATGTTCAGAAGGCCGGCTTCTAGATCGCCCATCAGTTCGTCACATTCCTGGAAGAACGTGAGCTTGATTTCCTCGAGCTCGTCCATGAGGTCAGGCCGCGACCTTCCGGATCACATCCAGAAGTTTTTCGGGGTTGAAGGGCTTCACGATCCAGCCTGTCGCGCCGGCCTCGCGGGCGCGGGCCCTCTTTTCCGGGTCGCTCTCCGTGGTCAGCACCAGGATCGGCGTCGCGCGATAGTCGGCGTCTTCCCGGACCCGTTCAATGAACCCGAAGCCGTCCAGCTTGGGCATGTTGATGTCGGTGATGATCACGTCAGCGCCGCTCTCGCTGAGCACTTCGAGGCCGTGTTCGCCGTCGACGGCCTGGGTGACCGCAAAGTCACCGCCAGCCAGGGCCAGTCGCAGCATGTCTCGCATGGTGCGTGAATCGTCCACCGTAAGGACCTTGATCAAAGCACGGCTCCGTCATTGTCGGCCTTGAGGCCGAGATGGGCTTCAGCAGCGAACAAGGCGGCTGCTGCAGTGAATGCAGCAGAGCGAGGTTCGATCGTTATGTCATGGCCCTCTTCCGACCAGGCTCTCCGGGCTGCGATGAGGACCTGGAGGCAAAGGCCACCGAGGCGATCGACGCCCGAGGCGTCAAGCTGCAGGGCGCCGCCACGGTGCTCCGTCAGCGCGACCTTCAAGGGTTGAGCCGCCTTGAGATCCAGCACGGGATCAAGACGAAGAGTGCTGATCATCGCCTAGAACTCCTCCCAGCCGTCATCCGCCGGCTTCAGGGCGTTGGCGCCGAATGTTTTGGCGATGCGGCGTGTCGCAGCATGCACGGGCGACGGCCGTGGTATCGACCCGGCGGTCGCGGCACGCGGCGCCGTGCGGCTCGCAGACGGGCCCTCGTCTGTCTGGAAATACGAGATCAAACGGTTCAGTTCGGTGGTCTCGGACTTCAGCGCATGGCTGGCTGCCGTAGACTGCTCAACCATGGCCGCGTTCTGCTGGACCACCTGGTCCATCTGGTTCACGGCTGTGTTGACCTCGGCCAGGCCCGTCGCCTGCTCCTGGGCCGAGGCCGCAATTTCCGAAATCAGCGCGTCAATGTCGGCGACCTGGGCCACGATCTTCTCAAGCGCCTTGCCGGTTTCGCCGACCAGTTCCACGCCTTGTACGACCTGCTGGCTGGAGGCTGAGATCAGGGCCTTGATCTCCTTGGCCGCCTGCGCCGAGCGTTGGGCCAGGGCGCGCACTTCCTGTGCCACCACGGCGAAGCCTCGACCGGCGTCGCCGGCCCGGGCGGCTTCCACCCCGGCGTTCAGCGCCAGCAGATTGGTCTGGAAGGCGATTTCGTCGATCACGCCGATAATCTGGCTGATCTCCTGCGATGAGGTCTTGATGTCGCCCATGGCCTGAACGGCCTGGGCCACGACCTCGCCGGACCGTACGGCTTCGGACTTCGCAAGCGCCACCGTGTCACTCGCCTTGCGCGCACCGGCGGCAGTGGTCTTTACGGTTGCGGTGATCTCGTCGAGCGCTGCGGCGGTCTGCTCGAGGCTGGCCGCCTGTTGCTCGGTGCGTCGTGACAGGTCATCGGACGCATGGGCGATCTCGTCAGCGCCCGTCCGCATGGCCTCCGAGCCTGTACGAACCTGACGCAGCGTCTGGGAAAGCGAAGCGACCGCCGCGTTGAAGTCCGCGCGGAGTTGCTCGTAATCGCCAGGGTAGGTTTCGGAAATCTGTGAATTGAGGTTGCCTTCCGAGAGGCTACTGAGGGCACCCGCAAGCGAGGTGACCACTGCGGCCTGTTCCTGGGCGCGCTCGGCGCGTTCGGCCTCGGAGGACGTTCGGTGCAGTTCCGCCGCCGTCACATCTGTCGCGTACTTCACGACCCGGTAAGGCTTGCCGTCTTCGCCGAATAGCGGCGTGTAGCGCGCATCGAGAAAGACCGTGCGACCGCCCTTGGCGACGCGCTTGAATACCTCCGCGAAGCCCTCGCCCTTGTTGAGGCGCTGCCAGAAGCTGGTGTAGTCGGGACTGCGGGCATAGGTTTCATCGACAAACATCGAGTGCTTGCCGCCGATGATCTCACTTGACGCGTAGCCCATGGTCCTGAGGAAATTCTCGTTGGCATCCAGGACCGTGCCGTTGAGGTCAAACTCGATCCGGGCCTGCGAGGCGTCCATCGCTGCAGACATGGCCTTCAGCTGGAAGATCGACTTCTCGGCCGCCTGTTCCTGGGATCGTAGGCCGCGGGCGACGGCGACCGACAGAATAGCTGCCACTGCCAGGATGGCGGCGACAATGCCGAGTTGCATCGCAAGCGAGATGTAGAACTCACGAATTCGCCCATCAAGGAGGCCGCCGAGAACCGTTGAACCGGCCGACCAGCTTGCTTCCACCTGTGACACCAGCGCGGCATGTGAGCCGCCAATAGCCACAGGTACTCCGGTCAGCGCCAGTTCGCCCTGCCGGATCAGCGTCTGGCTTGCGCCATCCAACGCCGCGGCATGGCTTTGCAGCGCGGACTTAACCTCGCCGCTTGGGTCGTTGGCCATGGTTGCAACGAGAGAGGCCTGCGCGCCCTTACTGGCCGTTTTCAGCCGATCCAGTGCGATCGCGATGTCCGCAGGCGACGCGCCGTCGTTGATCGCTGCTTGAAGACCGCTGGCCGAAACCAGCAAGGCAGGAAGGCGCACGACAATGGCGTCCATAGCGTAGAAGCTGTCGAGATCGGGGTCGAGCATGAGGTTCGAGCCGTCCGCAACCGCGACGACCAGAGAGGCGCCAGCCTCCAGGCGCGCCTGTGCGGAATCGGCCGCCTTGAATGTGGCAGCAGCGGCGTCGGCGGCGAAGGTTTTGGCCCCCGCCAGCACCGCGTCGTCAATTTGGGGGAGTGACCCGCGCTGGCTACCGTCGCTGTGAGCGTGCGCCTTGATGGATGGCCAGACCTGCTCAATGTAAAGGCGGCCTGCTTGTTCCTCTTTGGCAAAGTCAATCAGCGCCAATTTGTTGATCACAATGATGGTCATAGCGATCAGGACTGGAACAACGAACACGCTGCCCACCAAGCTGATCCGCGATATGATCGAAAGCCGATTGTTCAACACTGAAAACATCAATACCTCCGCGTAGGATCAACAAACTGTGCCAACGTCACAGGTCCGGGTCGAAGGAGAGCAACCTGGGCGCTCCCCCGAAACGACGATCGTGCAACGTAGTTCTCACACTCTAGCAGTGACGCATTAACGCGAGGTATAAGAGGCCGCTTTGTGGAGGAATTGTTCTGCTTTATAGTTAAAATACCAATCGTTTAACCTTGAAAAACCCTCGGAAAGCGAAGGCGCGCCGCGCTGTCGGGTCGGGCCTCGAACATTGCGAACCAGGGCCAATCACCCGCTTGCCCGACTCTCCTCCTCATCCCACCTTTAGGTCATGAGCCATCGCCCTACGGGTGCGGCGCCGTCCCGACTGGTGGCGGTGCTGGGTCCGACCAACACCGGCAAGACGCATCTGGCGGTCGAACGCATGCTCGGGCACGCGTCTGGCATGATCGGCCTGCCGCTCAGGCTGTTGGCGCGGGAGATCTACGACCGTATCGTCCGCGCCCGGGGCGCGCGCTCGGTGGCGCTGATCACCGGTGAGGAAAAGATTGTCCCGCCGCGCGCCGTCTACTTCGTCTGCACCGTCGAGGCCATGCCGCTGTCCAGGGAGGTCGAATTCCTGGCGGTCGACGAGATCCAGCTCTGCGCCGACCCTGAGCGCGGGCACGTCTTCACCCAGCGCCTGCTGCATGCGCGGGGAACCGCCGAGACCATGCTGCTAGGCGCCGGAACCATGGCACCGCTGGTCCGTCGCCTGTTGCCCCACGCCGAGATCGTAACGCGGGAGCGGTTCAGCGCACTGACCTACGCTGGTCCAAAGAAGCTCACCCGTCTGCCGCGTCGGACCGCCGTGGTCGCGTTCAGCGCCGATCAGGTCTACGCGATCGCCGAGTTGATCCGCCGCCAGCGCGGCGGCGCGGCCGTGGTCATGGGCAGCCTCAGCCCACGAACCCGAAACGCCCAGGTGGCCCTCTACCAGTCGGGCGAGGTCGACTTTCTGGTGGCCACCGACGCCATCGGCATGGGCCTGAACATGGACGTCGACCATGTGGCCTTCGCCGGCCTGCACAAGTTCGACGGCAAGCGCAGCCGCTTCCTCCACGCCCAGGAGATCGGCCAGATCGCCGGGCGCGCCGGCCGCTACATGACCAACGGCACATTCGGCGTCACCGGCGAATGCGACGATATGGATCCGGATCTGGTGGAAGCCGTCGAAAACCACACGTTTGCGCCGGTAGTGAGCGCGGAATGGCGGAACTCCCGGTTGGACTTCAGCGCCCTGCCCGCCTTGCTGGGGTCATTGGCCAGACCGCCCGAGCGGCAGGGGCTAAGCCTGGCTGCGGAGGCGCTGGACGAGAAAACGCTGAAGGCCCTGGCCGCCGACGAGGAGGTGGCGAACCGGGCGCGCGACAAGGTGGCGCTCGCCCGCCTTTGGGAGGTCTGCCAGACGCCCGACTTCCGCAAACTGGCGCCGGACGAACACATCAGCATGGCCAAGGGCTTCTTCCTGCAGCTGACCAGCGGGCGCCGGAGGATCAGCGACGACTGGATCGCTCGCCAGTACGCCCACCTCGACCGCGCCGACGGCGAGATCGACACCCTGGCCACCCGGCTGGCCAATGTACGAACCCTGGCCTATGTCGCCAACCGGCCGGATTGGCTGGGCGACGTACCCAAATGGCAGGGTCAGTTGCGGGTGTTGGAGGACCGTCTCTCCGACACTCTGCACCAGCAACTGATGGCTCGCTTCGTGGACCGTCGCACCAGCGCCCTCATGCGCGGCCTGAGGGTGCGCGAGGAGATGCTGGCGGGCGTCGCCGACGACGGCTCTGTGACGGTTGAGGGTCACTTCGTAGGCAAGCTGGCGGGCGTCAGTTTCGAGGCCGCCAAGGGGGCTTCGCTCCTTGAGGATAAGGCGCTGAGGGCGGCCGCTCTGCACGCGGTAGGCCCCGAGATCGCGAAACGCCTCGGCCGAATGGCCGGCGACGATGACACCGCCTTCGCCCTGACATCGGACGGCGCGGTGCTCTGGCGTGGCGCTGTTGCGGGCGTACTGACAGGCGGTGAACCCTTCCGGCCTCAGGTTCGGTTGCTGGGTGAGCTTGGCCCGGAACCTGCGCGGCAGAGAGCCGGCCAAAGGCTTGAAGCCTTCCTGGTCGTCGAGGCCGGACGACGACTGGCGGATCTGAAAAAGCTCGAAACTGCGGTGGCGGACGGCCGGATCAAGGGGCTGGCGCGTGGTCTGGCTTTCCGGCTGATCGAGGCTGGCGGCGTACTTGACCGGACGACCGTGCGCAACGAGGCCCGCGCCCTCAGCCAGGTCGAGCGTCGCACCCTCAGGGGCCTGGGCGTTCGGCTGGGCGCGTTCTCGGTGTTCATGCCGGGCCTGCTGCGCCCCGAGGCGCGGGTCCTGACCCAGGCGCTGGTGGCACGTGACGTTCCGGGCTGGCGTCCGGCGGCGGACCAGCCCGGGCGCGCACCGGCGCAGACGCCATCGCCGCGCGCCCTGGCCGCGTTCGGCCTGCGCCTCGTGCGCGGCTGGGTGGCTCCAGTGGCGCAACTGGAACGGCTGGATGAATTGCTGCGCGCCGGCGTCGGAAAAGGCGGTGCCATGATCCTCTCCCAGCCGGCCCAGGCCGAACTGGGCTGGACCGACGACCAGGTGCGCGAAATCCTCAAGGGCCTGGGTTTTGCCGCGGTGCGCAAGCTCGGCGAGCCGGTCGCCTGGCGTCGTCGGGTTGAGCGTGACTTCGCGGTGGAGAAGCGCCCGATAGTGGCACCCGATTCCCCCTTCGCCGCCCTGGCCGCGCTACGCAAGGAACCAACGCCCATACAGCGTCCGCGACGTCGCCGCCGGATCGCTAAGGCGTGAGCGAGGGCGACGCCTGCCGCGCTGACCTCTGGCTCTGGCGCGCCCGGTTCTTCAAGACCCGCACTCTGGCGGCCGAGTTCGTGGAGAAGCGCCGAATCCGCCTCATGCGGGGCGGACTGGAGTCCCGCCTCGACAAGCCGGCGCGACCAATCAAGGTCGGCGACCGGCTGGTGTTCGCCCTTGGAGGGCGTGTAGTGGCGGTCGTTGTGGAGGCTCTGGGCGAACGCCGCGGTCCGGCGGAAGAGGCGCGCAGCCTCTACTCGACGCTAGGTGGAGATGGAGACGCTCCGCCGCTCTAACCTGCGACGTAGGCCCCGCCATTGGCATGGATCACCTGACCCTGGACGAACTGCGCAGCCGGGCTGAGCAGGAACTGAACCACGCTGGCGTAGTCGGAGTCCTGGCTCATCCGGCCCGACGGATTGGACCGGGCGGCGCGCTCGAAAACCCGTGCGGCAGCCTCTTCGCCGCCCACCATCCCGGCCACTGAAGTCGTGGCCACCAGACCCGGTGCGACCGCGTTGATACGGATGCCCCGCGGCGCCAGTTCGGCCACGAAGTAACGCATCAGGCTCTCGGCCATCGCCTTGCCGACACCCAGTGCGGCATAGTTTGCAGACGCAGTCTTGGCCCCGGCGCTCGAGATCAAGACAATGCTGCTACCCCGCGACAGCTTCGGCAGGGCTTTGCGAACGAGGTAGAACAATGACAGGCCGTTCACCTGCATCGCCTCGCCAAACCGGTCGATCTCGGCATCCAACAGCGACGTCGGGTAGATCATCGCGGCACTGTGGACGATATGCAGCGGCCCGCCATCGTCTGGGAGCCCCTCCATCAGCCGCCCGACGTCATCGACATCGCCAACATCGACCTTGACCGTGCTGACCCGGGCGCCTGTGGAAGCCAGTCGCGCCATTGCTGCCATCGCCGCCGTTGTATCGGAATGATAGGCCAGGACCAGTTGCTCATCCCGTCGGGCGACATACTCAGCAATGGCCAGTCCGATTCCTTTGGTGCCACCGGTGATCAAGGTGCTCATGGGTACGTCGTTCCTGTTGCGACGGACACTGTAGTCGTGAGTGGAGGTCGACGGCTATGGACTGTTGTCAAAACCCCGGCGCAGCGGCATGCGTAGGGCGGCTGGAGGGCGCTGAAACCCATGACGATCGCGACTCGCGACAAGACCGAGGATATGCGCCGCCTGCCCGGCGGAACCTTCTCCATGGGCTCCGACCGCTTCTATCCCGAGGAACGCCCGAAGCGGCAGGTGCAGATCGATCCCTTCTGGATCGACGAGGCACCCGTGACCAACCGGCAGTACGAAGACTTCGTCCGCGCCACCGGCCACAAGACCCTGGCCGAGATTCCCCCAAATCCGAACGACTATCCAGGCCTCTTGCCGCACATGGTCCGGCCCGGATCGCTGGTGTTTACGCCACCCAGGGATCCCGTGCCGCTCGACAACCCGGGCGGCTGGTGGGCGTTTCACTTTGGGGCCTATTGGCGCAGGCCCTATGGCAGACATGCACCCAAGGCGCTGGACGACCACCCGGTGGTCCAGGTCGCCTATGCCGACGCAGAGGCCTATGCCCGTTGGGCTGGCAAGGACCTGCCAACGGAAGCGGAGTGGGAATTCGCCGCGCGTGGCGGACTCGAAGCCAAAGAGTTCTCCTGGGGTGATGAACTGGCGCCGGACGGCCAGATGCTGGCCAACTACTGGCAAGGACGTTTTCCGACGGAAAATCTGCAGCTCGACGGGTGGGCGCGAACTTCGCCGGTGCGCGCCTATCCGCCCAACGGTTATGGCCTTTACGACATGATCGGCAACGTCTGGGAGTGGACCTCCGATTGGTACGCTGAAGGCCCCGCCGCGCCAGGAAGCCCCTGCTGCATGCCCACCAACCCGCGGGGCGGAAGTCTTGAAGGCAGCTACGATCCGCAAATGCCCGAGATCCCGATCCCCCGAAAGGTCATCAAGGGCGGGTCTCATCTGTGTGCGGAGAACTACTGCCAGCGCTACCGACCGGCAGCCCGCCACCCGGAATCTATCGACAGCGCAACAACCCATCTCGGCTTTCGTTGCGTGATCCGCGACGAGTGATCTAAGTCGTGACAACGTCTCGCGGGGGAAATGACGACATGAGCAATTCGGATAATCTGGTCGCATTGAGCGGCGTGCCCGGGTCACCCTATACCCGAAAGATGGTGGCCCTGCTCCGCTATCGCCGCATCCCCTACAAGCTGATCCTGGGATCTCGCGAACTGGAAGGCCTGCCCAAAGCCAAGGTCGGCTTGCTGCCCACCTTCTACTTCCTCGACGCCGACGGCCAGTTGCAGGCGGTGACCGATTCCACGCCAATCATCCGCCGCCTGGAGGGGATGTTCCCGGAGCGCCCGGTGCGCCCGTCCAACCCGGCCCTGGCCTTCCTCGACGCCCTGCTGGAAGACTACGGCGACGAATGGCTGACCAAGGCCATGTTCCACTACCGCTGGCACTATGCGGACGATATCGCCCGAGCATCCGCCATCCTGCCGTCCTGGACGCGAGGCCGTGTGCCGGATGACGTGCTGAAAGCTTCCGGGACCATGATCGCCGAGCGGCAGATCCCCCGTCTGCGTTACGTTGGTTCCAACGAAACCACCTGGGCCGTCATTGAAGCCAGCTACATGCGCTTCCTGGACGCCATGGAGGCGCATCTGCGCGACCATGCTTTCCTGCTAGGGGCACGGCCCGGCGCCGGCGACTTCGGCGTCTACGGGCAGTTGACCCAGCTGGCCCTTTTCGACCCGACGCCCATGGCCATCACCGCCGTCCGCGCCCGACGTGTCTTCGCCTGGACCGGCGCCGTCGAAGATCTCACCGGTTTGGAGCCGACCGAAGCCGACTGGTTTGAGCCCACGAAGCTGCCGGAGACCCTGAAAGCGCTACTGGGCGAGGTCGGCCGCGTCTACGCGCCTTTGTTGATCGCCAACGCCAGGGCAGTTCAATCAGGCGCCGAGGAGGTCAAGACCGAGATCGACGGCCAAGCCTGGGTGCAGCAGCCCTTCACCTATCAGGCCAAGTGTCTGATGTGGTTACGCGAAGAGTATGGCGCGCTAGACGCCGGAGCCAGGGCTCAGGTGGATGCCGCACTGGCCGGAACAGGCTGCGAGGTGCTGTTCGCCTAGATTACGTCGAGATTGGATTGAATCAATCCAATCTCGAAAAACGTGATCGCCCTCATACGTTTAGAGCGAGCGGCGGCGAGCGCGGCTCAGCAGATTTTGAGGCTTGCATCACCTGACCCGAGCGAAAGGCCGCGCCTATGATGATCTATGAGCGCATGAGTCTCCAGTGAACCGGGATACGGGGATGAGCCTTGGCAACTGATACGTCTACAACAGCGCCGCCGACTGCCGGTCACGAACAGGCGGCGGCACGTCGGTTGTCGGGCTGGTTGAAGGGCTATCGCCCTTTGCCGGGGGTGCCTGACGAACTGTTCGATACCGCCGGTCGGCCGCGTGATCACTGGATTGCGTTTCTGGGAGAATTCGCTGCCCACGCCGAGGGCGAGTTTGGTCTGGCCACGCGCCACCTGCGCGACACTGGCACCTCGCACCGTGTCTACGGTGAGGAGAACGAACAATCCTGGCCGATTGATCCTATGCCGCTGATCCTGCCGCAGGATGAGTGGGAAGAGATCGTCGCTGGCGTCACCCAGCGCGCGACGCTGATGGAGGCTGTGCTCCAGGACATTTACGGCGAAGGCAAGTTGGTGTCGGAAGGCGCCCTGCCGGCCGCCGCCCTGGCTGGCAGCCCGGACTTCATTCGCGCGATGCGAGGCGCCAAGCCCCCGAACGGAAAATTCCTGCAGATCTATGCCGCCGACCTGGGCCGGGGTCCTGATGGTCGCTGGTGGGTGCTCGACGATCGTACCCAGGCGCCCTCCGGCGCTGGCTATGCGCTGCAGAACCGGCTGGTGGTCTCACGCGCCTATCCAGCCCTTTACAACAGCATGAACGTGCACCGGCTGGCGCCTTTCTTCGACGCCTTTCGTCGGGGCTTGTCGCAGGCCGCGGACCGCAGCGAGCCTCGAATCTGCCTGCTCACGCCGGGACCCTTCAGCGAGACCTATTTCGAACAGGCGCATCTGGCGCGCTATCTAGGCTTTCTCCTGGTCGAGGGTGACGATCTGGTTGCCCGAGACGGCAAGGTCTACGTGCGTACCATCGCCGGGCTCAAGCGCGCCGATGTGATCCTGCGCCGCGTCGACGCCGACTTCCTCGATCCTCTGGAACTCAATACCGCCTCCAGCCTGGGTACGCCCGGAATGCTGGAAGCCATCCGAGAGGGCGGGGTCGCGGTAATGAACATGCCGGGATCGGGCGTCATGGAGTCCCGGGCTCTGCTGGCGTTCCTGCCTCAACTTTGCCAACGCCTGCTTGGCGAAGACCTTCGCCTCCCCAATCTGGCGACCTGGTGGTGTGGTCAACCTCATGATCGGAATATGGTCAGCGCACGGCTGGATGACCTGATCGTGGCTCCAGCCTTCAACGTGCCCAATGCCGCCGGCCAGTTCGCCCGCCAACGCCTCGTCGCCGACATGACACCGGAGGATCGGGCCGACTTCATGAGCCGTTTCACAGACCGTCCCGGCGACTATGTCGGCCAGGACGTGGTGCGCCTGTCGACCATGCCGGTATTGCGTGATGGAAAACTTGAACCCGCGCCCTTCGTATTACGGGTCTTCGCCGCAGCAACGCCCGACGGCATCAAGATCCTGCCGGGCGGCCTGTGCCGTGTTTCCGACCGGACCGATGTACGCGCCATTTCTATGGGCGAGGGTGCGCGAACTGCCGACGTCTGGATCATCGATGACAAGCCGGTGGAGCGGCTGACGCTCATCCCCAGCCGGGAGGACGTCAAGGTTCGACGGATCCTGGGCCACCTTCCCAGCCGGGCCGCCGACAATCTGTTCTGGCTCGGTCGCTACATCGAGCGCGCGGAGGCCACGCTTAGGCTGGTCCGCAGTCTCTGCACCAGCTTGATGGCCTCTGAAGCAGCGGTCCACGCGAGTGGCGACACCTTTGACTCCTTGCGCAAGCTGCTGGTGGAATGGGGCGCGCTGGATGAGAAGGCCATGTCTGGTAGCGTGCTGGAAGCCGCCCGCGCCAGCTTGCACGACGGCGCAGCCTGGGGCTCTGTGATCGCGCTGGTCCGGTCCGCCCGGCGCACGGCCTCGGGGATGCGTGAACGCCTGTCCGCAGACTTCTGGGCGCTGTTGCTGGAGCTGGACTCCGATCTGGGCGGCGGAGAAGCACTGACCTCGGTGGCGGAGGCGTTGAAACAGGTCGAGGACGCCTTGCAGCATCTCGCAGGACTGTCAGGCCTTGCGCAGGAAAACATGAACCGGGTGGCCGGCTGGCGGTTCCTCGATATGGGACGGCGGGTGGAACGCGGCATCAATATCTGTCGATTCAGCCGTATGCTGGCTCACGACAAGGCAACGCTGGACGATCTGGATCTATTGCTGGATCTGGCCGACAGCCAGATCACCTATCGTGCCCGCTATCTGGTTGGGCTGGCCCTGACGCCGGTTCGGGACCTCGTTATGCTGGACCCCTACAATACGCGCTCCCTTTCCTTCCAGTTAGCGACGCTGAAGGAGCACATGGGCGTGCTGCCCACGCTCCAGGACGATGGGATCCTGGAAGAGCCCAGCCGGATACTGCGACCACTGGCCACCGAGGTCGAGACCGAGGACGCAAAACGCCTGGATGCCGACAAGATGCACCGCTGGGAAAGGGCGCTTATGCGAGTCTCAGGCGCCATCGCTGACCGCTACTTTCTGCAGGGTGCCACCGCCGTTCCGACCGTCAAGCTGGTGGGACTGGCGTGATCTACGGCCTGCGACACCGCACAACCTACGACTACGGCAACTCGGTAAGCTTTGCCCGCTGCGTCCTGCGGCTCACCCCTCGGTCGTCGCCGACCCAGACCGTCCTCGAAAGTTCAGTCCGGGTCACGCCCCGGCCATCCCTGCGCCAGGAGCGCACGGGACCGTTCGGTGCCGAAATGGTGACGGTCCTGGTCGACCGACCACACGACACCCTTGTGATCGAAGCCAGATCCCGAATCCGGGTCCATACGCCGCCACCGCCGAACGCAATCTCAACGCTGCCCTGGGAAACGGTTCGCGCCCTGGCGTTCGAGGATCGAAACCTCGCTGCCGATGGCCCGGCAGCCTATCTCTATCCCACCAACCGTACCCCGCTGGTGCCCAGGATAACCGACTATGCGCGCGCAAGCCTGACGCCGGAACGGCCGATCGTTGCAGCGGTTTCCGAGCTCATGACCCGGGTCTACAAGGACTTTCGCTATGATCCCGGCGCGACCGAAGTCTCCACACCGGTCTGGCAGGCTTTCGACGCGCGGCACGGCGTCTGCCAGGACTTCGCCCAGATCATGATCTCGGGCCTGCGAGGACTGGGCCTCCCCACGGCCTACGTCAGCGGCTACCTGCGCACCATCCCGCCTGAGGGCCAGCCGAGACTTGAGGGCGCAGACGCCACTCATGCCTGGATTTCAGTGTGGTGCGGGGCTGAAGCCGGCTGGATCGGCTTCGATCCCACAAACGATATCCTCGCAGCAGACGACCATATCGTTCTGGCGAACGGTCGTGACTATGCCGACGTGGCCCCGATCGATGGCGTGATCCTGGCGGCCGGCGCCCAGACCCTAACCGTCGAGGTCGATGTCGTGCCTGAGGAAGAATACTGAGATCGGCTCAGGAATCGTGGGCTCGCATTGTATGAGCCACGTGGAACCGCCCGGAGTGGGACAGCACGATCCAGTCGCCGCTATGCGCCACCACTGGACCCTCCGGCGTATGAACCTGCACAGCCGACGCCTCTGCAACGGACCTGGCCTCATCGCCCAACCAACGCCAAAGCACCGCCCAGTTCTTGCGGTCGTGCGCGGGGGGCACGCGAAGCGCGGCGCCGTGATCAAACGGGGGGTGCAGACGGGTGACGGACATGGGCCTCGGGAATCGCTACGCAGTTCACGGGGGGAGTTCCGGGGTGCTTCGGTCACCAAGTGCTTAACCGCGTTGGTCCAATCGCATACGTCGTGAGTTGATCGGTGCTCGCCTAACGGGTGAAATGGCTTGGCAGACGCGGGAAAAGGCCCTTACTCGCAACTTGAACTTGCGGGGTTCGGAGGCGGCTCCGCGCAAGCTGGGAGAACACTATGGCAGAGGTGTCAGCCAAGACGCCCGACCCTATGGACATTGCGTTGGGCGCCGCTGTGCGGATTCGCCGGCGTACGATCGGCATGTCGCAGGAGGCTCTCGCCGACCAGTGCGGCGTAAGCTTCCAGCAAATTCAGAAGTACGAGAACGGCGCCAACCGGATTTCATTCTCACGGCTTGTGCAGATCGCCCGTGCGCTGCGCTGCCGTGTGACCGATCTGATGGATGTGTTCGACGGTGCCGACATGGAAACTGCGGAAGACCTTAACCTGCTGAACCGCATGCGCACGCCGGGCGCGCTGGATCTGTTGTCAGGCTACGAGAAGCTGGCGCCGGATGTGCGGGCCTCTATCCTCAATCTGGTTCGCACCCTGCATGCCCAGCAGGAGGCGACGGCGGCCACGGTCGTGCCGCTCTCCATGCAAACGGTCGCAGCATGATTTCGCTGAACTCAATCTCCCGCGAGAGCCTCGTCGACGAGGGCGCGGGCGTCAGCCCCTGACCAGTCCGCTTCACCGGCCACGCGAGCCTTCTCAAGGCCGTCCCGACCGTAGATCACAGTCGTGGGCGCGCCAGCCGCGTTGATCTTGAACGGGAGCTTCATCTCGCGGTCATGGTAAAACGCCAGCGGCTCATGTCTGGCGATAAACAGCCGTGCCTTGGCGGCGGAGGTTTCGGAATCGATGCTGACCACGACAACCTCTACCTCCTTGCCGGCGTAGGCCGCCTTCAATTTCGCCAACGTCGGCATCTCGGCGACACAGGGCGCGCACCAGGTGGCCCAGATGTTCATGACCACCACCTTGCCCTTGAAGTCGGCGATCCTTGCCGCCTTGCCGGCTGAATCGTAGAAGGTGTAGTCGGGTGCCGGTCGCGGTTCAGCGGGTAACTGCACCTTGGAGGTGAATGACGTCTGCAGCGTCGAGGCCGATTCACCCGTCGACTCGCGAGACGGCGCCTTGGTGGAAGACTGCACCATGATGTAGAGAACGCCCGCGACGCCGACGATGGCGGCGCCCCAGAGGGCTCCGGTGAGCACCCCGCTTCTGGGCTTCCCAACCGGCTCAATACCGGTCGACTTCGGACCTTCGCTCATATGACTGACTCGTCCTCCGCCCCGCCCGCTCGCCCCGCTCCGGCGGGACAGGCCATGTGGGGGGGCCGTTTCTCGGGAAAACCCGCCGAACTGATGCAGGCGATCAACGTCTCCATCGGGTTCGACAGGCGTCTCGCAGACCAGGATCTCGCCGGGTCGAGCGCGCACGCGGCGATGTTGCGCAAGACGGGCGTGATTTCAAGCGAGGACGAGGCTGCGATCCAGAGCGGGCTCGCGACGATCACTGCGGAAATCAATGCCGGGACCTTTCCATTCCGGGAGGAGTTTGAGGATATCCACATGAACGTGGAGGCCCGGCTGCGCGAGCTCATCGGCCCGGCGGCGGGACGCCTTCATACGGCGCGATCCCGCAACGATCAGGTGGCGCTGGATTTCCGGATGTGGGTGCGCGAGGCCTGCGACCGGACGGGCAGCCAGATCAGGTCCCTTCAGATTACGCTTCTGGCCAAGGCCGAACTCCACGCCGATGCTGTCATGCCGGGGTTCACGCACCTGCAACCCGCGCAGCCAGTCACCTTCGGACATCACCTGATGGCCTATGTGGAAATGTTTGGCCGCGACGCCTCGCGCTTCGCCGACGCAAGGGTACGGATGAACGAAAGTCCGCTGGGCGCCGCCGCCCTGGCCGGGTCACCCTTTCCCATTGACCGGGATATGACGGCGACGGCGCTGGGCTTTGGCCGGCCGACGGCCAACTCTCTGGACAGCGTCGCTGACCGGGACTTCGCTCTGGAGGCTCTGGCCGCCGCCACTATCTGCGCCACTCACCTCTCCCGACTGGCGGAGGAAATCGTGATCTGGATGACGCCTCAGTTCGGATTCATTCGCCTGTCGGACGCCTTCACGACCGGCTCGTCGATTATGCCGCAGAAGAAGAACCCGGACGCCGCCGAATTGGTGCGCGCCAAGGTCGGTCGCCTCCTGGGCAGTTTCACCCAGCTAACCGTGGTGATGAAGGGACTGCCGCTGACCTATTCCAAGGACATGCAGGAGGACAAGGTTCCCACCTTCGAGGCCTTTGACGCCCTCGAGCTGAGTCTGGCGGCTATGGCCGGAATGATCGCTGATCTGGAACCTGACCACGATCGGATGGCCGTCGCGGCGGGCGCTGGATATTCCACCGCTACGGATCTGGCCGACTGGCTGGTACGGACGCTGAATATGCCCTTCCGAGACGCCCACCACATCACCGGGGCGGCGGTGAAGCGGGCCGAGGCCCTTGGCGTAAACCTGCCCGATCTGCCGTTGGTCGAGCTGCAGACACTGGATGCACGCATCACGCAGGCGGTCTACGATGTGCTGACGCCGGAGGCTTCCGTCGCCAGCCGGACCAGCTATGGCGGTACCGCGCCTGCACAGGTCCTGGCCCAGATCAAGCGATGGAAGGATACCCTGGCATGAACCGTATTCTCGCCCTGACAAGCGCCCTGGTCGTGGCGACAGGTCTCCCCGCCTGCGGCAAGGTCGGTCAGCTTGAGCGGCCCGGTCCAATGTTCGGCAAAGCCTCCGCGACGCCTGCCGACGTTGATGACGCTCGTCCGCAGGACCCCAGTCGCCCGCTGGAAACAGTGGACCCCCGGGATCGCTCCGCAGACCCGACCCCTGCGCGCTGATGAATCACTTCGAGGTTCTGGACGGCGAACTCGCGTGCGAGAGCGTCCCGCTACGGGCCATAGCCGAAGAGGTGGGCACCCCGGTCTATGTCTATTCGTCCGCCACCCTCGAGCGGCACTACACCGTGCTGCGGGAAGCACTGGTCGCTGAGGGCCTGGGCGATCCGTTGATCGCTTATGCGGTGAAGGCCAATTCGAACCTCGCGGTTCTGCGGACGCTCGGGAACCTGGGCGCGGGGGCTGACACCGTCTCTATCGGCGAGATCAAGCGCGCGCTTGCCGCCGGTATCTCGCCCGATCGCATTGTCTTTTCCGGCGTCGGCAAGAGCGAGAGCGAGCTCAGGTTCGCGCTTGAGGTGGGGGTCGGCGAGATCAACGTCGAGTCCGAACCCGAGATGCATCTGGCTTCAAGAGTGGCGCAGTCGTT
>NZ_JBILRO010000143.1:0-8706 GCF_044372605.1 Phenylobacterium sp.
TCATCGAAACCTTCGGAGAGGCCCATACGCATCAGACGCTTTGAGGCCTGCACCGCCAGCGGCGCGTTGCCGGCGATCTCCAGCGCCAGGTCCCGCGCGACCTTGGCCACCTCAGCCTCTGGGACGGCGCGTGACGCCAGGCCCATGTCGACGCTTTCCTTCGCGCTCAGGGTGCGGCCGGTGAAGATGATCTCGGCGGCTTTTGACCAACCCAGCAGACGCGGCAGGATCCAGGTGCCGCCGCTTTCCGGCACGATCCCGCGCTTGGTGAAGGCCGCCGCCATCTTGGCGGTGTCGGACATGATGCGGATGTCGCAGCCCAGTGCTGTGTCCATGCCGTAGCCCGCCGCCGAGCCGTTGAGGGCGCAGATCGTGGGCGTGCCCAGATTGAACAGCACCGTGGGCGGGGTCGAGCGCAGGTCGATGTCTGTCGACGTGGATGCGCCCTGCAGGCCGGTCGAGCCGTTGGATGCGCCGCGCAGGTCAAGGCCCGCGCAGAATGCCTTGCCCTTTGCCGTCAGGATGATGCAGCGGACGTCCTTGTCGCGGTCAGCCTTCAGTAGCAGTTCGCCCAGCAGGACCAGCATCGGCCCAGAAATGGTGTTGAGCCGCTCGGGCCGGTTCAGCGTCAGTGTCGCGATGTGATCGGAGACTTCGTAGAGCACTTCCGGGCTGGCATCGGCGGCGACGGCGGTGATCGGTGCGGCGGCGCCGCTGTCTGCGGGGGCTGTCATGGCAGTTCCTCGTGTTTTTGCGCGTTACTCACAGGCTAATGCCGACTGACCCGTGTTGGAACCCGGAATTGCGGGCGCCTGAGGCAGCCATGACTCGCGCAAGGCCGCCCGAAACGAACCAGTGGCGTTCATCAGCCTGGTCCTTGGCAATGCAGCCTACCGCCGGAAGGCCGTCGTTCCTGTGATCATCGATGGCGCCTTGGTGGTCCTGTTCGCGGTCTACCTGGCCTCAATGGTGTAGAATTCCCCAGAGGACGGCCTTCGGAGCACCACTTGAGGGAGTGTCGATGCCCTTTTCGCCACAGTCAAATTCTACCAATGAGAGAGTTATGCTGTGCCTGACGATACTCTATAGCTGAAGTCTTGTCGGCGGCGGGTATCGCCATGCGAGCGGGGACTTCATGGCCCTGAAGGTGTGATGACGATGCATTTCAGGATCTTGTTTGCCGAGATTGCAGCGTTATCGCTGGCGGCAGGGGGCGCTTTCGCTGAGCCCTGACGTGCAACTTCGCTCGCCTTACAGGGGAATCCCGTCGCGAACCGCTGGGAGCCTGCTATCCTGCACCAGATCGGGCGCATTACCCGACTGCCCAACCGGATCCTTTTGATGTTTTCAGCCGCCAAGACCCTGCCTTTAGTCCTCGCTACGGTAGGTGCCCTGTTGTTCGCCTCGGCCGCCCAGGCCGGGAGCTATATCCCGGCTCTACCGGATTTCGGCGCATCGCCCTCTACATTTGTGACTCCCACCGAGCTGCCGACGTTCGAGCCCTTTCCTGGTGTTACCAGTGAGGAGCAAGGGCTGCTGTCGTTCGCGTCTGATATCGGCGGCCAGGCTGAAATTCTCGCTTACGCGGGCCGGGGCGAGATGTCTTCGCTGCCGTCGCCAGCGACCTGGGCCATGATGTTGGCGGGATTTGGCATGGCCGGCGCTATGCTGCGTCGCGGTCAGCTCTATCGCCTGGTCGAACATGCCGCCAACGGCGACACCCAAACCGAGGATTTCCATGCCCCGGACGACAAGTGTGCCATCGAGCGCGCGCTCAGCGTGGCCGAAGGCGTTCGCCTGGAAATCTGGCGGGGCGATGAACTTGTACAACGCGTGGACGCGCCTTCCCGGGCGACAGGCTGAACGACGGAATTCCCGTCGCCCCGCGTTAAACCCCTGATCGAGCGTCTTGCTCGCGAGGTTCGGACGCGCGGGGTTGCGTCTGTGCCGACATGCCCGCAGGGTTTCGTGACCGGACCGACAAAACCCGGCCCTCTTTCGGACGCGCGCCGCCCTTAGCCACAAGCGGCGTGCGGTGCCCCGGCTCGATACGGACGGCGGTGGGTTTTCAACGGGAGCTGACGATTTTCCGAACGACCAAACCAGTGGAGACGTGGCGGCGCGTCCTGTTGATCTCAGGCCTGATGGCGTCGGCCGCACCGGTTGCCCTGGCTCAATCGGCAACGACCGCACGCGTCGCGCCTGACACCGACACGACAGTGACCGAACTGGTGATCACCGCCGCCGCCGCCCAGTCCGGGGCGGTGGTAGGCGATGTCGTCCCGGAACTTCAGCTCGATCCGGCGGATATCCAGGCCTATGGCGTCAGCACCATGGCCGAACTGCTGGGTCAGCTTTCGGCCCAGACGCGCAGCGTGCGGGGGCTCGGCGGCGCGCCAGTGATCCTGTTGAATGGCCGTCGAATTTCAGGTTTCACCGAGATCCGCGACCTGCCCACCGAGGCGATCCTTCGTGTGGACATTCTGCCTGAGGAGGCTGCGCTCAAATACGGCTTTGCGGCCAGCCAACGCGTCGTGAACTTTGTGCTCAAGCCGGAGTTCCGCGCCTCGACGGCAGAGTTGTCTGGCGGTGCGCCGACCGCCGGCGGACGGAGATCCGGTCAGGCCGAACTGGGCTTCTTCAGCATCAAGAATGACCGGCGCTTCAACGTCGACCTGAAGGTCGAGAGCAGCACCGCGCTGACCGAGGATGAACGCAATCTGGTTCCGTTGACTGCCGGTCGGGCCTTTGACCTGGCAGGCAATGTCTCGGGCGCCGGCGCGGGCGGAGAGATTGATCCCGGGCTCAGCCGACTGGCCGGGCGCACGGTCACGCTGGCCGGCGTTCCCGCCACAGCCGCTTCGCGTACCCCGAGCCTGACGGACTTCGTGGCGACGGCAGGGACGCCCAATGTCACCAACACCGGCCGTTTCCGCACGCTGTTGCCCGCTACCGATCAGGTAACCGCCAATGTTGTCTATAGTCGCCCCGTCGCCGGCGGCGTTCTGGCGACGTTGAATGCGACATTGGAGGCGACCCGGAGCGACAGCCTTAAGGGCCTGCCGGGTATCAGCCTGCTGATCCCTGCTGGCCATCCCGTCTCGCCATTCAGCACGCCGGTGATCCTGGACCGCTACACGACCGCGCTCGGACCACTCGCCCAATCGCGGGACAGCTGGAGCGGGCGGCTGGGCGGCGGCCTCAATCGCGATCTGGCCAACTGGCGACTGTCGCTGACCGGCGCCTACGAGCATCAGGATACCCGCACCGACAGCGATACCGGGATTAATGCCCTGGCGCTTCAGGCCCTCGTCACCGCGCGCGCGCCGGGCTTCAACCCTTTCGGCGCGCTGCCAGCGGAACAGTTGTCGTCTCGCGAGAACGCAACGCGGTCGAAGTCTGACAATGCCGAGATCCAGGGTCTGGCCAGCGGCCGGCTCTTCAGCATTCCGGCGGGCGCAGTGCGGACCAGCCTGCGTCTTGGCGCCGAACGGATCGCGTTCAACTCAACTTCCGAGCGCCTGGGCGTAGCTCAGAGCGTGGACCTCTCTCGCAACGCCTTCACCGGCCAGGTCAATCTGGATGTGCCGCTGGCCAGTCGCCGCGCAGGGTTCCTTGCGGGCCTGGGTGAACTTTCCGCGAACGGCAATCTGGCGCTGGAGGATCTGTCGGATGCGGGATCTCTGCTCACGGTCGGCTACGGCCTGAACTGGCGGCCGATCAACACATTCAGTCTGATTCTTTCGGCAAGCCACGACGAGGACGCCGCGACCATCCAGCAGTTGGGCAATCCGCTGGTGTTGACTCCGGGCGTGAGGATTTTCGATTTCGCGACGGGTCGCACCGTCGACGTCACCCTGATCAGCGGCGGAAATGCGGGCCTGAGCAGCGAAACCGCCGACACCCTCAAGATCGGCCTCAACTACAGCCCCTTCACCAAGCGTGACCTGGTATTCAGCGCCAACTATGTCGACACGCGCACCGACAACCCCATCGTCACATTCCCCGCCGCAACAGCCGACATTGAGGCGGCCTTCCCGGAGCGTTTTCAGCGCGATGCCGCCGGAAACCTTGTGCAGGTCGACTATCGGCCGGTGAATTTTGCGCGGCAGGATCGGCGTAACCTGCGCTGGGGATTCAACTATACCCAGCCGGTGGGCCCCCAGCCAGTGCCGCCCCGAGGCCGTCCGGGCGGATCAGGCCGACCAGGAGGCGCACCACCGGGCGGGATGTCGGGCGGTCCGCCGTCATTTGCCGCAGGGGGCCCACCGCCCAGCGCTTTCGGCGGTGGCGGTAGCCCGCGTGGCGGGCCGGTCGGGACCGGCGGACGGTTGCAGGCCAGCGTTTACCATACCGTGGTTCTGGAAGACCGCTATCTGGTCAGGCGCGGCGGACCTGTTCTCGACCAGCTGAATGGCGCCGCGGCCGATGGTTCGGGCGGAGGGCAGTCACGCCATGAGGTCGAGGCCGAACTGGGGGTCTCGGCCAAGGGGCTGGGCGCACGGTTCACGGCCAACTGGAAGAGCGGCACCTCCGTGGACGCCGGGCCTAGTTCGCCAACCGGCAGCCTTCAGTTCTCTGATCTGACCAGGATCAATCTCCGATTATTCGCCGATCTGGATCAGCAGAAGCCGCTGATCGACAGGGCGCCGTGGCTCAAGGGCTCGCGCGTCTCGTTGTCGCTGAACAACCTGTTTGACGAGCGGATCAAGGTCCGCGACGCCACCGGGGCGACCCCCATCGGCTATCAGCCCGCCAACCTCGATCCGGTAGGCCGCACGATCCGTTTCAGCTTCCGCAAGTTGTTCCTCTGAACGGAAAATGATGTTGACGGGTAGCATCATCGCGCCGCCGCGCTATCTTGGTGGTCAGGGCTGCCTGTAAGTGGCGGTGGCTCCAATGAAATCCGCACGACATCACGGTCTGTCATATGGTCGGGCCGTGTGAAGGGAAACGCCGATGACCATGCTGACGAACCTCCGCCGGCCGCCGTACCGGACCTATTCGATCACCCAGCTCTGCCGCGAGTTCGGCGCCACGCCGCGTGCCCTGCGCTTCTATGAGGAGCAGGGGCTACTGACGCCGGGTCGGCGCGATCTGGCGCGAGTTTACTCCTACAAGGACCGCGCCAGGCTGCAATTGATCCTCCGCGGGCGGCGGGTCGGACTTTCGATCGCCGAGATCCGCGACATCCTCGACCTCTATGAGGAGAAGGGCGAAGCTGTTCAGAGCGCCCAGGCGCTTCGCGTGTTCCGCCAGCGGATCGAGCAACTGGAAGCGCAACGCCAGGAAGTGGAAGACGCCATCCTGACGCTCAAAGCCGCAGCCGGTCGCCTGGCCCGTCAACATCCCGACGCAGCCAAGTTGGTCGAAGCCTGAGGGCCAAAGGCGAACTCCGGTTCGCCCTATACGCAGATAATGCCGGCGCGGGCGTCTGAATAGGCGCCTGCGGTATAGGCGACCTGGCCATTGACCAGGACCGTGTCGATGCCGGTGGCGGCGCGAACATAGCGCATGCCGTCGCAGGGCATGTCGAAAACTGGACGCTCCTCGCCGCGGCCGATGGTGGCGGCATCGAAGATCACAATATCGGCGGCCTTGCCGGTCTCAAGACGGCCGCGATCCTTCAGCCCCCAGATGTCGGCGGTTTCGGCAGTGATCTTGGCGACCGCCTGCTCAAGGCTAAGCGCGCCGGATTTGCGAACGAACTCGCTGAACAGATAGCCGGTGTCGCCGTAGGTCGAGAATGAGGCCAGATGGGCCCCGCCGTCGCTGGCCCCGATGTGCACCAGGGGATGCGCCAGCATCGGGCCGATGCGTTCGGTGACCTCATGGCCTGCGTTGGCGTTGAGGAAGGCCACATCCAGCCCGTGCTCGAGCGATAGGTTGATGAGCGCAAGCGCGGGCGCCTCGCCGCGTTCACGTGCGATGTCCGAGAGCGTGCGACCTGTCAGCTCAGCGGGTGCGCCATCGCCGCCCCGCACCACCAATCGGCCCATCATGCGCTCGCCGCCATCGGGACCGAGGTCGGCGACCATCTTTTCGACGGTATCGGGATCGCGAAGCGCGGCCATTCGCTGTTCCAGCGGCTGACGCAGAATCCGCACCCAGCGGGGCAGGCGGGCGAAGAACAGGCTGGGGCGCAGGAGGCTGAAGCTTATGTCGATGGGCCGGGTCTGCATCTGCGGCCAGACACGGGCGCCGCGCGCGAACTGTTCCTCAACGCGGGCCATTGTGCGGGCGACGTTGTCGGGCGTCGCAGTCGAGTCGAACACCGGCGAGAAGGTGGTGGGTATGTTGTGCTTCAGGCTGAGTTCGGCCAGCTGGTCGATGCGGGCGATGGTGATGTCTATGGCGTAGAATTCAGGCACGATCTGCAGCATGCGGCCGTATTCGCCGAGGACAGCGGAGAGCGCATCCAGCTCCTCGAACTGGGCGAAGCGGCTGGGCACCGGGCGGCCGTTTTCGTCCACGTCGACAAAGCTGGTCGAGAGCCCTACCGCGCCGGCATCTAGGCATTCGCGGAGCATCACCTGCATGGCCGCGATCTCGTCGGCGGTCGCGGCGCGTTCCTGGGCATCGGCGCCCATGACCCAGAGGCGTATGACGCTATGGCCTACCAACGGGGCAACATTGATCGACAGGCTCTTTTCGATCGCGGCGCGGTACCCGGCGAAATCTTCCCAGGTCCAGTCGAACGCTTCGGTGAAGGCTGCGGGCGGCATCTCCTCGATCTGCTGGAACATGCCGATCACCCGCTGGCGATCAGTGGCCCGGAGCGGGGCCAGCGAGAGCGAACAGTTGCCTGGAACCACGCAGGTGATGCCGTGCTCCAGGGCAGGTTTGGCGGCCCCGTCCCACAGAAGCTGGACGTCAAAGTGAGTGTGAGGGTCGATGAAGCCCGGGGCGACTATACGACCTTTCGCCTCGACGAACCGGTGAGCCTGACCCTCGATCCGGCCGACGGCAGCGATCTTGCCGTCCTGGATAGCGACATCGCCGAGATAGCCCGGGCCGCCTGAGCCATCCACCACCAGACCGCCGCGAACAATGACGTCGTACATCAAAGACCCTCCACGATCCGGCGCCAGGACTGGCCGGTCAGTTCATCCACGTGGGTCGCCCCACAGGTCTTCATCAATTCAAGGCCGGTCGCCTCGTCGAGCACCACCGGGCCTTCGGCGCCGTTGGGATGACGCAACCGGACCAGCAGTTCCGCCGAGCCGTCATGACCGGCGACAATCTGGGCACCAATGATCACGGCTTCCGACGTCATCCGACTGGCGGTTCGACGAAGACGACATCGGATCCCAGCAACAGGCCGGGGGGCCTGCGCATGGCGAAGATGTGCAGGTTCCAGCTTCGGATGGCGTCGACCGCCGCGCCCTGATCCTGATCGGGCAGGGCGCGGGCGGCGATCTCTTCCACGGTCTCGCCCGGCCCCGGGGTAACGAACCGGCGCTGGAGCGAGAGGGTCATCAGAGCATCTCGACGATGATGGCGGGCGCCATGCCGCCGGCGGCGCACATGGTGACCAGGCCACGCTTCAGACCACGCCGCTCAAGTTCATCGACGATGGTGCCGATCAGCATGGAGCCGGTGGCGCCGATCGGATGACCCAGCGCCATGGCGCCGCCGTTCACGTTGACCTTCTCGCGATCGAGCTTGAGGTCGCGGATGAACTTTTCGGCCACGACCGCGAAGGCTTCATTGATTTCCCACAGGTCGATGTCGTCGGGGGTGAGGCCAGCCTTCTTCAGCACCTTCAGCGCCGCGGGAACCGGGGCGTTGAGCATCAGGGTCGGGCTGTCACCCATATTGGCCATGGCGACCACGCGGGCGCGGGGTTTCAGGCCGTTCTTCTTGGCGTAGTCGCCAGAGGCCAGCAGCACCACACCGGACCCGTCCACGACGCCCGAAGAGTTTCCGGCATGGTGGAAGTGCTTGATCTTCAGGTCGGGATAAACCTGGTTGATCAGGCCGGCGAAGGTGGTGCCCTTGGTGTCGAGCGGCACATTGGCCATGGCCTCGAACGAGGCCTTTAGTGCAGCAAGACCTTCCTTGGTGGTCTGGGGGCGCGGGAATTCCTCGTGGTCCAGGGCCAGCGTGCCGTCGTCATGGTAGACCGGGATAAGCGCGCGGTCGAAGTGACCGTTGCGGATGGCGTAGTCGGCGCGCTGCTGGCTGACCAGGGCAAGGTCGTCCAGCGCCTCGCGGCTGATCCCTTCCAGTGTGGCGATGGCGTCAGCGCAAATGCCTTGATGCGATTGCGGATGCTGGGCGCGCAGGTGCAGGTTGCCTGAGTCCATCAGCATCGGACCGGCTTCCGGATCGGGCTTGGGGGCGCTGGAGGCCGTGTAGGACATCATCTCGCAACCACCGGCGATGACCAGGTCTTCCATGCCCGACATGATCTGCGCGGCGGCCAGGTTGACCGCCGTGATGCCGGAACCGCAGTAGCGGTCGAGCGTCACGCCGCTGGCCTTGATGTTGTAGCCGGCGTCGAGGGCAGCCATACGGCCCATGTCGCCGCCCTGCTTGCCACGCTGGGAGGACGTGCCCCAGATGATGTCGTCAACATCGGCGGTGTCGAGGCTGTTGCGTTCGGCCAGAGCCTTCAGGACGGCGGCGCCAAGACGCTGGGGGTGCAGGTCAGCCAGGGCGCCTTTGCCCACCTTGCCGATGCCGCGCGGGGTGCGGCAGGAG
>NZ_JBILRO010000144.1:0-8680 GCF_044372605.1 Phenylobacterium sp.
CGGGTTGCGTACCCCCCGGCCTTCATCGCGCGCAAGCGGTCGATGACCCGCTCCGGATCATAGGCCTTCGACCAGGAACAGGCGCTGCAGGCAATGAGTAGGCGACAGCCGGGATAGCGCCGGAAATCGCCCATCGCCTGGGTTCCGTCATGCGGGATCAGGCGCATCAGCCGTGCGGCTCACCGGAATAGAAGTCCGGCTCACGGGTGAAGTGGTAGGCTGCGGTCGTCAGGGCTTTGTCGACCGCGTCGAGGATCAGGTAGTCCGGATGGAAGGGCCGGCAGCGGCCCTTGAGATCCAGCAGCGCCCGGCGAAAGGGCCGCAGGGCCTCAAACGCCGCCCGGGGATCGGTGATGCCGCGATAGTTGATCTTGACCATGAAGTGCTCCGCCTGTGGATCGGAACAAAAACAGAACATTATGGGTTTGGCGAGTCCTTCACGGCTGTGGCGCACAGAAATTTTCGGAAACCTGGCGAGTTGCCCCGAGGCGAAATCAGCGGCTCAGCCGCCGCTCTCATCGACGACGATCGCCACGGTCTTGCCACGCGACAGCGGCTCCCATCCCGCCGTAATGGCCGAGGCGATGGCGCGGGCGACCAGCTCCGGGGCGATCTGGGAGGGTTGGAGATGCGGCGCGCCGAATTTTGGCTGTTTGCCGGGCGGAAACTCCACCACGGCCTCGCGCTGGCCCTCGGCGTGACGCACGGCCAGCGCCATACCTCGCCACTCCGCCGCGTCGCTGGACCACTGCGGCCGGCGCTGAATGCGCCAGACATAGGCCTCACCGTCGACGGAGATCTCTTGCTCCGGGTTCTGTTTGTGCTTGGCCATGGGAGTGAGTTAGCGCGACTGGCCCGGCAGGGCCAGCCACAGCATCGGGCGCGTGTCTCCTCGACGACGCAATCCCGCTACACCCCGTAGCTCAGGATCGGCGCCAGCCACCGCTCGGCCTCGGCGACGGTCCAGCCCTTGCGGCGGGCATAGTCCTCAACCTGGTCCTTCTCGATCCGGCCGACGCCGAAATAGTGGCTCTCCGGATGGGCGAAATAGAGGCCCGAGACCGCCGCAGGCGGGGTCATCGCAAAGCTTTCGGTAAGCGCCATGCCCGCCGCGCCTGGCGCGTCCAGCAGGTCAAACAAGGTCGCCTTTTCCGTGTGGTCGGGCTGGGCGGGATAGCCGGGGGCCGGGCGGATGCCGCGGTATTTTTCCTCGAGCAGCTGTGTCAGGTCGAAAGGCTCTTCGGAGGCGTAGCCCCAAAGTTCGGTGCGCACCTTGCGGTGCATTGCCTCGGCGAAAGCTTCCGCGAGACGGTCGGCCAGGGCCGTCGCCAGGATGGCGGAATAGTCGTCGCCAGCGTCCTTGAACTGTCTGGCCAGCTCCAGCTCGCCGTGGCCGGCTGTGACGGCGAAGCCGCCCACATAGTCGGCAGGACCGCCGATCGGGGCCACAAAGTCGGACATGGCCACATTGGCCTGGCCCTCGCCGGTCTTGACCATCTGCTGGCGCAGGGTGTGCAGGCGCGCGCGCTCGGTCGTACGGGCCTCGTCGGCGTAGAGCACAATGTCGTCGCCGTCAGCCTGGGCGGGCCAGAAGCCCACCACGCCGCGGGCCTCGAGCAGGCCCTCCTGCAGGATGCGGTCCAGCATGCGCTGGGCATCGGCGAACAGGTCGGTGGCGGCGGCGCCCACCACCTCGTCCTCCAGGATTTGCGGGTACCTGCCGATCAGCTCCCAGCTGGCGAAGAACGGCGTCCAGTCGATGTAGCGGCGCAGTTCCGGCAGGTCGTAAGGCGCGAAGGTACGTGTACCCAGGAAGCTGGGCTTCGGCGGGATATAACCGGCCCAGTCAGGTTTGAAGGCGTTGGCGCGGGCTTCAGCCAGCGTGGCGCGCGCGCGGGTGCCCTGCCCGCGCTCGAACTGGGCGCGGACCTTCTCGTAGTCGTCAGCCGTAGCCGCCAGGAACTTCGACTTCTCCGTGGGCGACAGCAGGTTGGACACCACGCCTACCGCCCGGCTGGCGTCCAGCACATAGGTGGTGGAGCCGGAGGGGTACTTCGGCGCGATCTTCACGGCTGTGTGGGTTTTCGAGGTCGTCGCCCCGCCGATCAGCAGCGGGATGGTCATGCCGCGCCGCTCCATCTCGGCGGCCACATAGGTCATCTCATCCAGTGACGGGGTGATCAGGCCGCTGAGTCCTACGATGTCGACGTTGTGCGCCTTGGCCTCGTCCAGGATCCGGTCCAGCGGCACCATCACGCCCAGGTCGATGACCTCGTAGTTATTGCACTGCAGGACCACGCCCACGATGTTCTTGCCGATATCGTGGACGTCGCCCTTGACGGTCGCCATCAGAATGCGGCCAGCCTGTTCGCGGGGCTTGCCGGCCTTCTCGGCCTCCATGAAGGGTTCCAGCCAGGCCACGGCCTGCTTCATAACCCGCGCCGACTTCACCACCTGGGGCAAGAACATCTTGCCCGCGCCGAACAGGTCGCCGACCACGTTCATTCCCGTCATCAACGGGCCTTCGATCACGTGCAGCGGGCGTTCCGACGCCAGCCGGGATTCCTCGGTGTCGACCTCGATGAACTCGGTGATGCCGTGGACCAGGGCATGCGTGATCCGCTGTCCGACGTCGCCTTCACGCCAGGCCAGATCCGGACCCTTGGCCTCGGATTTACCGCCCTTGTACTTCGGGGCCAGCTCCACCAGCCGCTCGGTGTTGGAGAGTTTGGGGTCACGCTGCGGGCGGTTGAGGATCACATCCTCGACCGCGACCTTCAACTCCTCTGGAATATTGTCATAGACCGGCAGGTCCCCGGCGTTGACGATGCCCATGTCCATGCCGGCGGCGATGGCGTGGTACAGAAAGACGCCATGAATCGCGCGCCGAACCGGCTCGTTACCCCGGAAACTGAAGCTGACGTTGGAGACCCCGCCGGAGATGCGGGCGTGCGGGCAGGACGCCTTGATCCGGCGCGTCGCTTCAATGAAATCAACCGCATAGTTGTTATGCTCGTCGATGCCCGTGGCGACGGCGAAGATGTTGGGGTCGAAAATGATGTCTTCCGGCGGGAAGTCGAGTTTGTCGCGCAAAAGATTATAAGCGCGGGTACAAATCTCGACCTTGCGATCGGCGGTATCGGCCTGTCCGACCTCGTCGAACGCCATCACCACCACGGCGGCGCCGTAGCGCAGGCAGGCCAGCGCCTGTTCGATGAACTTCGCCTCGCCCTCCTTCATGGAGATCGAATTGACGATGGTCTTGCCCTGGACGCACTTCAGACCCGCCTCGATCACCTCCCATTTGGATGAGTCAATCATCACCGGCACCCGGGCGATATCCGGCTCGGCGGCGATCAGGTTGAGGAACGTTTTCATGGCGTGGACGGAGTCCAGCAGACCCTCGTCCATGTTCACGTCGATGATCTGTGCGCCGGCGTCCACCTGCTGACGCGCGACGCTGAGCGCCTCGGGATAGTCCCCGTCGGCGATCAGTTTCCGGAATTTGGCCGAACCGGTGACATTGGTCCGTTCGCCGACGTTTACGAAGGTGGGGCGCATTCTTTGAAGACCTGTCATCCCGGTCAAGGCGCACAGCGCCGTAGAACCGGGACCCATTTGCTCAGAGGTGAAGGGAGAGGTGAACTCGTTCGGGCGGTGCGTTTCCGGTGACGTCGGCGGTTTTGGGTCCCGGTCTTCGCGTTCCGCGAAACCGGGATGACATGATGAGATACAAGGTCAATCAGCTCCTGGCCGCTCAAGGGCCGGCAGCCCATCGATCGAGACGGCATTGGCCTCATAGCGACGCTTGGCCCACTCATCGAAGGGCCGATGGTCGACATGGCGGCGCAGTTGCTCGCGCTCACCCTTGTAGTCGTAGAAGGGAACGCCCCAGCCGCAGCTGTCGGAGATGCGGGTGACCGTGACCACAACAATGGCCCGCGCCCGGTCGAACGTCGGGAACAGGGCCTTGAGCTCAGCAAATCCGGGGTCTTCGAACGCTACAGCCCGGCCTTGCCCATAGAGGCGTAGGATATTTGCCGGGCCCTCAAAGGTGCAGAACATCAGGGTGATGCGCCCGTTCTCGCGCACATGCGCCAGCGTCTCCGCCCCGGAGCCGCCGAGGTCCAGCCAGGCGACGGTGTGATCATCGATCAGTACGAGGCTGTCATAGCCCTTCGGCGACACATTGACCGAGCCTTCGCCAGAAAGGGGCGCTGTCGCGACGAAGAACATCTTCTGCGCGCGAATAAAGGCGGCCAGCGCCTCGTCGATCTGCGGGTAGGTCTTGCTCATCAGGCCAGCTCGAACGGTTCCAGACCCGCCAGCCGCATGGCGGTCGGCCGTTCCGGAATCTGCCGCGGCTTCATACCCCGAACCTCGTCGGCCACGTGGCGGATATGGTCCGGCGTGGTGCCGCAGCATCCGCCCAGGATGTTGACGATCCCGTCCTTGGCCCAGTCATGCAGCTGATGGCCGGTCTGGTCGGGGCTTTCGTCGTACTCGCCCATGGCGTTGGGAAGGCCCGCGTTGGGATAGGCCGAGACCAGGGTGTCGGCGATCCGCGACAGCTCGGCGATGTGCGGTCGCATCAGGTCAGCGCCCAGGGCGCAGTTCAGCCCGATGGCAAACGGCTTGGCATGGCGCACCGAGTTCCAGAACGCCTCGACCGTCTGGCCCGACAGCGTACGGCCCGAGCGGTCGGTGATGGTGCCGGAAATCCAGATCGGCAGGCGTTCATAGCCCTCGTCCTCCAGATCCAGGATCGCCTTCAGCGCGGCCTTGCAGTTCAGCGTGTCAGTGATGGTCTCCACCAGATAGAGATCTACGCCCCCATCGTGCAGCGCCAGCACCTGCTCGCGATAGGCCGCATAGACCTGGTCGAAGGTCACCTTGCGGGCGCCGGGGTCGTTCACGTCCGAGCTCATGGACAGCATCACCGGTAGCGGGCCGATGGAGCCGGCGACAAAGCGCGGCTTGTCCGGTTCCCTCGCCGTCCAGCGGTCGGCGACCTCCCGGGCGATCCGGGCGGCGGCCAGGTTGATGTCGCGCACCGCCGCTTCCTGGGCGTACTCGCCCTGGCCGATCGAGGTAGAGGAAAACGTATTGGTCTCGGAGATGTCAGCGCCGGCCGCGTAGTACTGGTCGTGCAGGTCCGACACGATGTCCGGGCGGGTCAGGCAGAGGATATCGTTGTTGCCCTTCATCTGGCCCGGATGGTCCAGGAAGCGGTCGCCGCGATAATCGGCCTCGGTCAGACCGCGCTTCTGGAACATGACGCCCCAGGAGCCGTCGAGGATCAGCACACGCTCTTTTGCGGCGGCCTTCAGTGCCTTGATACGGTCCTGGCGGGTCATGCCGCAGCTTCCTTGGGTTCGAGAGGGGTCTCGCGCACGCCCAGCACCCGGCAAATCGCATAGGTCAGGTCGGCGCGGTTCAGGGTGTAGAAATGGAAGTCCGAGAAGCCTTCCTCGGCCAGGCGCGCGCACATCTCGGCGGCGACAGAGGCGGCGACCAGTTTGCGGGTCTCGGGATCCTCGTCCAGACCCTCAAACAGATTGGCCAGCCAGCCCGGCAGGCTCACGCCGATCCTTTGCGACATATTAGCCAGGCCCGCGTAGCTGGAGACCGGCATGATTCCCGGCAGGATCGGGATCGTGACCCCGGCCTTGCGGATGCGCTCGATGAACCGAAGGTAGCCGTCGATATCGAAGAAGAAGTTGGAAATCGCCCGGGTCGCACCGGCATCGACCTTGGCTTTCAGCACCTCGATGTCGTGATCCACCGAAGGGCTCTCCGGGTGAATCTGTGGATAGACCCCGACACTGACTTCGAAGGGCGCGATCTCGCGGATGCCGGCAGTCAGTTCCGTGGCGTTCTGATAGCCGTCTGCGCGCGGGACATAGGCGCCGCCAAGCGATCCCGGCGGATCTCCACGCAAGGCCACGATATGTCGGATGCCCGCGGCCCAGTAGTCACGCACCACCTCGTCGACCTCGGCGCGCGAGGCCTCGACACAGGTCAGGTGGGCGGCCGGGCGCAGGGTGGTCTCCTTCAGCATCCGAACCACCGTGCGATGGGTGCGTTCCCGCGTCGAACCGCCGGCGCCATAGGTCACGGAGACAAACGAGGGATTGAGCGGTTCAAGCCGCCGGATCGCCTCCCAGAGCGCCTCCTCCGACTTCGGGCCCTTGGGCGGCGAGAATTCGAACGAGATGTTTGGGCGCGGTCCCCCGCCGGCCCCCGCGCGCGCGACAGGTCCCAGAGCCGTGGGAGGGGTCATGCGGCGATCCTTTGTTCCAGGGGCAACCGGGCTGCGGCCCAGATTTTGACGGTTAGGCCATCCGGCTTGTCCGGCGGCAGATCGGCAAGCGCGCGGTGTGGCAATCCGGCCTCCGTCAGCCAACGGGCCATTTCCTCATCGGAGAACCCAAGCCTGCGGTGCTGATGCTGTTCCCGCAGGAACTCGTGAGCGTGCGGTGCAAAGTCGACGATGATCAGCCGGCCATCGGGGGCCACAAGCCGCGCGGCTTCACGGACCGCCGCCGAGGGATCGCCCAGATAGTGCAGGACCTGATGGACGACGACCAGATCGGCGGTCTGATCCGGCAGGCGGGTATCCAGGATGTCACCGTGGCGTAGTTCCACATTGGCAAGCCCTGCTTCCGAGGTATTGCGACGGGCGATGTTCAGCATCTGCTGCGACAGGTCGAGGCCCAGGGCCTGGGCGGCGCGAGGCCCCAGTAGCGTCAGCATCCGGCCCGTACCGGAACCCAGGTCAACCAACCGCCGGATTCGTCGCTCACCCGACACGCGAAGAATGACGTCTTCGACAGCGGCGTCGGAGACGTAGAGGGATCTGATTTCATCCCAGTGCGTGGCGTGCTCGGCGAAATAGCTTTGCGCGGCGGCCGCACGCTCGCCCTGGACAACGTCGAGCCGGCCCTGGTCTCTCGCCAGCACCGCATCCTGCGGATCAAGATGCTGCAGAACCTGATCGATCATCGCCCGTGGTCGCCCGGAGCCCGCCAACCGATAGAACACCCACGCGCCATCCGGGAATCGCTCAACCAGCCCAGCCTCGGCCAGAAGCTTGAGGTGGCGCGAGACGCGCGGCTGGCTCTGGTCCAGGACACGGCAAAGCTCGAGCACCGCAAGTTCTTCGCGCGCCAGCAGCGCAAGGATGCGCAATCGGGAGGATTCACCCGCCGCCCGCAGCACCTCCACGATCTGTCCAGACGCCAGTTTCATCGTGACATAAAGATATCTTTATATGAATATTTCGTCAAGGGTTAGGCGCACGCGCCCGGTCCCGTTCGACGCCCAAACCTAACGCCGACTGCCTAAGAAGCGTTGAATCCTGCGTCTGCCTGGAGCGTGCCGATCAGCCGACCGTGATCCAGCCGTTGGGCAAGCTCGCCAATTGCACGTTCTGCAGGATCATCTGATTTCCCGCACCCATGTCGATCACGGTGTCGGCGCCAACCTGGCTGAGCGTGTAAATGGTGCCGGGATCAAGCCGCACCCGATCGCCCTCTGCGATGTTGAAGTCCGTCACCCGATCGGTCCCCGTCTCGGCAAACGAGATGAAGGTGTCGGCGCCCAACCCGCCGCTCAGCATGTCCGAGCCGCGGTCGCCGGCGATGGTGTCATTGCCGTCATCGCCGCGCACGACGTCGTCACCCTGACCGCCGCGCACCAGATCATCGCCGGTGCCGCCGCCCAGAGTGTCGTTGCCGAGGTTGCCGTAGACGATGTCGTCGCCACCCTCGCCGAATACTGTGTCATCGTCCTTGCCGCCGACCGCCCAATCCGTGCCCGCGCCGCCAAGGATGAAGTCGTTGCCCATATTGCCGTTGATGTCGTCGAAACCGGACCCGCCGTTGATCGTGTCGGCGCCATCATCGCCGCGCAGATAGTTGCGCCCGTCGCCGCCGTTGATCACATCATTATCGGCCCCGCCGAACAGCTGGTCGTCGCCCTCGACACCGGCCAGGGTGTCATTGCCTGGCCCACCGTTGACGGTGTCATCTCCGGCGCCCGCAGAATAGCTGTCCACGCCATCGGCCAGTGTCCTCAGATCATTCCCCGAAGATCCGAATTCCTGCAGGCCAGAGGGCGCCGACCCCAGAGTACCCGTGGTGATGTTGAAGGACTGGATGTCGGCCCGGTTTGTATTCACCAAACGCACAGCCTGGCCGGTGCGAGGCGCGAAGACGATCACATCTGTGTTCAGTTGCACGACCACGTACTCGGCGCTCACCGACAGATAGAGATCCTGCGCGGTCGTGTAGGCCTGATCATAGTCGTCGGCGCTGGTGCTGCGAAAGTTGCCAAACGCCAGGGCGTTGGCCCCGCTGAACAGCAGCCGGTCGGCCGGGCTCCAACCCGAGATCGCATCCAGCAACTCCGGCTTGTTGCCCAGCGCGCTCGCCGCCGAGCTGTCGCTCGACCCGATCACGTAGAGATCAAAACCGGCCCCGCCGGTCATGGAATCAGCCCCCAGCCCGCCCGTTATGGTGTCGGGCTCAGCCCCGCCCGTCAGCGTGTCAGCTGCACTTGTTCCAGTGATGACAGGCATCGAAGCTCCTCAGCGTTCAGGCGAGAGGCTGACGGCAGAGGCGCGCCGGGTCAATCCGCGCGTGCGGCCCTGGCGTCAGGCGCCGAAGATCCATCCTGG
>NZ_JBILRO010000145.1:0-8670 GCF_044372605.1 Phenylobacterium sp.
GGTCGAGGAGATCGTCGCGCACCTGCAGCCCGATATTGCGCCGCGCTGGCGTCTTGCCGCCCTGCTGCACGACGCCTCGGAGTATGTGATCGGCGACATGATCTCGCCGTTCAAGGCGGCGCTGGGGTATGACTACAAGCTGTTCGAGGAACGGCTGGAGCATGTGATTCACACCCGGTTCGGCCTGCCAGCCAAAACGCCCACCGAGATCAAGGTTCTGATCAAACAGGCCGACCGTGCCTGCGCCTTCTTCGAGGCGACGCAATTGGCGGGCTTTGCCCAAGATGAGGCGATCGAGATCTTTGGTGCGCCACCGCCCGGCTACCGTCTGCACATTGAACCGGAGGCGCCCTTCGCGGCACAGGCCCGGTATGTGCGCCGTTTCGAAGCCTTGTCAGAGGCGGCCGGCTATCGTGCGCCCACGCCTGGCATCAGTGCGCCATGAACAGTTCGCTGGTTATCGGCCTTTCCGCTGTGGTGGTGGCCATCAAGGATGGCGAGGCGGCGGCCCTGACCGTTCGCCACAAGGCGGCCAGCGGCAACCTGACAGGCCTGCCTTTCGGTCCTTTTGATCCCGATGGCCACCGGACTTTCGAGCTTGCATTGCGCGCTTTCGTGACCGAGCAGACCCGGTTCGATCTGGGGTATGTGGAGCAGCTCTATACGTTCGGCGACAAGGGTCGCGACGCGCCGCTTGCCGATCTGGGCGACGGCGATGCGGCGGCGCGGGTGATTTCCATCGGGTATCTTGCGCTGGCTCCGGCCGCCGTAGACACCCACTTTGCGGGCAGCACCTGGCGGCCCTGGTCGCAGATTTTCCCCTGGGAAGACTGGCGTATCGGACGCCCCCCGGCCCTGGCCCCGATCGAGACCGCGTTGCGCGCCTGGAGCGGCGGCGACGCCCAGCGGCTGGCCCGCGCACGCCTGTTGTTTGCGCTCGACGATGCACCCTGGAACGAGGAACGGGTGATCGAACGCTACGAACTGCTCTACGAAGCAGGGCTGGTGCAGGAAGCCGCTCGCGACCGCGGGGAGACCGCGCCATCGCGCTCCGACCAGCTGATCGCCGCCGTCGGCGAGGCCATGATCTCCGACCACCGGAGAATTCTGGCTACCGCATTGGGACGGCTTCGCGGAAAACTGAAGTATCGTCCTGTGGTGTTTGAGCTGATGCCGGACGCCTTCACCCTCTCGGCCTTGCAACGGACCGTGGAAGCGATCGCGGGCGTGCCGCTGCACAAGCAGAACTTTCGGCGGGCGCTGGAGCGGGCCGAACTGGTCGAGGGCCTTGGTCACCTGGACGCAGAGACCGGCGGACGCCCGGCCGAATTGTTCCGGTTTCGGCGGGAAATCCTGGGCGCACGGCCAGTTTCCGGACTGAGCCTGCCTCTCCTGAGGGAATAGCATTACCTAGAAGGTCATGGATGGCAGGCGGATGTCGCCCTAGCATTGCGGCCATGAACCAGCTGTCCAGCCCTCTTGGCGATCAATTGCGCACCTGGCGGCAACGTCGCCATCTCAGCCAGCTCGACCTGGCGCTCGACGCCGAGATTTCAACACGACATCTGAGTTTCATGGAAACCGGGCGCGCCCGGCCCAGCCGCGAGATGGTGCTGCGCCTTGCCGAGCGGCTGGAAGTTCCACTGCGGGAACGCAACACCTTGCTGGTCGCCGCCGGTTTCGCGCCGGTGTTTCCACAGCGGGATCTTGGGCACCCGGCCCTCAGCGCCGCCCGCAAGGCCGTCGATCTGATCCTGACCGGTCACGAACCCTTCCCGGCTCTCGCCGTTGACCGGGGCTGGAATCTCGTGGCGGCCAATCGCGCCGTGGCGCCGCTGATGGCAGGGGTCGACCCTCAGTTGCTCGCTGGTCAGGTCAACGTCCTGAGACTGAGCTTGCACCCTCTTGGACTGGCGCCGCGCATCGTCAATCTGGATGTCTGGCGGACCTACATTCTGGAGCGGCTACGGCGCGAAATCGACATCACGGCAGACGAAGGACTGGCGGCGCTGTTGAGCGAACTGCGCGCCTTTCCCGGATCCGCCGCCGGGTCACGGGCGACCCAGGGCGCACCGCTGGACGGCATCGCCATGCCTCTGGAAATGCAGATCGAGGGTCAGCTGCTGTCCTTCCTCGTCACCACAACCGTCTTTGGTACGGCCACGGAAATCACGCTCTCGGAGCTGACCCTGGAGACTTTCTTCCCCGCCAATGCCGAAACGGCAGCTGCGATTCAATCCATGGCCAGGACGGTCGCCTGACCCGGTATCCACGTCAGATTGTCGCGCTTCAGGTTCCTGCTTCCGGTTCCGGAGCGGCCCGGGCCTGTTGCTGGCGCCAGGCCGCCTTCAGGGTCACGCTGGTGTCTCGACTGCCGTCGTGGCTCCAGCCCGGGCGGCCGAAGATGTAGCCCAGGGCGTGTCGCGGGTGGCGCACAACGTCGGCCGCCATGCCGATCCACTCATGGAAGGCCACGCGCAGGATATTGAAGGTGGCCAGGTTTTTCACGGTCCCGTAGCGGCAGGGTTCCTCGTCCAGCTCTGGCTGGAATGTGCCGAACAGCCTGTCCCAGATGATCAGGATGCCCGCATAGTTGCTGTCGAGGTAGCGTGGATTGCGGGCGTGATGGACCCGGTGATGCGACGGTGTGTTGAACGCCGCCTCGAACCACTTCGGCATCCGGCGGATCGCCTCGGTGTGGATCCAGTACTGATAGACGAGGCTGATGCCCTTCTGGATGGCGATCATCGCCGGCGGAAACCCGAGGAAGGCCAGCGGCAGCCAAAGCGCCCAGGTCCCGGCGACGCCGCCGGTCCAGGTCTGACGAAGCGCCGTCGACAGATTGTAATGCTGGGACGTGTGGTGATTGACGTGGGCCGCCCACCAGAAGCGCCGCTCATGGCTGAGCCTGTGGAACCAGTAGTAGGTCAGATCCTCAAGCAGGAAGATCGCCGCCCAGGCCCAGATCGCCGTCATCGGGATCTCGAACAGGCGATGCTCATAGACCCACAGCGTAGCCGCCACGACGAGGCCGGCGGTCAGCAGGCCCGCTGCGCCGGAAAACAGCCCCATGCCCAGCGACACCGCCGTGTCGCGCGCCTCGTAGTTGGCCTTCGCCTTGCCCAGGCGCGCCAGAACAATCTCCAGGATGATGGTGACGATGAAGATCGGCGTCGCCAGCTGGACCGGGTTGAAGTCGTTCACGCGGCCAGATCCTTCGGCGGCCATGAGGGCAGGCTGATCGTCGCGACAGGTGCGGAAATGTCCGAGAGATCGATACGCAGACGGCCATTTCGGAAGCTGGACGACACCGCCTGGGCCCAGGGGATCTGCCGCGCGGCAAAGCCGTCTCCCACCCGACAGAGCACCAGCGCCATGCCCCCGGACCGCGCAAGTGCGCCCGCGCCATCGGTGGCCACCCACACCTGGTCGAGGGACCGCCCCGGGAACTCCTCGGCCAGAATGTCCTGCGCCCGCGCCAGGTTCAGCGGTCCGACCGGTCTGGCGATCTTTGCCCAGGCGGCCAACCCCACCAGCACCGACACCGCCGCCGTCGAAGCCGCCAGTTGAATCAGATAGGCCTTGTCCACCCTGCCCCCGCCCGTTGTCCCCGCGAACCTGGGCGGACGACGGATCGGGGTCAAGGAAAACGCGATCTGCGACTCTGGCCGTGACGCCCGCCACGGTCGTGCTATCAGTCGCCCAAAGTCCGGGAGACGTTTCATGATCAATGCGGTGATCGCCGCCACGGGGCTCTATACGCCGCCCCAGAGCCTCTCCAACGCCGAGTTGGTGGAAACCTTCAACACCTACGTCGAGCGCTTCAACGCGAGCCACGCCGCCGAGATAGAGGCCGGAGAGGTTCAGGCGCTGATTCCCTCTTCCGCCGAATTCATCGAGAAGGCCTCGGGCATCAAGTCGCGGTTCGTGGTGGACAAGAGCGGTCTGGTCGACCCTGAGCGGATGACCCCCAACATTCCGGAACGGTCCAACGAGGAAATCTCGGTCCTGGCCGAGATGGCGGTCGAGGCCGCGCGCGAGGCGATCGACCGTTGGGGCAAGCCGGTCTCCGAGATCGGCGCGGTGATCTGCGCCGCGTCGAACATGCAGCGCGCCTATCCGGCCATGGCCATCGAGGTGCAGCAGGCGCTGGGCATCGAGGGCTTCGCTTTTGACATGAATGTGGCCTGCTCATCGGCCACGTTTGGCATCAAGACGGCGGCCGACTTCGTGGCGTCGGGCTCTGCGCGCGCCGTGCTGATGGTGAACCCCGAGATCTGTTCGGGCCACCTGAACTTCCGGGATCGCGACAGTCACTTCATCTTCGGCGATGTGGCGACGGCCGTGATTGTCGAGGCCGAGGATCAGGCGACAGGCGGCTGGGACATTCTGGGCACACGGCTCAAGACCCAGTTCTCCAACAACATCCGCAACAATTTCGGGTTTCTGAACCGCGCCGCGCCTGAGGGCATCGGGGCGCCGGACAAGCTGTTCGTCCAGGAAGGCCGCAAGGTGTTCCGCGAAGTGGTGCCGATGGTCTCGGAAATGATCGTCGAGCACGCGGGCGACATCGGCATCGATCCCCACGCCCTGAAGCGCATGTGGCTGCACCAGGCCAACATCAACATGAACGTCATGATCGGCAAACGCGTGCTGGGCCGCGATCCGGCGCCCGGCGAGAACGTGATCATCCTGGACGAGTACGCCAACACCTCGTCGGCCGGCTCGATCATCGCCTTCCACAAGGCCAGTGATGACTTTGCGGCAGGCGAGACCGGCCTGATCTGCTCGTTCGGGGCGGGATACTCGGCCGGGACGGTGTTTGTCCGGAAGCGGTAGGGCCTTACCGCCCGCAGGGGGTTTCGCCCGAAGGCCGGGGGGTAGCAGGGGTAGGCCCCATCCATCGAATACGTTTCGAATGGCTGTGGCGCGGAGCGCGTAGCTTGTACCCTCCACCACTACCTCTACGAGGCGCGGTTGCCATTGGCCGGGGAAAATGCAGACAGCGAGCCGGTTGTCAGGTGTATTCTCCGTAAGGTTCCAGCGTGCGGGAGGAGACAGCGATGTTACGTGGGGCGTTGCTTGGGACAGCCATGGCGCTGGCAGGCGCGGTCGCCGGCGCCGCCACGCCGGCCTATGATCTGATCGTCCGGGGCGGCGCTATCTACGACGGCTCGGGCGGCGACCCGGTGCGGGGCGATGTCGCCATCAAGGGTGATAGGATCGTGTGCGTCGGCGCCTGCGAGGGCCAGGCGGCCAAGACGGTGGACGCCAGGGGCAAGGCCGTGACGCCCGGCTTCATCAACATGCTCTCCTGGTCGAACCAGAGCCTGATCCAGGACGGTCGCGGCCTGTCGGTGCTCAAGCAGGGCGTGACCCTGGAAGTGATGGGCGAAGGCAACTCCATGGGGCCGCTGAACCCCCAGATGAAGCGTGAGGCGCTGCAGCGGCAGGGCGACATCAAGTATCCGGTCAACTGGACCACCCTCGATGAGTACCTGCGGTTCCTGGAGGCCAAAGGCGTGTCGGTGAATGTCGCCTCGTTCATCGGCGCCGAGACAGCGCGGGTGCATGTGCTGGGGGAAGGCAATGTGGACCCAACGCCAGCGCAGCTTCTCCAGATGCGCCAACTGGTCGTCAAGGCGATGGAAGACGGCGCCATGGGGGTTGGATCATCGTTGATCTACGCCTCGGGCAACTTTGCCGAGACCGACGAACTGGTGGCGCTGACCACCGAGGCCGGACGCTGCGGCGGCATGTACATCAGCCATATGCGCTCCGAGGGAAACCGGCTGCTGGAGGCCATCGACGAATTGATCGAGATCTCGCGGCGATCCGGCGCACCGGCCGAGATTTACCACCTGAAGCAATCCGGCCGCGACAACTGGGGAAAACTCGACGCGGCGATCGCCCGCATAGAGGCCGCCCGCGCCGAGGGACTGCGGATCACGGCGGACATGTACAACTATCCTGCCGGCTCCACCGGGCTGGACGCGGCCATGCCCGTCTGGGTTCAGGCGGGCGGCTATGAAGCCTGGGCGCAGCGGCTGAAAGATCCAGCGACGCGGGCTCGCGTGCTGACGGAAATGCGCGACACGAAGGGAAACTTCGAGAACCTGATGCTGCAGGCCGGCGCGGAGGGCACCCTGCTGGTGGGGTTCAAGAACCCGGCGTTGAAACCCCTGACAGGCAAGACCCTGGCGCAGGTCGCGAAGGATCGGGGCGTCAGTGTTCAGGACGCCGCCATTGACCTGGTCATCGAGGACGGCAGCCGGGTGCAGGTGATCTACTTCCTGATGGACGAAGCCAATGTGGCGCGCCAGACCGCCCTGCCCTGGATGAGCTTCGGCTCTGACGCCGAGGGCCGCGCGCCGGAGGGGCCGTTCCTGCTCTCGTCGACCCACCCACGTGCCTACGGGAACTTTGCCCGGCTGCTGGCGAAATATGTCCGCGAGGAGAAGCGGCTGACGCTGGGCGAAGCGGTTCGGAAGCTGACATCCCTGCCTGCGCACAATCTGGGTCTGCGCGACCGGGGGATGCTGAAGGTCGGGAACTATGCCGATGTGGTGGTCTTCGACCCCGCGACGATCCAGGACCACGCCACGTTCGAGAAACCGCAGCAGTTCGCCACGGGAGTCAGCGAGGTTGTGGTCAATGGTCAGCTGGCGCTGGAGCTTGGCGAGGCCACGACGGCGCGTCCGGGCCAGGTGGTGCGCGGTCGCGGGTGGACTGGCTGGAAGGATGGCGGCTGCCGGGTGAGCGCGAAGGACTGGCGCTGGTAGCCGCTGCTAGGGCATGGTCACCGAGCAATAGGCCCCGACGGCCTTGACCTTGCCGCTTGCTCTGTCGAAGTCGACGAACATCGTCTCTCCTTCCGGCCCGTAGCAATGCCGCCGCATTCGCGCCGGCTTGAAGGACCAACCGTCCCAGACCGCCCACTTGCCACTCATGTCTGCGACGCGTTTCTCGATCACGCACCTGCCGTCGATCTTCGTGAAGTAGGTCGACGACTCTTTGATCTGCCCCATGAGCAAGGCCTCGCACCCTGCGGCGAGCGCCTCAGCCTTGCTCATGCCTACCCGAAAGCCCAGCAACCGCCCGTCCGCTGGATGGCACATCACGCCGCCTCCACCCTCGTCGCAAGACCATCCCGGCTGTTCGATTGGGGCGGCGCAGCCCGCGATGAAGAGCGCGCAGAAAACGGTCGCTGCGCGTGCGGTCACTACCGGTCCTTCTCCCGCTCGCCGATCGCCGCCTGGGCTGCGGCCAACCTTGCGATCGGCACGCGGTAGGGTGAGCAACTGACGTAGTCCAGACCCACGCTCTCGCAGAACTGGATCGAGGCCGGGTCGCCGCCGTGTTCGCCGCAGATGCCCAGCTTGACGTCTGGGCGCACCGCCCTGCCCCGCTCGGTGGCGATGCGGATCAGGTCGCCGACGCCTTCCTGGTCGAGGGTGACAAAGGGGTCGCGTTCGAAGATGCCCTTGTCGATGTAGGCGTTCAGGAAGCGGCCGGAGTCATCGCGGCTGATGCCGAAGGTGGTCTGGGTCAGGTCGTTTGTGCCGAAGGAGAAGAACTCGGCGTGCTCGGCCAGGTCGCCAGCGCGGATGGCGGCTCGGGGGAGTTCGACCATGGTGCCGACCATGTATTCGATGGAGACGTCACGCTCGGCTAGCACTTCTTTTGCTGTCCGGTCCGTGAGTTCGCGCAGGAACTTCATCTCCTCGCCCTTGGCCACGAGGGGATGCATGATCTCCGGGATCGGCGCCGGGCGGCCGTCGGCGACCACCTGGCAGGCGGCCTCGATGATGGCGCGGACCTGCATCTCGTAGATCTCGGGATAGGACACCCCCAGACGACAGCCGCGGTGGCCCAGCATGGGGTTCACCTCGTGCAGTTCCTGGGCGCGGCGCAGCAGCTTGGTCGGGTCAAGCCCCGTGGCCTCCGCCACCGCTGTGAGATCATCCTCGGAGTGCGGCAGGAACTCGTGGAGCGGCGGGTCGAGCAACCGGATTGTCACCGGCAGCCCCTCCATGATCTTGAACAGCTCGACAAAATCCGCGCGCTGCATCGGCAGGATCTTGGCCAGCGCCGCCTTTCGGCCCGCCACATCATCGGCCAGGATCATTTCACGCACCGCGGCAATCCGCGCGGGATCAAAGAACATATGCTCGGTGCGGCACAGGCCAATGCCCTCGGCGCCGAACTGGCGGGCCACCTGGGCGTCGAGCGCGGTTTCGGCGTTGGCGCGAACCTTCAGTCGCCGAACCGAGTCCGCCCAGCTCATGAGCGCACCGAAATCGCCGGAAAGCTCCGGCTCGATCATCTTGACCACGCCCTGCAATACCTCGCCGGTGGAGCCATCGATGGTGACAATGTCGTAGGCGCGGATGGTCTTGCCGCGCGCCCGGAACTCCCCGGCCCGCTTGTCGATCTGGATCTCGCCGGCGCCGGAGACGCAGGGTCGGCCCATGCCGCGGGCCACCACGGCGGCGTGGCTGGTCATACCACCGCGGGCGGTGACGATGCCGCGGGCGGCATCCATGCCGCGGATGTCCTCGGGGCTGGTCTCTTCGCGCACCAGGATCACCGCCTCGCCGGCCAGGCCCAGCTTTTCGGCTTCCTCGGCGGTGAAGACCACCTTGCCGGTGGCCGCGCCGGGGGATGCCG
>NZ_JBILRO010000147.1:0-8641 GCF_044372605.1 Phenylobacterium sp.
AAGGTGGTGTTTGAGGGGTCGGTCTGCACCCAGGAACAGCTCCGGGTCGGGACAGCCAATCCGTGGGAAACGGCCTGGCTGGTCTGGAATTACGCCGACAACGACCACTTCTATTACTTCGCCATGAAGCCCAACGGCTGGGAACTGGGCAAGCGCGACCCCGACTATGTGGGCGGCCAGCGCTTCCTGGCCACTGGCGAGGAGGTCAAGTTCGAGATCGGCGCCTGGAACCGCTTTTCCATCGCCCAGGACGGCGACCGGATTGTCATTTCCGTCGACGGCGTCGAACTGGTGCGTTTTCAGGACCTTGAGCGACCCTACGTCCAGGGCCGCATCGGCCTCTACACAGAGGACGCCCGCGTGATGCTTGACGACGTACGTGGCTCGCTCCGCGATGACTTTGATGGCGGCCGCCCGGTGTCGCTGCACGACGGCGCCCAGGTGGGAAGCATCTGGGACGTCGCCTTTCTGGGCTACGGATCCGGCGGGATCGTCACTGCCGCCTCTCCGCTGTTCGGAGACGCCGTCCCACGCGCCGAGACCGCGCCGGCCCTGCCGACAGACCCGCTAGCTCCGCCGCCCGTCATCGTGCTGGCCGACCTGGTTTTCGAAGCCCCGATGAGCGGCTGGCTTCTGGCCTGAATCCTGCCGCATACGCACCGCGTGGTGCAAACTGTTACGCCCCTGTCGTGTGAGCGTTGCTGAACGGCGCAATGATGAACTCCGTTGTGACGGTGGTGCATCCGGCGGGCTGGTTCGTTCGGACAGGGCTGGAACGGCCTCTTTTCTGTCGCCATGCTGTAGTGCAATCCGACGCAACCTGTGGTAAACAAAAGCTTGCGATCCCGGCTGCCGGGTTCGCTATCGAGAGGTTCAATGCACACGCCAGCCAAGATGATCGCCACGGCCGCCGCCAGCCTGGCCCTCATGCTGACTGCCGCGCCCGCCTCTGCGGCTGTAATGTTCGCCCATTTCAGCGGCCTGGTCGGCGCCGGCAGCGTGGGCAACGCCACCTATGACACCGGCAACTTCTTCGGCCTGGGCGCTGGCATCGTCGGCTCAGGGTTCACCGCGACGTTCAAGTACGACACCGCGCTGGGCGAAGCCGTAACGAACGCCAGCCAAGACACCCGCTACGGCGGACCTGGCTGGGCCTGCGCACCCGCCTGCATGTCGCCGATCCTCGAGGCGTCGCTGACGATCAACGGGATCACGGACAACTTCGACGTGACCCGCAACGGATCCGCCAACGTCACCATCAATCAGACGGGCTGGAAGCAGACCTTTTTCTACACCGACTTCTTCTCGGGCTCGAACGGCAACGCACTGCAACTGTTTGTGCTCAATGTTCCCGATCCGCTTTTGCTGACGACGCCTTACACGGGTGGCAACACCATGGGGCTGGGCGTGCCCACCACGAACGCTTTCGCGCTGGGCGTGCTGGCCGGAACCAACAAGGACTACCGGCTGGCGCTTGATCCCAGGAGCGTCACCCTCGTGGCTGCTGTGCCCGAGCCGGCGACCTGGGGCCTGATGATCATCGGCTTCGCCTGTACCGGCACCATGCTGCGTCGCCGCCGCCAGGTGCTCGCGCGGGCCCGGAGATAGGGACTTTCGTCGCTGACGGACGGTCAAAGGCCGCCTTGGCGCGGGCATTGTCGCGGCATGCTGAGGCTGGAGCTCTCGCGGGTCAGCTGGCCCATGCGCACGCCCTTCAGGATTTCGCGCATCACCGAGACGCAGACTGACTGCGTGCATGTGGTCCTCACCGACGCGCAGGGACATCGGGGCTGTGGCGAGGCCATCGGGGTGGACTATGCCGGCGAGACCCAGGCTACACTGATCGCCCAGCTCGAGGCTGTTCGCGACCGGATCGAGGCGGGGGTTTCCCGCGCGCAGGCGCAGGTACTGCTGCCCTCCGGCGGCGCCCGAAACGCGCTGGACTGTGCGCTCTGGGACCTGCAGGCCAAGTAGTCCGGCGTCCCGGCCTGGCGGGCCGCTGGCCTCGGCAGCTGCCTGCCGGTCGAGACGGCCTACACCTGCGGGATGATGGACGAGGCGGCGCTGCGACAGATGGCGCGCGACCACGCCGACCACAGCTGGATCAAGGTCAAGACGGACCTGGACCGCGGTCTGGACCCTGTGCGGATCGTCCATGAGGAGCTGCGCCGGTTCGCCGGTTCGTTTCAGGCGCTGAATGTCGCCCTGCTGGAGTAGCCGGTGGCCGCCGGTGAGGACGACATCCTGTACGGCCTGAACCTGCCGGTCCCGGTCGCGGCGGACGAGGCGTTTGATGACCGGGCGAACCTCCCGGCGCTGGCCGGAAAATACCAGGTGCTCAACATCAAGCTCGAAAAGACCGTCGGCCTGATCGAGGCGCTGGCCTGCGCCCGGGCGGGTCTGGTCCAGGGATAACGGCTGATGATCGGCTGCATGGCCGGCGGCTCGCTGTCCATGGCGCCGGCGGTGCTGGTGGCGCAACTCTGTGACTTCGTTGATCTTGACGGCCCGCTGTTGCAGGCCGGCGATGTGGGGGACCCGATAGGATACCTCGAAGGTCGGATCGGCGCGCCGACCCCGGACCTTTGGGGATGAACCTGCACGCAAGCCACCAGCCGCAATGCGCCAAGTTGGCTCTCCGAAGTCAGATCGTCATCTGAATGTCACGCCTGCGACATGCCCGGCAGTCAACTGTGAAGACCGACAAGGCTTCTGGCAGTAGAGGCTCGAGGCGACATACTGATGGGTCGATCACTCCTGATAGCTATGGCCGGCGTCGCGGTGCTGGCTGTCGCCGCCTGTGGCAAACCCGCGCAGCCGGATGCCGGCGGTTGGCGCAGCGGTATCAAGGAAGTCCGCATGGCGGTGAGCGGCGGCAATGACGACCCCATGCTGGTCAAGCGTCGCAGCGTCTATCGTGAACGGCTGAGCGCGGCGCTCGGTCTTCCGGTCAAGCTCTACGAATCCTCGGACTACAACGGGGTGATCCAGGCGCTCTCGTCGGGCCAGGTTGATCTCGCCCAGATCGCCGGGGGCGGCTATGCCAACGTCGACGCGCAGGTCGGCAGTCTGGTCGCCCCGATCCTGACGCCGCGTCAGGCCGAGGGGGAGACGGGTTACTATTCTGCGGTGGTCGTCCGGGCCGACAGCCCGATCAGGTCGCTGGCCGACATGAAGGGCATGTCTCTCGGGTATGTGGATTTCAACTCCACCTCCGGCTACCTGGTGCCAAGGGCGAAGTTCCGGGAACAAGGCATCGACCCGGACACCTACTTCAGCAAGACCTCCTTCGCGGGCGGGCATACGCAAGCCGTGATGGCCCTGGCCAATGGACAGTTCGACGCGGCCATTCTGACGGCCAGCGGCGGCGACCCGGAGAACGGATTCACCCGCGGCGCCCTTCACACCATGGCCCGTCGGGGCTTTGTCAATGTGAAGGACTTCAGGATCATCTGGTCGGCGGGGCCGATCCCAAGCGAGGCCGTCGCTGTGCGCACCGATCGGCCACAGGCGCTGATCGATCTGGCGCGTGGGGCTCTGGCATCCTTGCCGTATGACGATCCGGAGCTTTGGACCGATATCGGCCAGCTGGACGGCTCAGCCTACACCTCCGTCAACCGGGATCACTACAAGGACATCATCGCCTTGAGAGCGGAAGACATCTCCAACCGCCGTAATGCAGGCGGACGGCCTTGAAACGGCTCCGGGTCGCCCTTCTGGCCCTGGCCTGCCTGCCCGTGATCGGGGCCGGTGTGCCGTCGTCGACACTCCGGGTCGCCGCCGTGACCGGGGCGGCCGGCGCCTGCGCGGCGCCCGCTGCCTCGCTCCCGGCGGGAGAACGGGCCTATTACGACCATCTCGCAAAGCGCCTTGAAGTTAAGGTTCTACGGTGTCCGGTGGCTGATGCGACGGCTGCGGCCAGGGCGCTTGCGGCGAATGAGCTTGACCTGGCCGTACTGGATCCCGCCGCTTTCGCTGCGGTCCAAGCCACGACGCGGTCGATCCTGACGGTTCGATCCCAGGGCGGAGTGAACAGGATCCCGGTGGTGCTGGGGGTAAAGGCGACAAGTCCGGTCAAGACGCTGGCGGACCTTCGCGGAAAATCCCTGGTGTTTGGCGGCCGCACGCCGGCCGCGTTGAGCCTGCCGAAGCTGGCGCTGTCCCAGCGCGACGCCCCGGCTGCGTTCTGGGGCCGCGAGCTGTTCGCCGTGGACGGGGACGCAGCGGTTTCGGACCTGCGGGCAAACAAGGCTGACGCCATGGTGCTTCATGCGGCCGCCTGGCAGCGACTTTGTTTTCCGCGGTCACCCAAGGAGGCGCCGCCCTGCGATGATCTTCGTATCATTGCCAAGATCCGGCCCCAGGCCGACCGCGCCATCGTCGTGCGGCGCGATATCGCCGACGAGACCCGTTATCGCCTGATCGGCATTCACATGCCCATGCATCTGGAGAACGCGCCCGCCTTCGCCTGGGCGACGTCCTGGTCGCCGAACGCAGCAGAGTTTCAACCCGCCGAACCCCTCGCACTGGTGGCGACGCGTTGAGCGAGACCTCGTCCGCAGTAACGGCGTTCGAAGCGCTGCGCCGGCAAACGCTGCGTCGTCAGCGACTGCAGACCCTGGCCGGGCTTCTGATCTTTTCGGCGATCCTGCTGATCTCGTTCCAGCGCAGCCAGTTCTTCTCCTCGGATATCGGCAATGATCCGCTGGGGCGGATCGGCGAATTCCTCAACCGGATGGTCCCGGACCTGAAGGGCGAGACCCTGCTGTCAGACAGTCGTACCGAAGGGTCTTTGGCCTGGTGGTACTATGACCTGCCGCGCTGGCTGCGGCTGGGTTGGCAAACCGTGGAGATGGCCATTGTCGCCACGATCCTGGGCGCCATCGGCGGATTGCTGGCCTCCTTCCTGTGCGCGCGGAACCTGATGCCGATCGCGGCCGTGCGGTTCACGGTCCGTCGCACGCTTGAGGCCATTCGAACGCTGCCCGATCTTGTACTGGCCCTGATCCTGGTGGCGGCCTTCGGCGCCGGCCCGCTCGCCGGTGTGATTACCCTGGCGATCTCGACCATGGGCAGTCTCGGCAAGCTATTCTCCGAGATCAACGAGGAGGTCGATCCGCGTCAGCTCGAAGGCATGAGAGCCTCCGGCGCCGGCTATGCCGCGATGATCCGCTACGGCGTCGTGCCGCAGGTGCTTCCCAACTACACCTCCTACGCCCTGATCCGGCTGGAGGGGAATCTGGCCGGCGCGGCCGCCCTGGGCATTGTTGGCGCCGGGGGGATCGGCATCGAACTGCAGCGGGCCATCACCTACACGGAATTCGACACCTACCTGGCGATCCTGCTGTTGATCGTCGGGATGATCTTCCTGATCGACATCGCGTCGGAAGCGATACGGCATCGGCTGATCGGATTGGGAGAAAGCCGGTGAACCCGGGTCAGCTCGCCCGCGCGCGCCAGGTCGCACCCGAAGCCTTGCAGCCCAGCTGGCGGCGACGCCTGATCAACTGGACTCTTGCGGTTGCCGCCGCCGCAGCGTTCGTGGCGATGTGTGTCGACCTGCAACTGGCGCCAGCGTCGGTGCTTTCGGGCTTCGGAAAGCTGGGCACGTTCCTTGCGAACTCGATGCCGCCCTCGGACGGCGGCGACCTGCCGCGAATTCTGGTAGCCCTGGCCGAGACCTTCGCCATGGCGCTGGCGGGAACGGTGATCGCGACGCTTGTCGCCCTGCCGCTGGGCGTCATCGGCGCCAAGACTGTGGTGAGCCAGCCGGTGCTGCACTTCGTGTTTCGTCGGTCGCTCGACTGGTTTCGCGGCGTGCCGTCTCTGGTGTGGGCGCTGATCCTGGTTTCGGCCTTTGGACTGGGTCCCTTCGGCGGGGTGATTGCCCTGGCGCTGGCGGACATTCCCAGCCTGGCGAAGCTGTTTTCCGAGGCGATCGAGAATGCTGACGAGAAACCGCTGGACGGGGTTCGCGCGGCCGGCGTTTCACCGCTGATGGCCCTGCGCTATGGCCTGGCGCCCCAGGTTGTTCCGGTGATGGCCAGTCAGGTGCTGTTCTTCCTGGAGAGCAACTTCCGCAACGCCGCCGTGCTCGGGATCGTGGGCGCCGGCGGCATCGGTTTCGAGCTTGAAGAGCGTATCCGCATCTTCGCCTTCGATCAGGTGGTTTTCATCATCGGCCTGTACATGATCTGTGTCGCCGCACTGGACACGGTGTCGCAATCGCTGCGGCAGCGGCTGGCCTGAAGCAGGCCCGGGGCGACAAATCGGGCCGAGGTGCTGATCGCCGTCACGGGGACGTCACGCTGAAGTCATGCGGCGGGACTACGGTTGGGGACGGTCGAGAACCCCGGAGTCCCTATGCTCGAGCTGCACGGCGTCACCAAGAGATTCGGCGATACCCTCGCCGTCGACAATGTGAGTTTCAGCTGCCAGCGAGGCGAGCTGGTCGGGATCATCGGGCGCTCGGGCGCGGGGAAGTCCACCTTGCTCAGGATGGTCAACCGGCTCACGGACCCGACGGATGGACACATCACCTGGGATGGGCGCGACGTCAGCCGTCTGAACGGCGCGGCGCTGCGGCAATGGCGCCGGCGCTGCGCCATGATCTTCCAGCAATTCAATCTCTGCCCCCGTCTGGACGTGATCACCAATGTGCTGGTGGGGGTGGTGGCGGAGCGACCGCTCGCCAGTTCGCTGATGAAGTTCTTTCCGGCCGCTGACCGCGCGCGCGCCATTCTGGAACTGGACGCGCTGGACATGGCGCACGCGGCCTTGCAGCGGGCCGGGACGCTCTCGGGCGGTCAGCAGCAACGCGTCGCCATCGCGCGCGCCATGCTGCAGGAACCGGAGCTGGTTCTGGCAGACGAGCCGGTCGCCTCACTGGACCCCGTCAACGCCGAGGTGGTGATGGATGCGCTCCAGAAAATCTGCCGCGAGCGCAATGTTCCGGTGATCGTCAATCTCCACAGTCTGGAGATTGCGCGGCGCTACTGCACCCGCATTGTGGCGATGTCCAAGGGCGCCATCGTGTTTGATGGACCGCCTGCGGGCTTGACCCAGACCGTGCTGGACCGGGTCTATGCCGGTCGCATGACGCCCGAGACGTCGCCGTTCAGCATCGTCGAAGCCGCCTGATGGTCCTGCGTCTGGCGGATCGCCCCCTCGAACCCGGTGATCTCTACTTTGATCGCTATCTCCATGCCGGGCCTGAAGAAATCCGGGACGCAGCGTTCCCGGCGGTGCACGCGGACGCTCAGGTCCACGACTCGGTCATGGGCCCCTGGACCCGCGTTGGCGCCCGCACCAGCCTGTCGGAAGTGGTGATGGGCGCCTACAGCTACATCGTCAACGACTCCTCGGCCGCCTACTCCGAGATCGGCAAGTTCTGTTCGATCGCGCGGGACGTCCGGATCAATCCGGGCAACCACCCCACATGGCGGGCGGCGCAACATCACTTCAGCTATCGCGCCCGGTCTTATGATCTGGGCCCGACGGACGATGATGAGTTCTTCGAGTGGCGACGTTCCCATGCCGTGACCCTCGGTCACGACGTTTGGCTTGGTCATGGGGTGACGGTGCTGCCGGGCGTGTCCATCGGAACCGGATCGGTTGTCGGTGCGGGCGCGGTCGTCTCCAAGGATGTTCCCCCCTTCACCATCGTGGCCGGCGTACCGTCCAAGCCGATCCGGGAACGCTTCCCCAAAGCTGTCCAGGATGGTCTGCTGGCGATCAGTTGGTGGGACTGGAGCCATGACCGGCTGTCGGACGCCCTTGAGGACTTCAGAACCCTTGATGCTGACGCCTTCGTCGAAAAGCACAGCTGAGAGCGGCTTGCTGGTCCTGGTGGTGGGGCCATCGGGGGTCGGCAAGGACACCCTGCTGGATGGCGCCCGGTCCGTGCTGGCCGACGATGATCGCTTTGTGTTCGTCCGCCGCGAGATCACCCGCCCTGCGGGGGCCGGCGGCGAGGATCACATCGCGGTCGACGAAATGTGTTTCTCGGAACGCGAGAAGTCCGGACACTACGCCCTCAGCTGGCGCGCCAACGGGCTGGCCTATGGCGTGTCGGCGGGAATTGCGGATGATCTGGCGCTCGGCCGAACAATAGTCGTGAACGGCTCCCGCGCCATTGTCAGAGAAGCCCGGTCGCGCTTCACCGATATTCGGGTGATCCTTGTCGATGCGGACCGCGATCTTCTGGCCCAGCGACTGGCAGAGCGCGGTCGCGAGACGGCGGCAGAGATTGCGGCGCGGCTTGAGCGCTCGCCTGATATCGACCTGTCGGGCAGAGACCTCGTGGTGGTCAGGAACGACGGAACCCCGGCGGAAGGGGTTGCCCTGCTGGTCGCGGCGTTGCGAGGCTAGAGCGAGGTCGTTTCCCCGCCAAAGTCGAACCGCCCGAGGACGGTGAAAGGCGACGCGCGATCCGGCTGCCGGAAGACGGCCAGGTTATCGAACAGCGTGGGCCCGGTCTCCGCAACGAAGTGGTTCTGCAGAGCGGACAGCACCTTCATCCGGACCTGATCATCACGGATACGACCCGTGAGGGTCATGTGAAACCGGAAGTCCTCGTAGACGTAGGGATATCCCCACTTGAGCATGCGCGCGTCCTGCTCGGGGCTCAGGCCGGCCTTCC
>NZ_JBILRO010000148.1:0-8616 GCF_044372605.1 Phenylobacterium sp.
TCTCGGTCACCGGGCTCCAGCGGTCCGCGTCACCGCGCAGGACCAGGTCGCGGATGCTTTCGGCGCCCGGCGAGCCGCCGGGTTCGCGGGTCAGGACCACCTCCCGCGTCGCGGTCTGCAGGCGCGCAGCCAGACGCTTGACCTGGGTGGACTTCCCGGCCCCCTCGCCGCCTTCAAAACTGATGAACCTGCCGCGCGTCACGCGGCCAAAATGGCCAGTTCGCGGGCTTTGTCTAGAACGTACGCACCACGCGGGCGTCGGCAAAGCCGATCTCGGCCACTCGATCGCGCAGGGCATAGGCCGCCGCCTCATCTTCCGGCGCCGGCAGGACCACGCGATAGAGCGTCAGGCCCTCGCGATCCAGGGGCTCGATGGTAGCCCGACCGGCCTCAGACAACTGGCTAACCGCGCGCTGAGCGTTCACCTCGCTGATGAAGGCGCCCGCCTGAATCCTGAGCGCCGACTTGATCGGGATGGCGCTCACGTCCACGGGAGCAGCCGCCGCCGTGACAGCCGGCGCGGCGCTCGGCGCCGGTGGAATGGGCGCGCTGGAGATGGCCGAGCCGGTAATCGGCGGCAGGGCTTCCGAGGTAATCGCAGCCGCGCGCGGCGCGGCCCGGGGCGCGGCGGCAGCCATTTCCATCACCGGGTCTGCAGTTGAGGCCAGCGCTGCGGCGGCTGTCGTCGCGGGCGCTGCCGGCAGCCGCGTGGGATAGGGCTTGGCGTTGGCGTAACGCAGCCCGCCATCAGGGCCCAGCAAGGGGCCAGCACCGACATACTTCACCCGCACCCGGGCCAGACCCTGGCGCTCAAAGCCAAGCTGCCGGGCGGCTTCACGACTGAGGTCGATGATCCGGTCGCCGACAAAGGGTCCCCGATCATTCACCCGCACCACCAGCCGGCGACCGTTGTCCAGATTGGTCACTTCCACCAGCGACGGCAGCGGCAAGGTGGTGTGCGCGGCCGACACCGTGGCCATGTCGAACCTCTCGCCGTTGGCGGTGGCCTTCATGTGAAACTGCTCGCCGTACCAGGAGGCGACGCCCGTCTGGTCATAGTTCGGCTGTTCCCGCGGCACGTACCAGACGCCGCCCACCTGATAGGGCTTGCCGACCTTGTACTCGCCCTGGGCCGGCGGCGCTGTCTGTGGTCCCCTCGCCTGACTGGGGTAGCGCGGGGTGATCCCGGCGCAGGCCACGAGCGAAGCGCCGCCCAACAGGACAACGGCATATCTCAACGCCTGCCGGCAAGGTCCGGGAATCGCCATAAGAGCCTCCGAGGTTCAGGAGACTTTCGGCCCAGAAGCTTGAAACGCGGTTAATCGTTTCTTGCCCTGTAGACGGCGCGGTTTTGCCTGCTATAGGGCCGATCCTGGAAGGGTGGCCGAGTGGTTTAAGGCAGCGGTCTTGAAAACCGCCGTGGGTGAAAGCCCACCGTGGGTTCGAATCCCACCCCTTCCGCCACGTCACCAAGAAAAACAATGAGTTAGGTGCGCTCTTCAGCGCTACCCACCTTTTGTACCCACCTTCTGGATCGCGTTCGGGGTCCTTTGGAGCTGCAAAGACCGAGGTGGGGGAGTGACCGGACGATAGGTCCAGCTCCTCCGCGTCTACGATTGGCCGTGAATTGCCATATGTGTATCGTGCGACTTACTGACCATTGAAGGGTTTGCGGTCAATCAAGTGACGACAGACGACCAGGCCAATCGCGCGCTACGCCCCGCAGTTATTCTGTGGGCTTTTTCCGGCCTCGTTGGCATACCTTTCGCGGTCTATTTCGACCTGCTGGGCGGCTGGCGCTGGCCACCCTACAACGCAATCTACGATCAGATGATCGTTAGCGTTTATTTCGCGCTCGGTGTTTGTGCAGCCCGCGCCATCAAGAACCCCATTCGACACGGCAGTTTCCTCTGGTTTGTAGCGGTCTCGAGTTTCACACACGGCCTCGTCATGCTGTTTCACGCGCTGCATGACCAAACGCACCTTCATCACTTGTTCGGCGACGTCTGGATCCTCGCTGGCGGGGTTTCCTTGGCCTGGCCTTTGTGGCGGTCAAGGCGGGTCGATGATGGAGTCTGACGACCTTTCAGAAAGCGATAATGCCCGCTTGGGGTTGGGAGCGGCCTAAAGGCCGGCGCCATGTAAGGTTTTCCCGCGGGCAGCGACTATTGTGGCTTCTGCAGGAGGTTCCGATGAAAAAATGGGTTTGGGTTTACATCGCTGGGTTCATCGCGCTGACCGGTGCCGACCTCGCATCCACGATCCTGGGTGTCGCGGCGGGTGCGCGCGAATTCAACCACACAATGGCAACCGGCGAAGGTGATCTCAAAATCGCGCAATTTCTTCTGGTGAATGCCGCGATGCTTGCATTTACCGGCTTCATGTTGATCTGGGCGTGGCGCAACCGCCTCCGCATCGACCAACTCTATATGTCCCGTCCTGAACGGGCGATGTTCAACTGGATCTACCTGAATCCCTTCTCGCAGCGGAATGTGCCAAAGTCCGCATTCCACTATCTTGCCATGGCGCCCGGCATGCTCCTCCTCAAGGCTGTCGTATCCTTCAACAACAGCTTGATCAGCTTGGGTCTGCCAGATTTCCTGACACCGGTCGCGTCGGCCATTTTCACGATCGTACAGGGTCCTCTCGCCTACTGGGCATTGATCTTCCTCCTGTTCCTGCCGATCTGGTGGCTCTCTCTTCGCGTGGCGGCAGCCTTCCTGCGCGCCGACATCGCGCGCGCCGAACCGTTGCCCATGCCAATAGCGTGACATCGGGTGGCATCGGACATCTTCGACCAGGCGCTCAACGAGCATGCAGCGTTGATTGACCGGATTATCGCTGGAACGGAGAATAATCCGGCATGCCGGGAGGAACTGAGGCAGGAAGTGGCGCTCGCGCTCTGGCGAGCAGCGCCATCCTGGCGTCGGGATTCCTCCTTGCGGACATTCGTAGCGCGGGTGACGCACAACGTCTGTGTGAGCCATGTTCGAAAGGCCAGTCGCGCGCCGAAGCACGACGAACTCTCGGACACGGTTCTGGACAAGGCCCAGGCAGCTGACGATGCGGTCGTTCGCGCCGATCTCGGCCGGCGGCTGCAGGTTGCAGTCTCCAGGCTGCCGCATGGCATGCGGCAAGTCGCAACCCTCTATCTCGATGATTTCTCGGCCCGCGAGATAGCGGAGACCCTTGGCATCAGTGAAGGGGCGGTCTTCACGCGGATCACGCGGCTGCGCGAAATGCTGCGCAAGGTGATGGATACAGAATGATGGACCTGGACGACCAGCTTGAGGCGATGCGTGCGGCCTGGCGGGCTGCCCCTGGGGGCGACCATTCGATCAGCCGGTTGAGAGCGCAGGTGCGCCAGGAACGGTTGGCGTTGCGGCGGGATACATGGCTTGAAGCGCTTGGCTCTTTGGCTGCGAGCGGCCTTTTCATCTTTTGGGCAGCGCGCGCGGAGGGTGTCGTGCAGGCCATCTTTGTCGGGTTGTCAGTCTTCGCTTTGGCATGGCCCGCGATCACGATCCACCTCCGGCGAAAGCTTTGGCATATGCAGGCGGAGACGGTCGAGGCCTACCGCTTGTTCCTGCAGCGGCGTTCCCAAACCGGCCTGTTTCTGGCGAGGCTGGGCTATGTGGGCGGGCCGCTGGGCCTTGTCACCGGGCTTGGCCTTGGAAGCATTGGCGTGCTGCCTGACGTTGGCGTTCAGAGCCATCCGGCCATCATCTTGATCGCGGCGGCCACCTTCGTAATGGCGTGTGGATGGAGCATGCGCGCGGCCCGGAGGCACAAGCGCAGCCTCGCAAACCTGCGGGCACAAAGCACGATCGCGGATGCCTTCGGCGAGCACCTTTGACTATTGAGCGCTTGTTTTGCCGCAACTGCCCGCGCCGGAGCTCGGGCAGCTTGTCCTCAATCCCTTGAAATAGGCGGGTGCAACAATATGAAAATTGCCGAAAGTGGGTTCGCCAGAAGGCTCTCACTCACTGCCATCACCGTTTCCTTAGGCACCTTGCGTGTCCGCCGCATCGGGAAGGCCCAGGATGCGCTTGGCGATGATGTTGTTCTGAATTTCGGCAGAGCCGCCGGCGATGGCGCCGGCCTTGCCGCGAAGCCAGCCCCGGGTTTCCTCGCACCAGACGAGTCCCTCGTGGCCCATTAGCTCAATCATGAGTTCGGCCCGGTCGGCCCTCACCTTGGCGCCGGCGTTCTTGAGGATGGACGCCGTGTTCGACGGCCCGGAATTGGCGCGAGCTTCAGCCTCGGCGCGGGCGTGAGTGAGTCCAAAGGTCCGGGCTTCCATCTGGTGCACTGCAAGTCGATGGCGCAGGTCGAGGTCCATCAGTCGACCGGCGCTGTCGACGCCGACCTGGCTTCGCGCCAGGGCGCCGATATCCGCTGTGGAGGCCAGGCCGATCGGGCTGGATCCCGCACTCGTGTTCTGCCGCTCGTGTTGCAACAGCCGCTTGGCCACCTGCCAGCCGCCTCCCCTGGGCCCAACGAGATTCGCCTTTGGCACCATGACATCCGTGAAGAACGTCTCGCAGAAAGGTGACTCTCCACTGATCAGCACGATCGGTCGCACCTCGACCCCCGGAGATGCCATGTCGATCATCAGGAAGCTGATGCCGTCGTGCTTGCGCGGCCCCCGGTCAGTCCGGACCAGGCAGAAGCACCAGTCCGCATACTGCGCTCCTGTCGTCCACACCTTCTGGCCCGTGACTCGAAAGCTGTCGCCTTCGTCCACAGCCGCCATCTGCAGCGAGGCCAGATCAGATCCGGCGCCGGGTTCGCTGAACCCCTGACACCAGCGCAACTCGCCGCGGGCGATCGGGGGAATGTGGCGTTCGAGTTGCTCCGGGCTGCCATATTCCAGAAGCGTCGGACCGAACATCATGACGCCAAGACCGCCCACGGGATTGGGGGCGGCGATCCGGGTCATCTCTTCCTTCAGCACCCTGGCTTCGCTGCCCGTCAGTCCGGCGCCACCATAGCGGCGCGGCCAGGTTGGGACGCCCCATCCCCGCGCACCCACGCGCTGGCGCCAGAGAATCACATCTTCGGGCTGCGGTGCGCCGTCGACCATGGCCGCCGCCACCTGACCGGGATTGTCCCGAATGGAAGGTGGCAGGTTGGCTTCGAGCCAGACGCGCGCTTCCCGACGGAAGGCTTCCAGTTCAGATCCATCGACCATTTTTACTCTCCCCTTCCGCCAGGCCGCGCCCCGCTGAGGGATACGTCTGCTTTCATGCCGGCGATGCGTTCGTCGCGCAGGGCTGTGCGCCGCACCTTGCCGGCGTCGTCGCGGATCGGCTCATCGACGAACTCGAACGATCGCGGCAGCTTGTAGCCGACCAGCCTCTCCGCGAGATGCGCCGCCAGCTGATCAAACGTTACGGGGTATCTGACGTTGACGATGGCATGGATCGTGTTTCCCAGATCGTCGTCGGGCAGGCCAACGATCGCGCAGCATTGAACGGCCGCATGTTCTTCCAGCGCCGCCTCCACCTCGGCGGGATAGACGTTGGCCCCACCTACCAGGATCATGTCCGTTCTTCGGTCGGCCAGATAGAGATAGCCGTCGGCGTCGAACCAACCCATGTCGCCAAGGCTCTCCCAGCCGCCCGGCAGGGTCTTGGCCACGGCCCCTACATAGCGATAGGTTTCAGGTGAGCCTTGGGGTCGGCGCAGATAGACTTCGCCCACTTCGCCTGGCGAAAGCGCCTGTCCGTCCTCTCCAACAGCGATCATCTCGCCCACGATTACCCGGCCAACCGAACCTCTTCGCTCCAGCCACTCGCGGCCGGAAATCTCGCTGATGGCCTGGGATTCGGCGCCGCCATACCGCTCCATCACCACATCGGGTCCAACCCAATCGATGAAAGCCTCCTTGAGCCACGGCGGACAAGGCGCGGCCAGATGCCAGAGCGTCTTCAGCGAGGAGAGGTCGAACGCAGTTCGCAACGCCTCGGGCAGTCGCCAGATGCGGGTCATCATGGTCGGCACCAGGAAGATCCAGTCCGCGCGATAGGTATGGATTGCGGCCAACACACCCTCAGGGTCGAAACGGGGCAGGATGACCAGGTGGGCTCCCATGTTGATGGCGTCGAGCATCATCGCGAAGCCGGCGGTATGATAGAGCGGCGCGGGAAGGATCGATACGCCGCCTTTGCGCATGCGCCAGAAGCTTAGCTCCTGCATGGCGGCTTTGGTCACGCCGGGTCCGCCAGACAGGATCAGTTTCGGGCGACCGGTGGAGCCTCCCGACGCCACGCCCCTCGCGGTAGGCGCGATGACATCGGGCAGGTCGCCTTCATCGCCCGACAGCGCCGCCAGTTCAGCCATGCTGGACGATGGCCGCACCCCGGCCGCGTCGCTTTCGGCGATGACCAGGGCGGGATTTGCAAGTTCGATGATCGCCGCCAGTTCCGCCGCAGGCAGGCGGAAGGACACGGGCTGCGGGGTCGCACCCAACTTCCAGATCGCCCAGCAGGCCGCCACGAAATCCAGGCCGTTCGGTAGTCCGACCGTCACCAGATCGCCTCGTGTGACGCCCTTGAGCGCCATGCCCCGGGCCAGGCGATTGGTACGCCGATGAAGCTCGGAATAGGTCAGGCTCACGCCCTGGCAGGTGACCGCGGGCGACCCAGGTGTCGCATGGGCCAACTGCTTCAGCTTTGCGCCGTATGAGATCATCTGGTCCATGACACGCACCCCGCCGAACGGCGCCCCTATCCGGAACCATTGTTCTCGTTCATGAACGAGATTGTAGGAAGTCTGTCAATTGGTGTTGCCGTGCGGGACAGCCTTATGGCCCTGCCACCTCAGCCCTTTATATGAACTCGCGATTGCGATTGCGCCTTGGAAGCCATGATGGATACCGAACACTCATATCTCAACGAACTGGACGGCGTGTATCCGGCGTTCCAGGCGCGGAGTCGTCTGGCGCAGGAGCGTCTCTTGCGGGCAGGCGACGCCGTCTTCGCCAGCAAGGGCTACGACAAGGCTCACGTTACGGACATCGCTGCAGCGGCAGGTTATTCGATTGGCACCTTCTACGGGCGGTTCCGCGACAAGGAGGCTCTGTTTGCCGCGCTGCAGATCCGTTTCGCCCGGCGGGGAAGGGCTAACATAGACCGCTTCTTCGATCTGGAACGTTGGCACGATGCGACGCCGGCGGAATTGATCGAGACCTATATCGAGGGCACATCGCGGGTCCTGACACGCAATTCCGGATTCTTCCGCGCCCTTTACCAGCGAAGCCTGGCCGGCGAGGCGGCGGCCTACTGGCCTGAGCTTCGCGCCGCCACGCGTCAGGCCGGCTTGCGTCTCGCGGACTTTATCCGGAAGCAGGCTCCAGAAGCCGGCGACCCGGAACTGGACGAGCGATGTATCTTCTGCCTGCGGGCCATCGAGGGCATGCTTGTGCACAGGCTGCTTCATTGGAAGATCAATGAGGAGTTCGATCAGGCATTCATCCTGAAATCCCTGACCCGAATGACGACGACCACGCTGGGTCTACCTTCGAACCCAAAGTGAACTTGGCCCCATTCAACCCGCTTGACCGCAAGAAAACTCTGCGCTCTTAATGCGAACAATAGCTCCGGTTCGAATAACATAACATGCCTGAGCCTGCGCCTGGGGAGGCAGCCATGACATCACGGTCCAGTCGGAAACTCGTCCTGCTCTGCGGCATCGCCGCCGCTAGCTTGGGATCCGCCCAGGCTGTTCAGGCGCAGGACCCCTCAACCCAACTCGACGAACTCATCGTGACCGCCCAGAAGCGGGCTGAGAATGTCCAGGATGTGCCGCTCTCCATCACAGCGATCAGTGGAGCGGAAATCGAAAAGGCGCACATCCTCAACTTCGCTCAGTTGACGACCGTCGTGCCAAGCCTGCAGTTCAGCACCACGAACAACGTGCGGAACACGACGATTTCGCTGCGCGGAATCGGCCAGTCGGGGAACAACCCGGGGATAGAATCGAGCGTCGGTGTGTTCATCGACGGAGCCTATGTTCCGGGCTCGAGCGCGCTGCTTGGCGATCTGACCGATATCCAGTCCGTTGAGGTCCTGAGCGGCCCACAGGGCACACTCTATGGCCGCAACACGCCGCTGGGTGCGATCAACATCGTCACGCGCGAGCCGCAGGCTGATCTGGAAGCCATGTTGACCGCCGGCTACGGGAACTACGATCAGACCTCTGTGAAGGGTTATCTGGGCGGTGCGCTGATGACCAATGTGGCCTCGCGCGCCTCGTTCTGGGCCCGCGATCGAAGTGGTTTCGCCTACAACCTGGCCGCCGGAAAGCACGTCAATGATTTCGCTGGCGCAGGTGGACGGCTCCGCACGGTCTGGAAGCCTTCTGACGACTTCAAGCTCGACCTGGCGACCTACTATTCCAACGTATCGGCCAACGGCGGGGTCTCCGATATCATCGATGCGGCGGGACCTACCGGGGTGGCCACGCCGGGCTACCTCGCGGCGACGGCGGCGCTGGGATATACTTTTCAGAACTACGGAAACCGCGACTTCGTCGTGCAGACGCAGGATGTGACGAACGACAAGGCGATCGCGTACGGCTCCAGTCTGACCGGAAACTACACGTTCGGTGACG
>NZ_JBILRO010000149.1:0-8615 GCF_044372605.1 Phenylobacterium sp.
CGCTGTTCGAAATCCCCGGAGACCCGATGCGACGTTTGCTCGCCCTGATCCCCGCCCTGACAGTTATGTGCGCCGCCATCGCGCCCGGCTATGCGGCGGCTCAACCCGCATTCAGCCAGCCCAATCGCGCCCCGCCGCAGGACGCGATGCAAATGAAGTCGTCCTTCTCGCCGGTCGTGAAACGGGCCGCGCCGGCCGTCGTGAACATTTCGGCCAAGCGAATGGTGCGCCAGCAGGTCGACCCTTTCTGGCAACTGTTCGGTCGTGGCGTGCCGGAGTCGCGGGTGGCTCAGTCGCTGGGGTCCGGGGTGATCGTGCGAGCCGACGGCGTCATCGTCACCAACAATCACGTCGTCGCCGAAGGACAGGAGATTACGGTCGCATTGTCCGACCGTCGCGAGTTTCCGGCGCGCGTCCTGCTGGCCGATCCCCGCACCGACTTGGCGATCCTTAAGATCGACATTCCCGCAGGCGAAAGGCTGGAAGTCCTGGCGATGGACGATTCCGGCGACGCCCAGGTGGGCGACCTGGTGCTGGCCATTGGCGACCCGTTCGGTGTCGGCCAGACCGTGACCAACGGCATCATATCCGCACTGGACCGGAGCACTGACCCGAACGGGGAGGGTGGGCTGGCCTATATCCAGACTGACGCCGCCATCAATCCCGGCAACTCCGGCGGCGCGCTGGTGGACATGGACGGCGACCTTATCGGCGTGAACAGCTTCATCCTTTCGCGGTCGGGTTCTTCCTCAGGCGTGGGCTTTGCGATCCCGGCCTCTGTGGTGCGCCGGGCGGTGGAGACAGCTGTGGGTGGCGGGCGACGCGTGGTGCGGCCCTGGCTGGGTGCGCGAACCCAGAGCGTAACGCCGGAAATCGCCCGCAGCCTGGGGCTGGCTCGCCCGCAGGGCGCGCTGATCGCCGATCTATGGCCCGGCGGCCCTGCGGCACGTGCGGGTCTGAGGCAAGGCGATGTGGTGCTGCAGGCCGATGGCAAGCCGGTCGCGGACACAGGCGCGCTCAGTTTTGCAATCCGCAACCATCGTCCCGGCGAAACGCTCCTGCTGGTGGTCCATCGCGCCGGGGGACAGGAGCAGACCCTGCCCCTCCGCGCAGAGCCACCTCCGGCCGTCCCGGCCCGTGACGAGCTAACGCTGACGGGGCGCAATCCTTTTGACGGCGCCACCGTGGTGAATATGTCCCCGGCCGTGGCCGATGAGCTGGGCCTCGATACCTTCGCCGGGCAGGGCGTGCTGGTCTCGAAACTGGGGCGGGGTCTGGCCATGAATGCGGGGTTGAGACCAGGCGACATCGTGAGGCAGGTCAACGGACGGAAGATCGAAACGGTACGCGATCTGGCTGTGGCGGCCGGTACAGCAGCCCCCGCCTGGCAGGTGACCATCGAGCGCAACGGTCAACAGATTACGGCGACGTTCCGCATCTGACGTCTCGGGGATCTATGGTAGGTCCGGGTCTATGGCCGATCTCTTTGAAGCGGCGGGCCTGACGCCGCAGCAACCCTCGCCCCTGGCCGACCGGCTGCGTCCGCAACAGCTGGACGAGGTCGTGGGTCAGGACCATCTGCTGGGCGCGGACGGGCCAATCGGTCGTATGGCGCAGGCGAAGCGTCTGTCCTCGATGATCCTGTGGGGGCCCCCGGGTACCGGCAAGACCACGATCGCGCGGCTGCTGGCCAAGGCGGCTGGCTATGAATTTCAGCAGCTCTCGGCAGTGTTTTCGGGTGTGGCCGACCTGAAGAAGGCCTTCGAGGCCGCAAAATTGCGCCGCGCCGCCGGTCAGGCGACGCTGCTGTTCGTGGACGAGATCCATCGCTTCAACCGCGCGCAGCAGGATGGCTTCCTGCCGTTTGTGGAGGAAGGCACGGTCACTCTGGTGGGAGCCACCACGGAGAACCCATCCTTCGAGCTGAATGGCGCCCTTCTGTCGCGATGCCAGGTCTATGTGCTGAAGCGGCTGGATGACGAGGCACTGCACACCCTGCTGGCGAAGGCGGAGGCTCACGAGGGTCGCGCACTCGCGCTGGAATCCGACGCCCGTGCGGCGCTGGTGGCGATGGCCGACGGCGACGGGCGCTATCTGCTGACCTTGGGCGAGACCCTGTTCAACATCGGTTCGGCCAGGCCGCTGTCGACCAAGGACCTGGGTCAGGTCCTCCAGAAGCGCAGCCCCGCCTACGACAAGGACCGGGAGGAGCACTACAACCTCATATCGGCGCTCCACAAATCCATCCGGGGGTCTGATCCGGATGCTGCGCTCTACTGGCTGGCCCGCATGCTGGCCGGGGGCGAAGATCCGCTGTTCCTGGCGCGACGCCTGATCCGTGCGGCGGCGGAGGACATTGGTGAGGCCGACCCGATGTCGCTGGTGCTCGCCAATGCGGCGAAGGACACCTACGACTTCCTGGGTTCCCCTGAGGGCGAGATCGCGCTGGCGCAGCTGGTCGTCCATCTTGCCTGCGCGCCAAAGTCAAACGCGGTTTACGTGGCCTATGGTGCGGCGATGAAGGCCGCCAGGGAGACCGGCTCGCTCATGCCGCCGGCCCATATTCGCAATCCCACGACCCGGCTCATGCGGGATCTCGGTTACGGCAAGGGCTATGCCTATGATCACGATGCGCCGGAGGGGTTCTCGGGGCAGAACTACTTCCCGGACGGTATGGAGCGCCGCACCTTCTACAAGCCGAAGGGCGAGGGTTCCGAGGCCCGGATCAAGGAGCGGCTTGAGCGCTGGGCGGGGATGCGGGCCGACCGCAAGACTTGACCCCGGCGCGGGCGCCATTGTCGGATTGTATGATCAGGACTAGCCTCTCCCTGGGTCAACTTCGGGGGAAGCATGATGACGGATACCACCGACAAAACCGCGACGGTTCGCACGCCCTGGCATCTCTGGCTGGTGGCGGTTATGGGCGTGCTCTGGAACGGCTTCGGCGCCTACGACTACACGATGAGCAAGCTTCAGGGTGACGCCTATCTCAAGGCGTCGGGCATGACGGAGCCCCAGATCGGCTATTTCCACGCCATGCCCGCCTGGGTGACGGTGTGCTGGGCGTTGGGCGTGTGGGGCGCCATTGTGGGCACGGTGCTGCTGTTCACCCGCTCGAGCTGGGCCGCGCCGGTGTTCTGGGCCTCCCTGGCGGGGTTGGTCGGCAGCCTCGTCCACACCCACCTGCTGAGCAATGGGCGGGAGATCATGGGCCAGCAGGTACTGATCCTGAACGGGGTGATACTCGCCGGCTGCCTGTTCTTTATCTGGTACTCGGCACGGATGGCGAAGGCGGGCGTCCTCCGCTAAGTGAGGGTGTGAAACCCTTAAAGCCGGTCCAGCTCAGCCGCGATGAGATCGCCTTCGTAAAGAGCCTCGTGCTCTACGAGGATGCCGAGATCCTGGCCCTGAACAAGCCGTCTGGCCTGTCGAGTCAGGGCGGGCGAGGGCAGGTCCATACGCTGGACGAACTGCTGTGGGCCTTCGCAAGACCCGGGAAGGCGCGACCACGCCTGATCCACCGCCTGGACCGTGACACCTCCGGTGTGATCCTGACCGCCAAGACCAAACCTGCTGCAGGTTTCCTCGGCAAAGCATTGATGTCGAGGAAGTTTGCCAAAACATATCTGGCCATCGTGACGCCCGGCCCGCCCGAGCCGGTGACTGGCGTGATCGACCTGCCGCTACGCCGGGATGAGCAAGGCCGGGAGGCTTACATGCGCGTCTGCACCGCGGATCATCCCGACGCCGAGACCGCCCGGTCGGGCTACCGCACTCTGGCGAGCACGAACGGCGCCGCCCTCATGGAACTGGACCCGGAGACCGGCCGCATGCACCAGCTGCGGGTGCATCTGGCCGCCCTGGGCCGCCCGATCGCCGGCGACGTCCGCTATGGCGGCGCCCTGGTCGTCGGCGGGGAAGCGGTCTCACGGCTCATGCTGCACGCCCGCGCGCTGTCGTTCCCTCATCCTGTCGGGGGAACCCGGCGGCTGGAGGCGATGCCACCTTCCGATATGGCCGGGTTGATCGCCAAGCTCGGGCTCGAGTAGGCGCCCGCATCTGATCGCAACGTTGGCAAAGGCCGCCGTAGCGTCGCATAAGGTCCCCGATGAACACTCTTGTCCTGGTGGCGGCGGGCGGCGCAGCGGGTGCGGTGGCGCGTTACCTGATCGGTCTCCAGACCCTTCGGTTGTTCGGCGCGGCCTGGCCCTATGGAACATTGGCGGTCAACGTCCTCGGAGGTTTCCTGATGGGTGCGCTGGCCGGGCTGCTGGCGATCCGAGGCGGGCCGGATCAGGAGAAGCTGCGGCTGTTGTTGAGCGTCGGCGTTCTGGGCGGCTTCACCACCTTCTCCGCCTATTCGCTGGAGGTCGTCGCCATGATCGAACGGCGGGCCTGGCTGCAGGCGGCGACGTACAGCCTGGGCTCGGTCGTTCTGTCCGTCGCGGCCCTGTTCGCGGGACTGTGGCTCATCCGGCGGCTGTTCGCATGAGGGAGGTCCGCACCCTCTTCGTGGACGCGGGCGAGGATGGCGTGCGCCTCGACCGCTGGTTCAAACGCCGCTGGCCGCACTTGAACCACATCCAGCTGCAGAAGCTCACGCGCTCCGGCCAGATCCGTGTGGATGGCGCGCGCGCCAAACCAGACACCCGGCTGGCCGCCGGAGCGCAGATCCGCGTGCCGCCGCTTCCGGATGCGCCGCCAGAGCTTGAGAAGGGACAGATCGATCCCCGCGACGCCGCGTTCATCAGGTCATTGGTGATCTACGAGGACGACGAGGTGCTGGCGATCAACAAGCCGTCTGGCCTGGCCGTCCAGGGGGGCACCAAGACGACACGTCACGTCGACGGCCTGCTTTCTGCTTGGGGCGAGGGTCTAAACCGGCCGCGGCTGGTGCACCGACTCGACCGCGACACGTCGGGCGTCCTGGTGATGGGAAAGAGCCCGCAGGCCGCCGCCCAACTGGCCGGCGCGTTCGCCAAACGCCGGGCGCAGAAGATCTACTGGGCGATTGTCACAGGCTTTCCCAAGCCGGGCGAGGGCACGATTGACCGTTCGCTCGCCAAACATGGCATGGGTGATCGAGAGCTAATGGCGCCGGCGGACCTCAGCGATCCCAGGGCGGAGACCGCCGAGACCGAGTACGTCACCCTGGCCCGCGCCGGCCCGCGCGCCGCCTGGATGGCGCTGTGGCCGCATACGGGGCGCACGCATCAGCTTCGGGCCCATATGCTCTTCCTGGGTCATCCGATCGTTGGCGACCCGAAATACAACACGCCGGCGTCCCAGGCGCTCTCCGATGGGCTGAAGCTTCAGCTCCATGCTAGACGCCTTGTCCTGCCGCATCCGTCACGGGGCACGCTGGCGCTGGAGGCGCCGATCGGCAAGGAAATGCGCGCCGGATTCGAGCGCTTCGGCTTCGACCAGCACGAGGCCGACCCGGAGCCGTTCAGGACGCGCCGCTGATCGGACCTAGACCAGACCCGAGACGGCTCTGACCCGGGCACTGTCGGGGAAAATCAGAGTATCGAGCGCGCGGCGGTCAACGCCCATGTGCTCGCCAAGCAATCCTTTTGACAGCGCGCGGAGATCCAGTGTCGGCGCGACATCGCGATTTTCGAACAGGGCCGGTTGTCGAAGGGTCGGCCAATCTCCGACAATGCCACCCGGCTTGAGCGCTCCGCCTAGCAACAGGGCTGTAGACGCCGTCCCGTGGTCGGTGCCGCCTGTACCGTTTGCCCGCGCCGTGCGGCCAAACTCGGTCACCGCCAGAACCACCGTGTTCTCCCACTCGGCGCCAAGGCCGCTGTGCAGACCCTCGACAAGGGCGTCCAGTGCTGCCAGCCGCCCGGCCAGTACGCCGGTCTGGTTGGCATGGGTGTCGAATCCATCGATTGACACAGCCGCCAGCTGCGGCCCGTCGGGGGCAATCAGGAAACCGGCCAGCGCCACGCCCATCTCACGCGCGATCCCGCGACCCTGGGCGACGCCTCCTGGGCGCATCATGTCGGCAGCACGCGTGGCGCCGGTGGTGCGCGCCATGTCCTCGGTCTGCAGACCCCGGGCGAGGGCGGGCCCGAGTAGCGGGTCGTCTCTGTAGAGGTCCTGCAACAATGTCGGCAGGCGGGCAGTTGTGTCGACGCCGCGTCCCGGTGACCACGACGCCGCCGGGGCAGGTCCCCGCAGGATCAGCGGCGCCGTCGCGCCGACGGAAAGCGCCTCGATCTTGCGGGTAGCGGACAGAGCCGAAACCGTGCGGTTCAACCAGCCTGACGCGGTGGCGTAGACGTTCGCTGCGCCGGTTTCGAGCACGTCCTGCGCTTCAAAGTGAGAGCGCGCCCGGTCCGGCGACGCTACGGCGGGCGCGATCCGCGCCTGTCCAGCCCGCGCGAGGGCATGGATGGTGGCGAGCGCGGGGTTGAGCGCAAAGTAGCCATCAAGCGGCAGAGCGCCTTCGCCGAGTGCCAGACCGCCCCGAAGGCCAGCATAGTCAGGGTCACCGACCGGTGGTGCGAGGGACAGGCCGTCCATGCCCCCGCGACAGACAATGACAACGAACTTCTTTGATTGCGGCGTAGCGGCCTCAGCCACCCGCGCGAGAAAGGGCAGGGCGAGGCCGGCAGTCAGGGCACGTCGGTTGAGCAGGATGGGGCCAGTCATCGGCGTTGAAACTCCGGCGTCATCAGGAGGATTGCGACCGCCTCGGCGCGAGACTCCGCCCGGCTGATTGCCGTCGCCGAAGCCGTCGACAGGTGAGCACCCAGGGTTTCCCGCGCCAACGCATTTGGATCCTGAACATTGGGCCCAGCTGTGACAGCAAAGGCTTGCGCAAACTGCATGCGCTTTACCAAGGCGTCCGAGCTGATCCACGGCCCCGCTTCGTCCGCCCAGCCCTTGGGTGATGGCGCAGCGAAGGGACGTTGGCCCAGCGTCGTCAGGATCGCCAGCTGGCCCAGGCCTCGCGGCTGCAACCCCAGCGCACGGTAGCTTGAAACGACAAACTCGTACGGCGTCTTGAACTTCGGGAGGTCAGGTCGCCAGGCTTCCGGGGCTTCCACCAAGGCCTCGGCGACCCGTGCCAGATCGCCGCCTGAAGCCATCCAGACAGACGCCAACTGAGACACCAGTGCTGCTGGCGGGTCATCGGCGACGAAATGGCGCGCGATCTTCGTGCAGACGAAGCGGGCCGTCTGCGGCTTGGCGGCCAGATCCCTCAGGATGATCCCGGCCTGGACCCTGCCGGTCTGGGAATAGCGCACGCCCATCACGGTACGTTCGCCGGGTTCGTGGGCAAATTCGCGGAACACCACCGGCGTAGCGGCATCGAAATCTCGCGGGCCCGCCACGCCGAGGCCGGTCAGGGCGCGGGCGAACTCGGTGACATCGGCCTGGGAATATCCGCCATCAATCCCGACCGTGTGAAGCTCAAGAATCTCGCGGGCGAGATTCTCGTTCAGGCCGGTCCCGCGACGCGGCGGCGGGATGTCGGCCGGGGCCCGGCGCGTGGCGCCACGCGCCACCGCCCTTGCCGCCGGACTGTTCGGCCCCATTGACTGGGCCTGATCCAGGTAGAGCAACATCGCCGGATGGGTTTCTGCGGCGGCCAGCAAGTCGGCGAAGTGACCAAACACATGCGGACGGATGGCCTCGGCCTCATAGGGCCCGACCAGCGTGGCGACCTGTACCTTGGTCGCCGAGACCGTGAAATGATTGGCCCAGAACAAAGCCCATCGCTCCCGAAATCCAGCCTCCGTTGCGATGGCAAGTCTCGTGCGGGCCAGTGAATCGCCCCCGGTATTCTCTCGGATCAGGTTTTGGGCGCCTTTCACGGGGTCCGGTGCGGTATCGGACATGGCGGCAGTCGCCTTGGCCCGCTCTATGCCTTGGCGATAGGCGCGGAATTCCACCAATCTCTGCGCGGTGGTTTCACTGTCGCCCTGAGGCAGGTCCGCGCCCTCGATGCGAATCTGATCCATCAGGTAGTCCCGGGGATTGCGGCTTGCCTGCGCGATCTCGCCCGGGCGGGCCCCCAGGCCAAATCGGGTCACCGCGATCGCAGCATTCAGGTCGTTCCGGCTTGGGGCCATCTTTTGCTCCCTTGCAGTCAGTCCGGTTTATCCTCATTCCACGGCCCTAGGCGGGCATTCCGTCGGGAGTATGACGTTGGACTTGCGCAAAGGCTTCCACGAGCCGCAGGAAAAGCCCCGGCGGTTCTACAAGGCGGTGACGGTGGTCGAGGTCGACGGCGGTCACGGCATCCGGCTGGACGGACGCACCCTGAAGACCCCGCGTGCTGCCACGCTGATCCTGCCCACCCGCGCTGTCGCAGACCAGATCGCGGCGGAATGGGACGCCCAGACTGACGTCATCGAAATGGCCACGATGCACGCCACCCGCCTGGCCAATACCGCCATCGAGACCATCGGCGGATCGCGCGAGGGGGTGGCCGACCAGATCGCGGACTATGCGGCCTCTGATCTCGTCTGCTACTTCGCCGACGCGCCTGTGACCCTGGTCAGGCGGCAAAGCGAGGCCTGGGAGCCCGTGCTGTCCAGGGCTGAGGCTGAAGAGGGCCTGCAGTTCGAACGTTGTGTCGGGATTGTCCATCGGCCCCA
>NZ_JBILRO010000150.1:0-8572 GCF_044372605.1 Phenylobacterium sp.
TAGTCGGGCCCGTACTGGGCGGCGCCATCGTTACCTTTGCCGACTGGCGCTGGATCTTCTTCATGAACCTGCCCATCGCCGTGACAGGCCTGTTCCTCTCATGGCGTTTCATCCCGGAAGTTCGCGAGACCGACGCGCCACCGGTGGACATCCCGGGCATTCTGCTGACGGGGCTGGGGCTTGCCGCCCTGATCTTCGGGTTCGAGAACCTCAGCCGCGATGCGATTTCGCCCCTGGCCATTACGGGCCTGTTCGCGGCCGGCCTGACCTCGCTGGCGGTCTATGGCTGGCATGCGAAACGCACCCCTCACGCGGCCATTGACCTGTCGATCTTTTCGAAGCCCACCTTCGCGGCCTCGGTGCTGGGCGGCGCCTTCATGCGCGTCTCGATGGGGGCCAACCCGTTCCTGCTGGCGATGCTGCTGCAGGTGGCGTTCGGTCTGTCAGCGCTTGCCGCAGGGACCATGACCTGCATCTCGGCGCTGGGCGCCCTGCTGATGAAGACCGCCGCGCCGCCGATCCTGCGCCGCTTCGGATTCCGGACTGTGCTGCTGGTCAATGCGGTGATCGTGGGCTTGAGTTTCATGGCCTGTTCGCTGTTCCGCCCGGACTGGCCGCACTGGGTGATTGCCGTACTTCTGGGAGTCGGAGGCTTCTTCCGTTCCCTGCAGTTCACTTCGCTGAATGGCATGGCCTACGCCGACATCGATCAGGACCAGATGAGCAAGGCCGCCACCACCTCGTCCATGGCCCAGCAACTGGTCCAGTCTGTCGGCATCGGCTTGTCGGCCAGCCTGCTGACCTTCCTGATGCGTCTGGAAGGCGAGACTCGCCTGACCATCGCCGTGGTCTCGCCGGCCTTTGCCGTGATCGGCGCAGTCACCCTGATCTCGATGTTCTGGTTCTACTGGCTGCCCAGGGACGCCGGCGACGAAATGAACGATAGAAAGCCCAGCTAGGCATGGGCTTGCCGCCCTTCTATGATGCGCGCCACTTTCAGCCCCTGCTTTTCGAGTCCCTGAGCATGAAGTTTCTCGCTGTCCTGGCCGCGTCGCTGCTAGCCTTCGGATCTCCGGCCCTCGCCGCCCCGGTCGCCAAGCCCGCTGCAAAAGCTCAGCGCATCGTCCTGCCGACAGACGTGCGTCCCGATCGCTATGACATCACGATCACGCCGGACGCCGCCAACCTGCGCTTCACCGGCCGCGCCGACATTGCCTTGACGGTGGTGCGCGCCACCGACCGGATCGTGCTCAATGCCGCCGACCTCACCCTTGGCAAGGCGTCCCTGAGCGGTCAGTCGGCGACGCCGCGCATTGTCGCCGACACCAAACAGGAAACCGTCGCGTTCGTATTCCCCCAGGCCCTGGCGCCTGGCCGCTACACCCTGTCGATCGACTACACGGGCAAGATCTACCAGCAGGCCTCCGGAATGTTCGCGCTCGACTATGAGGGCTCGGACGGCGCCCAGAAGCGCGCGCTCTTCACCCAGTTCCAGAACTCCGATGGCCGCCGTTTCGCGCCCATGTGGGATGAGCCGGGGATCAAGTCAGTGTTCGCCCTGTCGGTCGTGGCCCCCGAAGGCCAGATGCCGGTCTCCAACATGCCCGTGGCCAGCGACGTGGCCGGCAGCCCGGGAAAGCGTACCGTCCGCTTCCAGGACAGCCCGAAGATGAGCTCCTATCTGCTGTTCTTCGCCCTGGGCGAGTTCGAACGCATCAGTCAGAAGGTTGGCGATACTGACGTGGGCGTCGTGGTCCGCAAGGGCGACGCTGAAAAGGGCCGCTACGCGCTGGAATCCGCCGTCAAGCTGCTCGGCTACTTCAACGACTACTTCGACACCCCGTACCCCCTGCCCAAGCTGGACATGATCGCGGGCCCTGGCCAGAGCCAGTTCTTCGCCGCCATGGAGAACTGGGGGGCCGTCTTCTACTTCGACTATATCGTCCTGATTGATCCCAAATTGTCGACCGAGAGCGACAAGCAGAATGTCTTCACGGTCATCGCCCACGAGCTGGCCCACCAGTGGTTCGGCAATCTGGTCACCATGGAGTGGTGGGATGATATCTGGCTGAACGAAGGCTTCGCCTCGTGGATGGAGAACAAGGCCACCGATCATTTCCACCCCGAGTGGAACATCTGGCTCTCGACCCAGGCCGGCCAGCAGGGCGCCATGCGTCTGGACAGCCGGGCCGGCACCCATCCGGTTATCACCGACATCCCGGATGTCTTTGCGGCAGCCACCGCCTTCGACGCGATCACCTACCAGAAGGGCCAGGCGGTCATCCGCATGCTGGAATCCTATGTCGGCGAAGAGGCATTCCGGACCGGTGTGCGCAGCTACATCAAGAAGTACGCCTACGGAAACACAGTCTCCAACGACCTGTGGGTCGAGCTCGACAAGGCCTCGCCCCGCAAGATCACCGGCACGGCGCACGACTTCACCCTGCAGGCCGGGGTGCCGATGATCCGGGTTCAATCGACGGGCGGCGGGATTGTCATGACCCAGGAACGCTTCGGCGCCGACGCCAGCCAGCGCACGCCGCGCACCTGGCGCACGCCGGTCAGCGTCGTCGGATCCAATGGCCAGTGGCAGGGCCTTGTCAGCGCCGCCTCGCCTGTCGCGACGCCGATCGCCGGCCCGGTGGTCGTGAACGCCGGCCAGACCAGCTACTTCCGAACGGCCTATTCCCCCGAGCTCTGGGCCAGGCTGGCGCCGGGGTTCGCCGGATTGAAGGCGGCCGACCAGCTGGGCCTGCTGTACGACAGCCGGGCGCTGGGCGAGATCGGTGTTGTGCCCATGAGCGACTTCCTGGCTCTGGCGAAGAACGCGCCGGCGGCTGGCGAGCCGATCATGCTGCAGACCCTGTCCGATCAGCTGGCCGCGCTGGACTGGCTGTTCGAGGGTCGCCCCGGCCGCGCCGCCTATCGCGCCTTTGCGATCAATCGCGCCGCCCCCATCGCCGCGCGGCTGGGCTGGGACGCCAAGCCCGGCGAGTCCGATAACGACGCCATCCTGCGCCGTTCGGTTCTGACCACCCTGGGCGAACTGGGCGACGCCGCCACCATCGCCGAGGCCCGTCGCCGGTTCGACCTGTATCTGGCTGATCCCTCCACTCTGCGCGGCGCAGGCCGTCGCACGGTCCTGTCCATCGTGGCCTCGACGGCCGACGCGAAGATATGGGAAGCTATCCATCAGGAGGCCAAGGCCTCGAAGGACATCACCGACCGCGCCCGGCTCTATAGCTACCTCGGCGCCAGCTCGGACCCGGTGCTGGCCGCACGGACCCTGAAGCTGGCGCTCAGCGGCGAACCCAGCCCGACCGAGGCCCCGGCCATCATCGGCGCTGTCGCCGGGTCCTTCCCCGAGATGGCCTATGATTTCGCCATCGCCAATCGCGCGAAGATCGAAGCGCTTCTGGAGCCGGGCCAGCGCGCGCCATTCTTCCCGCAACTGGCCACCATCTCCCGCGATCCGGCGACGCTGGCAAAGCTGGCGGCCTACGCCCCCACGATCCCGACCTCGTCCATCGGCGAGGTCGAGAAGGCGGCGGCGTCGATCCGCTTCCGGCTGGGCCTTATCAAGGACCGGGTGCCGGAGATGGAGCGGTGGCTGGCGGCGAACGGCGGCTAGCGCCTACTCAGCCGCCTGCAGCACCCGGCCGGCGGTGAAGGACGTCTTCGTCGCCAGTTCCGCCTTGGCCCGCTCGTACTCGTCGGAAAGCCGGCCAACCATCTCGGCCACGGTCGGGATATTCTTGACCGCGCCAATGCCCTGGCCGCAGCCCCAGATGTCGCGCCAGGCCTTGGCCTTCTGATTGCCGCCGGAGCCGAAGTTCATCGCTGACGGGTCGGACTTGGGCAGATCGTTGGGGTCCATGCCCGCCGCAATGATCGACGGCGTCAGATAGTTGCCGTGAACGCCGGTGAACAGGTTGGTATAGGTGGTGTCCTCGCCGCTCGAGGCGACGATCATGTCCTTGTAGCCCTGGACCGCGTTGGCTTCCTGGGTCGCGATGAAGGCCGAGCCGATATAGGCAAGGTCCGCGCCCATGGCCTGGGCGCCCAGCACCGCATGGCCGTTGGCGATGGCGCCGGACAGTGCGATCGGACCGTCGAACCACTCCCTCAGGGCGTGAACGATGGCGAAGGGCGAGAGCGTACCGGCATGGCCGCCCGCTCCGGCCGCCACCGGGATCAGGCCGTCGGCGCCCTTTTCGATGGCCTTGCGGGCGAACCGGTCGGTGATCACGTCGTGCAGCACCACGCCGCCGTAGGAATGAGCCGCCTGGTTCACGTCCTCGCGGGCGCCCAGCGACGTAATGATGATCGGCGCCTTCCACTTGGTGGAGACCTCCACGTCGTGCTCCAGGCGGTCGTTTGACTTGTGAACGATGTGGTTCACCGCAAAGGGCGCCGACGGGGTGTCCGGATGATCGCGGTCCCACTCGGCCAGTTCCTCGGTGATACGGTGCAGCCATTCGTCCAGCAGCGAGGCCGGTCGCGCGTTCAGCGCCGGGAAGGATCCGACGATGCCGGCCTTGCACTGGGCGATCACCAGGTCCGGCGTCGAGATGATGAACAGCGGGCTGCCGATGACAGGCAGGCGCAGGCGGTCACGCAGGACGGGGGGCAGAGCCATGGACATATCCTCGAACGGTTGTTAGATTTACGTTGTACGCATATCTTTTTGCGCTTCGCAACAGTGTAGCTCAGCCGCGAGATCACGTTGGGTGAACTTGACGTCAGGCCCGCGCGGGGCGCAATTCCGCCCATGGCCGACACCCTGTTAATCGACCCCGGATTTCCGCCCGCCGACGAGGCCGCCTGGCGCGCGCTGGTCTCCAAAACCCTGGGCGACAAGCCCTTCGAGAGCCTGATGAAGGCGACGGTCGAGGGGCTGCCGATCTCGCCGCTCTATGCGGCGTCGGAGCGGGCGGCGGGCTTTCCGCCCAGACCGTTCGAGGCTGGCCGGGCCTGGGACGTGCGGACCCTGTCGGCGCACCCGGATCCGGCCAGGGCGAATGCTGAACTGCTCGCGGACCTGCAGGGCGGCGCGGCCTCCGTCATCGTTCAGGGCCACGCCACGCCTGATGCCCTCGCCCGCGCGCTCAAGGACGTGATTCTGGAACTGGCTCCCACCGGCCTGGACGCCGGGTTCCGGGGTCCGCAGGCGGCTCTGGCCCTGCACACCGTCGCCAGATCTTCGCCGGGCGCAAAGCTGGCCCTCAACCTCGACCCCCTCAGCGCCTTTGCCGGGTCTGGCGCCAGCCCCGGGCCGGTCGCCGCGCATCTGGCCACTGCGGCGACCGTCGCTGCGGACCTCGTCCAGACCTACCCCCAAGCCAGCCTGTTCCAGGCCTCGGGCCGCGTGGTCCATGAAGCCGGCGGCGGCGAGGCCCTCGAGGTCGCCTTCGCTGCAGCGGCCGCCATCGACTACGCCAGGGCCCTGGTCGGCGCGGGCCTTACGATCGCCGAGGCCTTCGCACGCGTCACGCTGGGTCTGTCAGCGGATGCAGACTATTTCGTGGGCATTGCCAAGGTTCGCGCCGCACGCGTCGTGTTCGCCCGGATCGCCACCGCCTCCGGCGCTGACCCTCTGGCGCGGATCGAGGCGCGGTCATCGCGCCGCATGCTGACGGCGCAGGACGCCTGGACCAACATGATCCGTCTGACGGTTGCCGGGTTCGGCGCGGCGGTCGGCGGTGCGGACGCTGTGGTGCTCGGGACCTATTCCGACGCCCTGGGGCTGCCCACTACCCTCGCCCGGCGACAAAGCCGCAACGCTCAGCTGGTGCTGATGGAAGAGGCCCATATCGGCAAGGTCACCGACCCTGCCGCCGGCTCCGGCTACATCGAGACGCTCACCGATCAGATCGCCCGGGCCGCCTGGACGCGCCTGCAGGCCATTGAGGCCGCCGGCGGGCTTGTCTCCGCCCTGACCTCCGGTCTGATCGCCCGGGACGTAGCGGCGGCGGTCGCCGCGCGGGTCGAGGTGGAACCGGGCGGTGCCTTCCCCGATCAACCCTCGCCACGCCTCCCCGGCGAAGACAGCGTGTGCCCGCCCTTGAAACCCATTCGATTGTCCGAAGCCTATGAGGTGGCGGCATGAGCGCGTTCCCGGATTTCGCGACCCTGCCGTTCGAGGGTCCTGTCACGCCGACCTCACCGCCGGAGGCCGATGCCTGGAATACCCCGGAGGGTATTGCCGTCCGCCCCGCCTATGCCGCGGCTGACATCACCGGCCTGGCAGCCATGGGCGGCTATCCGGGACTGGCGCCGTTCGTGCGCGGCCCCTACCCCACCATGTACGCCACCAACCCCTGGACGATCCGCCAGTACGCCGGATTCTCCACCGCGGAGGACAGCAACGCCTTCTATCGGCGCAACCTGGCGGCGGGCCAGATGGGACTGTCGATCGCCTTCGATCTGGCCACCCACAGGGGGTATGACTCAGACCACCCCCGCGTGGCGGGCGACGTGGGCATGGCTGGCGTAGCCATCGACAGCATCCTCGACATGCGCACCCTGTTCGACGGCATCCCGCTCGACAAGATGAGCGTGTCGATGACCATGAACGGCGCCGTGCTGCCGATCCTGGCGCTCTACATCGTGGCGGCGGAAGAACAGGGCGTGCCGCACGAGAAGCTCTCGGGCACCATCCAGAACGACATCCTGAAGGAGTTCCTGACCCGGAACACCTACATCTATCCGCCCGGCCCCTCGATGCGGATTGTGTCCGACATCTTCGCCTATACGGCCCGCGAAATGCCGCGCTTCAACTCGATCTCGATCAGCGGCTATCACATGCAGGAAGCCGGCGCGACGCTGGACCTGGAACTGGCCTACACCCTGGCCGACGGCATCGACTATGTCCGTGCGGGCGTCGCGGCGGGCATGACTGTGGACCAGTTCGCCCCCCGGCTTTCGTTCTTCTGGAACGCCGGCATGAACGCCTTCATGGAGATCGCCAAGCAGCGCGCCGCGCGCCTGCTGTGGGCGAAGCTGATGAAGGCCGAGTTCGACCCGAAGGATGCGCGCTCCCTCTCGCTGCGAGCCCACACCCAGACCAGCGGCTGGAGCCTGGCCGCCCAGGACGTCTACAACAATGTCGCCCGCACCACCGTCGAGGCCATGGCGGCCGTCGGCGGCCAGACCCAGAGCCTGCACACCAACTCGCTGGACGAAGCCCTGGCCCTGCCGACGGACTTTTCCGCCCGGATCAGCCGCAACACCCAGCTCTTCCTGCAACTGGAGAGCGGCCAGAACCGGGTCGTCGACCCCTGGGGCGGCAGCTTCTATGTCGAGCGCCTGACTGCCGATCTGGCCGAGCGGGCGCTCACCCACATCGCCGAGGTCGAGGCGCTGGGCGGGATGGCAAAGGCAATCGAGAACGGCCTGCCGAAACGCCGGATCGAGGAAGCCTCCGCCCGCACCCAGGCCCGGATCGATTCCGGGCAGCAATCCGTCGTGGGCGTGAATCGATACCGGCCTGACGTGGCCGACGACATCCCCGTGATGAAGGTCGACAACACCGCCGTCCGCAACGCCCAGCTTGAAAAGCTGAAACGCCTGAAACGCGACCGCGACCCGGAAGCTGTGGCCGCCGCTCTGGATGCGCTGACCGCCGGCGCGGCCGGCGACGGCAACCTGCTGGAACTCTCGGTCAATGCCGCACGGGCCATGGCTACGGTTGGCGAGATCTCGTTCGCCCTGGAAAAGGTGTTCAACCGCCACAAGGCCACAGCCGACGCCGTCAAGGGTGTCTACTTGCGCGAAGCTGGCGCGACCCCCGCTTCAGACCGCGCCCGCGCCATGGCTGCGGCCTTTGAACAGGCCGACGGCCGCAAGCCCCGCCTGATGGTGGCCAAGATGGGCCAGGACGGTCACGACCGGGGTCAGAAGGTGATCGCGTCCGGCTTCGGCGACCTGGGCTTTGACGTGGAGATCGGCGACCTGTTCCAGACCCCCGCCGAAGCGGCGGTAGAGGCCGTCGAAGCCGGGGTTCACGCGGTCGGCGCCAGCTCGCTCGCCGCTGGACACCTGACTCTGGTGCCGGAACTGAAATCCGAACTGGCCCGCCTGGGACGCCCAGACATCCTGGTATTTGTCGGCGGCGTCATCCCGCCGGAGGATTTCAAGGCGCTGGAGGACATGGGTGTTGCCGCGATCTTCACGCCCGGGACCGTGATCCCGGAGGCCGCGATCACCGTACTGGACCGGCTGAACGAACAACTGGGCTACGCTCAGGAAACGGCAGGGCGCTGATCCTGAGGATCCGGCCTTCTGGTGCGGGCGGTCGGACTTGAACCGACACTTCGTTGCCGAAAACGGATTTTAAGTCCGCTGCGTCTACCGATTCCGCCACGCCCGCGCGTTGCAGCAGATAGGCCGCCACGGGCGGGGAGTTCAAGCGGCGTTGCCGATGACGTCAGCGCGAGCTCACAATCCGTCACTTGGCCCCGGCGCCCGCATCGGCGCATGATGAAGACAAAGCCCAGGAGGACACCCATGGTTCGGTCAGCAAAAATCGCCATTCTGCTCGCGTCAGTTCTCAGCCTTCCGGCGGCCCCTG
>NZ_JBILRO010000152.1:0-8566 GCF_044372605.1 Phenylobacterium sp.
TCGGTCGTAAACTGCAGGGCGCCCCGGGCGATCACAGCCCCGGGGACCTCGTCGTAGAGCTGGCCCGCGCGGGCGAAAGCCTGGGCGAACAGCCCCGCCGCCTCGCCCAGCCCGGCGTCCAGTCGGGGCGTCACCAGCGCGGCAGGATTGCCCGAAGCCCCGGCGCCCGGGTGCTGGGCCTCAATCACCACGGCCTCGCCGCCCAGCGCGCGCACGGCCCGCGCGGCCGAGGCGCCGGCTATACCCCCGCCGACGATCGCCACACGCTGACGGGTATGGTTTCCTCGCGTCCCGGCCAGCACCGCCTCCAGCCGCTCGCGTTTGCGTCCGAAGCCGGCCTGCTTCCCCACAGTGAAACCGGCGGCGCTCAACCCGCGGCGCACCTGGCCGGCCACGGTGAAGGTCGCCGCCCGGGCGCCGGGAGCCGAGCGGGCGGCGACCAAGGCCAGCACCTCCTCGCGCCACATGTCGGGGTTCAGCGCCGGGGAGAAGCCGTCCAGGAACCAGGCGTCGGCGTATCCGGACCATCCCTGAAGCGCGGCAACCACGTCCATTACGGCCACATCGAGAATCGCCGAGAAGTGTGGGAACTCCAGGCGATGCCGGCCTCGGGTTTGCCCCGGCCACCCGGCGATGAGTGGCGCGACAACCGGCGCCAGCTCCGGCCAGCGCGACAGGGCGCGCGCAGCGTCTTCGGCGCTGATCGGAAACGCCTCGATGGAAAAGATATGCAACACCGCGCCGGGCGGTCGGGTCTGGCGCCAGAGGTCGAGCAGGGCCGCGATATTGAGCCCGGTCCCGAACCCCAGTTCGCCTACGACGAATCGCCTGCGGCCCTGCCAGGCGTCCGGCAGGCCACAGCCGCGCAGGAAGACCGCGCGGGCCTCGGCCAGCCCATCCTCAGCGGAGAAGTAGACATCGCCAAACCGGCGTGATCGCGGTTGCCCGTCAGTAGTCCAGTCGAGGGGGCCAGCGTCTGTAATCATCTGGTGTTGCGCAACGAAAAAGGGCCGCCCCAAAGGGCGGCCCTTCCGTAACGCAATTGCGTCGTCGTGAAGTGTATTACTTCGCGGCGGGCGCGGCCGGGGCGGCAGCGTCGGCAGCCGGAGCGGCCGGAGCAGCCATCGCGTCGGCGGCCGGAGCGGCGGCAGCGTCGGCAGCGGCGGCCGGGGCAGCCATCGCGTCGGCGGCCGGAGCAGCAGCGGCTTCAGCAGCGGGGGCTTCGGCGGCGGGGGCTTCTTCCTTCTTCGCGCAGGCAGCGGTGCCCAGGAGGGCGAAAGCGGCGGCGGCGACGAGCAGTTCCTTGGTCATGTCATAATCCTTTGATCGGAGAGCTACGCGTCGGCTGGACGTCCCCGCCTGATGTCAAAATAAGAACGGGCGAACTTACCCTTCCGACGCTGTGACCAGAGATACGCTTGGGTTCGGGGGAAAGGCAAGACATAAAATCACGGACTTGTGATCACTTTTTGTCCCTTTGCCCAAGGGCGCACCCGGCGGCGCAAAAAGGGGTCGCGTTATGAACCCTCCGCGGGGATATTGGAGAGCACTTCTTCCAACTCAAGGAAGCTGGGCTGGGCGCCGGAGGGCACGTTTCCGCGACCGATTTCCACCGAGATCTGGGCGGCGTTGCCATGCAGGTGGGCCACCAGCACGGCCTGGATAATGCGGTAGAAGGCACCTTCCTCCTCCACCACATCCTTCATGCGCGTGCCCATCGGACCCACAAGTCCGTAGGCCAGAAACACGCCGAGGAAGGTGCCGACAAGAGCGGAGCCAATCATCCCGCCCAGGACTTCCGGCGGCTCGGTGATCGAACCCATGGTCTTGATGACGCCCAGTACGGCGGCCACGATGCCCAGAGCGGGCAAGGCGTCGGCCAGATTGGTGATGGCGTTTCCAGGGCCCAGGGCCTCGTGGTGATGCTTCTCCAACTGCTTTTCCATCGCATCCTCGACCTGGTGGGGATCCTCCAGGTTCATGGTCATCATCCGCAGCGTGTCGCAGATGAAATCGATGGCGAAGTGGTCCTTCTGGATCCGAGGGAAGCGCGAGAAGATCGAGCTCTCCTGCGGATTCTCGATGTGGCTTTCCAGAGCAATCACGCCCTTGGACTTCATGGTCTTGGTCAACAGGAAGAGCAGCGACAGCAGGTCGCGATAGTCCGAGGGCTTCCACTTGGCGCCGCTGAACACCTTGGCCAGCCCGCCTCCGGTGCCCTTTAGCACCGCCATCGAGTTCGAGATCAGATAAGCCGCCACGCCCGCGCCGCCGATCGCCGCCATTTCATGCGGCGTTGCGGCCAGGATCACGCCGATGTTGCCGCCAGTGACGATGTAGCTGCCGAACACCATCACAAATAGCAGAACGATACCGATGATCTGGAACATGGACTTCCCCGCAAGGTGAGGGGGACTATCGCCGTTAATGTTTAATGGGCCGTGAGCGCGTCGGCCATTTGCCGCCGCGCCGCAAGCCGTTAAAGCCCAAGGCATGCAGGACAAGGCTCCGGACACGACAGCGCTGCCCCGGCGGTCCTTTGCGATCATCTTCGGCGTTTCGATGGCCACCGCCATGGGCAACACGGGCCTGATCTCGGTGCTTCCAGCGATTGGCCGCTCGCTGGACATTCCTGATCCCATGGTCTCGGCGATCTTTTCGCTCTCGGCGCTGCTCTGGGCGTTTTCTTCGCCGGGATGGGCCAGGGCCTCGGATCGCTATGGTCGCAAGCCCTTGATGCTGGTCGGGCTCAGCGGGTTTCTCGTATCGATGATGCTGTGCGGCGCGGTGGTCAGTTCCGGACTGGCGAAGCTGGCGGCGCCGATGACGATCTTTATCCTCTTTCTGCTGGCCCGGGCGCTGTTTGGCCTGTTTGGCGCGGCCAGCAATCCGGCGACCCAGGCCTATGTGGCCGAACGTACACCGACCGCGGGGCGCACCCAGGCCATGGCCAATCTGGCCGGCGCCTTTGGTCTGGGCACGGTCATCGGTCCCTTTCTCGCGCCGCTTTTCATATTTCCTGGCGTGGGACTGGCCGGCCCGCTCTACAGCTTCGCCTTCATCGCTCTTGGCATGCTGTTCGTGGTCTGGCGGTTTCTGCCAGACTCAAAACCGGACCCGGATGCGCGCCGGCCTTTGCGCCCGGTCGTCGGCGGGGCGCCCGCCGCCCTGCCGATCTGGCGTGATCCCCGCATCATGCCGTTCCTGATCTACGGCTTCATCGTGGCCACCTGCCAGACAGCTCAGGCCCAGACGCTAGGCTTTCTGATCCTCGACAAGCTGGATCTGTCGCCGGCGAAGGCACAGACCTACATCGCCATCGCGATGATGTTCGGCGCGGTCGCCGGGCTACTGGCCCAGTGGGGCCTGATCCGGATGTTCGAGATGACGCCGCGCCAGCTGTTGCGCTGGGGCGTGGGCGTTGCGGCACTGGGCAACCTGATCGTGGCCTTGTCGCCAGACTACTACGGGGTGGTGGTGGGCTATGCCGTGTCGAGCCTGGGCTTTGGTCTGGCGCGGCCAGGGTTCACTGCCGGGTCCTCCATTGCCGTCGGCATGGCCGAGCAGGCGCGTGTCGCCGGGGCCATTGCCGCCGTCAACGGCATCAATGTGATCTTCGCGCCGCTGTTTGTATTCCTGTACCAGCACTTCGGGCCGGCTCCGTTCATCGTCAATACGCTGTTGATGCTAGGGCTTCTGGTCTACGCGTTCCGGAACCCGGCCCTTCGCAACGCAGATCCGAAGCCGGCCACGCAGGAAGCCACCACACTCGCGGCGCTCGAGAAGAGCGACGAGCGCTGAGCATTACCCGGCGGCCAGGCGCCGGCTCTCCTCGGCACAATCCCTGACCGGTTTCAGGCCCTTGGCGCGCGCCGCAGCGACCTCGGCCCGGGCGACGGCGATGTCAGCGCGGAACTCGACGGAGTCGTGCAGTTTGGCCACCACAGCGGAGCCCATGGTGCGCCCCTCGTCGACATCGCTCTGCCAATGGACGTTACAGACACGGCGGCTGTCACTGAACGCCCGACCGCGGGCCAGCACGGCCTCCGCCCGGTCCGGCGCCGCCTCGGCCACAATCAGCGCCCAACCCCAGCCGATCGCGCTGTGCCCCGAAGGATAGGACCCGTCCCGCCGCAGCACAGCCTCCATCGCCGGCGTGCAGATCGGCTTGCCATTGGTCATGAAGGGGCGCTGGCGCAGGTACTTGGTCTTGGTCGGATAGGTCGAGAGACCGAGGTCCGCCAGGCTTCGGCGCAGCAGACCATAGAGCCTTGGCGTGTCCGTTTCGCTGATCGTCGTCCCGATGGCGCAGGAGAATGTGCCTGCCGCAACGGGGAATGAAAGATCCGCGTCCTGTGTGGCCAGCTCCCAGCGAGGTCCGCCATGGAGCGCCAGCCCTGCCAACGAGGCCTCGTCGTCGCGCGCCTGAGCGCCGGAGCCGGGGGTCGGCGGAGGGGGCACAATGGCCAGGCTGCTGGGCGCACCGCCCGCAGTCAGATAGCCAGCGGCGCGGGTCAGGCTGGCCGGGGGCGCAGACTGTGCGGGCGCCTGACTGCCGGCCGGGCCGGCGCTGGCCAGGACGGCGGCCAGCGTAGAGGCGATCAAGCCATATCGTCTAATCATGCGCATTCTCTCCCGCGATTGTCGGCAAGGCGCTGGCCTCGGCCTTCAGGCGTTGCACCATAGCATCTGACAGATAGCCGTCCGCTACCAGCCCGCGCGTGGCTTGCCAGGCGCGCAGAGACCGGCGCGTGCCCATGCCGACCACACCGTCCGGGGCACCCGGATCGAAGCCCAATGCCGCCAGCGCTCGCTGGGCGGTCATGCGGTCCACAAGCGGCAGCGGCGTTTCCTTCGGCCAGGACCGGATCAAGGCGCCCTCGCCCAGATACCCGTCCGCCAACATGCCGACACCGAGCGCATAAGACAGACTGTTGTTATATGCGCGGATCGCGAAGTGATTGGGGAACAGCAGGAACTGCGGTCCTTCCGCGCCGGCGGGCGCCACCAGCTGCGCCTTTGCGTCAGCATCAAGCGCCGTCCAGGGCCTGCCGTCAGCCCGAATCACGCCGCGCTGCGCCCACCAGGCAGGGGTCTCCCGGGGGCCTTCGGTCAGGCTGAAGTCAAACCCGGCCGGAACGGTTACTTCCCGGGCCCAGCTCTGTCCGCGAACCCAGCCGGCCTTGGCCAGCAGGTTTGCCGCAGAGCCCAGCGCGTCGGCGCTCGAATTCCAGATGTCGCGCCGCCCGTCGCCATCCTGATCCACGGCGGTCGATAGATAGGTGCTGGGGATGAACTGGGTCTGGCCCATGGCCCCGGCCCAGGAGCCCTGCAGGCGGGCGCGAGGCTGTTCTCCGGACTGGATGATCCTGAGCGTGGCGATCATCTCACCCTCGGCCCAGGCGCGGCGACGCCCCTGGGCGGCCAGGGTGGCCAGCGAACGCAGCGTATCATAGTTGCCTTGAAGGCTGCCAAAGCCGCTCTCCAGCGCCCAGACGCCCAGCAGGATTTCTGGCGGGACGCCAGACGCGGCCTCTATCGCCGGAAACGCCTCCACCTCGGCGCCCCGACGCCGCCCAATGATCAGCCGATCCTGCGTCACCACGCCTTCCAGGTAGGCGCTGATGGGCTTTGAGAACTCCGGCTGGCGACTGTCAGCGCCGGCGACACGAACGTCAGGGGTCAGGCCCGCCATCTCGCGCGCCAGCACCACGGGGTCGATACCTGCGACGAGGGCGCGCCCTTGAAACTCCGAAGCCCATGCGTCGAAAATCTGATCTCCCGACGCCGTGGGCGGTGCAATCGACTGCGAGGCGGCCGGCGAGATGAGGCCCAGACCAAACAGGATCAGAGAGAGTGTCAGGCGACGGCGCATGGATGATATCTACGATGTGTCGCGCAGGCGCCCAATCAAAACGGCGTCAGGTTGACTTGAGCGGGGCCGCCCCGTATATGCGCCCGCTCTTGTTCGCCAACGGCCGGTCCCGGCCCGATTGAAGATACGGTCCCATGAAGGTCAGAAGCTCGCTGAAGTCGCTGAAGACGCGTCACCGCGACTGCAAGCTCGTGCGCCGCAAGGGCGTAATCTATGTCATCAACAAGACGAACCCGCGCTTCAAGGCCAAGCAGGGCTAAGCCCGCAAGACGATGCCGAAAGCCGTCCTCTGGGACTTCGGCAATGTCATCGTGCGTTGGAATCCGCGCACGCTCTATGAAAAAATCTTCCCGGATCCGGCCCAGCGCGACCGGTTCCTGTCCGAGGTCTGCACGCTCGAATGGCACGCGCCCACCGACTGTGGCGTGACCTTTACCGAGAACTGCGCCCGTTTGATTGCCATCCACCCGCATCATGAGGCCGAGATTCTGGCCTGGCGTGATCGCTGGAGTGAAATGTTCTCCGGCGCCATCGCCGAAACTGAAGCGGCCATGGCGGAGCTGCAGACGCGCGGCATTCCTCAGTTTGGCCTTTCCAACATCTCGCACGAGACGCTGGATTCGACTCTGGCGATGAGCCCGGCCTTTGGTCTCCTGAAATCCTACGTGGCCTCCGGCCTTGAGGGCATGATGAAGCCGGATCCGGCGATCTTCCAGCTGTGCTGTGATCGCTTCAGCCTGGCGCCTTCCGAAATGCTGTTCGTTGATGACAGCGCCCGCAACATCGAGGCCGCCCGAAGCCTCGGGTTCGCCACGCACCATTTTGTGGATCCGGCAGCTCTGCGGCCGGCGCTCGTGGGACACGGCCTGCTCTAGACGGCGCGCTGTCATAGCCGGTGCAGGGTTTGGTCAACTTCGACTTCGACGGCGGCGCGGTGGTGAACCACGTGATGCTGCGCCCCTCCAGCAACTCCGTTGATGTCGACAACTTCGCGGGCGCCATAGCCGTTGTGCCGGAACCGGCCACCTGGGCGATGATGATCATGGGCTTCGCGCCGTGGGCGCCATGATCCGCCGCCGCCGTCAGACACTCTGCGCCGCCTGAAGGCCCGCGTATTGAACAGACGTCGAGAGCCCCCTGCCTCTGGCAAGGGGTTTTCTTGATTCAGGCTGCGGACGTGGATGACAGGGTGCGGGCAGGACAGTAGGGTCCGCCGCTTTCCGTTTCCTCCGCATCCAGCTTAAAAGGCGTGGCTATGGCCGACGACTCCTCCGGACACCCCGACGTTCTCAACGCGACCGCCCAGGGGCAGTTGAAGAGCATCATCGAGCGCATCGAGCGTCTCGAGCAGGAAAAGGCCGAGATCGCCGAACAGGTCAAGGAGGTCTTCGCCGAGGCCAAGGGTAACGGTTTCGACGTCAAGATCATCCGCAAGGTCGTGCGCATCCGCAAACAGGACCGCGCCAAGCGCCAGGAGGAAGAGGCGATCCTCGACCTCTATCTCTCGGCCATCGGAGAGATTTGAAGCGCGGCGTTCCAGATCGCAAGGCGCAGGCCCAACGCTCTGCGCTGAACGCCCTGAAACGTGCCCGTCGTCTGGCTGACAAGGCCGGGATCGAGCTCTCCGACTGGGAGGGCGAGTTCCTGGGCAGCGTCGCCGACCGCATCAAGACCTACGGCCGCGCCTTCGGCGACCCAGAAAAGGGCGCTCCCGGAGAGGCGCTGTCTGCCATGCAGCACCGCAAGCTCAAGGAAATCAACGCAAAGGCCAAGGGCGAGCCGCGCGTGCTGAAGCGCGGCCGGGGGTTTCAGCGGAAGCCGCCGCCTGAAGGTTGAGCCCTGGCGGCGGCAGATCTGCTACTTTCGCATGGCCTCGGCCTCTGCCTCGGCGGCGACCTTTACAGAGTCGGCTTGGTTCTTGAGGTCCGTTGCGAGGACCTTGGCTTCTGCCTCCACGGTGTCGGCCTTGGCGTCGATCGCCTTATCTGTCTTGCTGCAGGCACCCAGGCCCACCAACGCGAGGGCGGCGAGGGCGATAAATCAGGGATTGCGCATCATGTTCTCCAGCTGTTGCTGGCGGCACAGCGCGCGAAGCGGCCGTCAGGTTCCGTGTCGGATCGGTCATCCTTCCGGCGAACCTGACCCTCCCGCCGGTTTAAGCCGCATGGCGGGTCGCTCCACCAGGAACCAGCTAAAGGCCGCAAAGGGCAGAACGGCGAGAACGGCGGTGAGCAGGTTCAGCTGGCCGTACCCCGCCAGCGTCTGTTGAATCGGGAAGGCGTAGATGTAGATGCCGTAGCTGAGGTCGGCCCTGAGCTTTCCCGGGCGGGACAGACCCAGGACGGCGAACGGCAGGGCCAGGGGGCCGATCAACGGAAAGGCGGCGGCCGCGATCACGCCGATCCAGAGCGGGATACTTGCGCGCGTCAGATAGAGGGCGGCGCCGGCGAAGAACAACAGGCCGTTCCGGGCGCCCAGAAACGCGATCCGGGTCGCGCGCTCATCGGCCCAGTTCGGGTGGGTGAACGTCATCACGAGCCACACCACGCCGCATGCCGCCGTCAGCGCCAGCACCAGCGCCAGCCGCGCCCGGATCAGCATCAGTACCAGATAGAAGGTGAACTCCAGCCGCAGCGTCCAGAGTACGCCGTTAACAACGTTGGGCAGGGCGACGGTCTCGAAGACGCCCGG
>NZ_JBILRO010000153.1:0-8492 GCF_044372605.1 Phenylobacterium sp.
AAGCGAGTTGCGCTACCGGCTGATTGCCGAGAACTCGACCGACATTATTGTGGTCACTACCCTTAAGGGCCGATTCGACTACCTCAGTCCCGGAGTCCGCCGGGTCGGACACGAGCCAGCGGACCTGATCGGCCGCTCGGCCGTCGAGATGGTCCATCCGGACGATATTGACCTCTTAAACGGTGTTTTCGCCCGACTACTGACGCAGGTATCTTTCCCGGAGACTGTGGAACGGGTGCGCTGGCGGGGGCGCCACGGCAAGACCGGAGACTGGGTCTGGATGGAATCCAGCCCGGGCCTGATGCGCGACCCCGAAACCGGTGAACCGAGAGGCTTCATCGATCTCGTCAGGGACATATCAAATCAGGTTCGCCAGGAGGCAGAACTGGCGCAAGCGCAGGCGCAGGCCGCCCGCGCTGCGGAAGCGCTGCGCCAGAGCGAGGCGCGATACCGGATGATCGCCGAGAATACCTCTGACATCATCGTCATGTCGGACCGCAACGCCAGGATCACCTTTATAAGTCCATCGATCAGCCAGCTTGGCATCGATCCAGCCACGATGCTGGGCGGAACATTCGTCGGCAAGATCCACCATGAAGACGGGGTCCGGATGTGGGGCATCCTTCAGGCCCAGACGCCCGCCGATGCCGGTGAGAAGATTCGCTGGCGTTGCCGCCATCAGGTCACTGGCGAATGGGTCTGGATGGAGTCGATGCCCAAACGGCTCTGGGATCCTGAGACCGGCGAGCCGCTTGGGTACGTGGACGTGGTTAGAAACGTCAGTCTGCAGGTGGAGCAGGAGGAGGCGCTCGCGACCGCGAGGGCCGACGCTGAGGCAGCCTTGCAGGTAAAGTCACAGTTCCTGGCGAACATGAGCCACGAGATCCGGACGCCGCTGACCGCCGTGCTTGGTTACAGCGACATGCTGGCGACGATGACCGATCTGGACGCGCACGCCCAGACCTATGCGCGTCGGATCTCCAGCGCAGGCTCCGCCTTGCTGGCGATCATCAACGACATCCTGGACTTCTCCAAGCTTGAGGCCGGTATGGTCGACGTGCGGCCGCAGCCGACCGACGTCGCCCGCATCATCGATGACACCCTGGTCCTTTTCGAAGGGCGGGCCGCAGAGAAGGGCCTGGCGCTGTCCCAGACCATCGCGCCTGACGTCCCTCAGGGCGTCCTGCTGGATGGGGATCGCTTGCGCCAGATACTGGTCAATCTGACCGGCAACGCCGTGAAATTCACCGACAGTGGTCAGGTCTCGATCCGGGTGGACGCCATGGAAGGCGGGCAGTCCCTGCGTTTTGAGGTCGAGGATACCGGACCGGGCCTGGACGCGGCGCAGTGCGCCAGACTGTTCCAGCGGTTCAGCCAGATTGACGGATCGCTCACCCGCCGCCACGGCGGCACAGGCCTCGGACTGGCGATCTGCAAGGGGCTGGCCGAGGCGATGGGCGGATCGATCGGCGTGATCAGCCAACCCGGGAAGGGATCGGTCTTCCATCTGACCCTGCCGCTGCAGGCGGCGGAACTGGATGAAGTCGCGCCGGCGGAGGCCGAAGCCATTTCCTTCGCAGGCCGCCGGGTGCTGGTGGTGGACGACAACGCCACAAATCGTGAGTTGGCCCGGCGCATTCTTGAAATGTTTGAGTTCGAGATTTCCGAAGCCGATGGCGGCGACTCGGCTCTGGACCGGCTGCTTCAATTACCGTTCGATCTGGTCCTGCTGGATGTGCGGATGCCCGACCTCGACGGCCGCGAGGTGTTGACCCGCCTGCGGGCGAACGCAGGGCCAAATCGCCGCACGCCCGTGCTGGCCTTCACGGCAGACGCCGAAGCCGGACATGGAAACAGCCTCGACGCCTTCGACGGGATTGTCCGCAAGCCCATGGACACCATGGGGCTGGTGGCGGAAATCGCGCGCGCGATCGCCGCTGACGCCGGCGAGCCCGCCGCCGGGACGAACGCGTCTTTCGCCTGAGGGTCCTCTTATGATTGGCGTGGGCTGCGGGCGGAAAACCGGTTCCCACCTTTCCTCAACCCGCTCTGACGCGCGGGCCTTGCCGGGCGCAGCCGGACAGGGGATGTTCGGCGCAAACGCTGTTCAGGGGATGGAATATGGAAACGGGATCAGCCTGGCAGGGCCTGGCCGGCGTCGAGATTGACGCTGAGGCGTTCATCCATCCGACGGCCCAGATCTATGGCCATGTTCAGGTCTCCGCCGGGGCGTCGATCTGGCCGAATGTGGTGATCCGCGCTGAATCCTATTCGGTTCGCATCGGGCGCGGGACGAACATCCAGGACTTCGTGATGATCCACTTCGGCGCCGGAAGCCCCACGATCGTCGGCGAGGATTGCTCGATCACCCATCACTGCACATTGCACGGATGCCGGATCGGCGATCGTGTGCTGGTCGGAATCGGGTCGACGATCATGGATGGCTGCGAGATCGGCGATAACAGCATCATCGCCGGCCACGCCTTCCTGAAGGAGGGCACGATCATCCCGCCCAACTCCATCGTCATGGGCGCGCCGGGCAAGGTGGTTCGCGAGCGCGACAACAGTGCGGCCAACGCCTTCAATGCGTGGATGTATCACCAGAACGCCATCGCCTATTCGAACGGAGACTACCGTTTCTGGGACAGTGAGGTGTTCAAGGCGGCGGCTGCGATTGAACGCGCGCGGCTGGCGGCGCTCTACGGCTAGCCGCCGCCCATCCCGGCTCAGGTTTCAACGTGCCAAGCAGATCAACAATCAGCATGACTTGACAATTCGATAGTTCTAGAAATATAGAATAATGAAGAATCGTAACGGAGATTTCCATGAAGCGGCTTCATCTGCATGTCAGCGTCCCTGAACTGGCCCCCTCGATCCAGTTCTACGAAACCCTGTTCGGCGCGCCGCCCAGCGTCGTGAAGGATGACTACGCCAAGTGGATGCTGGACGATCCTCTGGTGAACTTCGCGATCTCGCAGCGCGGGGCAGTGGCAGGCGTGGAGCACGTCGGCATTCAGGTGGACTCCGCCGCCGAACTGGACGTTCTGGCCACCCGGCTCAAGGCGGCAGGGGAGGTGACGTTCGACCAGGAAGCCGCCATCTGCTGCTATGCGCAGTCGGACAAGAGCTGGGTCACCGATCCGGCCGGCGTGCGCTGGGAAACCTTCTACACCTTTGGCGAGGCCACGTCGTATGGCGAGGATCGCGAGGTCGCCAAGGCGGCGGCGCCGACCGCCTGCTGTGGTCCGGCGGCGGTGGTCGTGGAGCCGGTGAAGGCTTCGGCGTGCTGCTGATGCAGCCTTCAGCGGCGGTTCTGGCCATGTCGGCGCTGGCGCACGAAGGGCGACTGGCGATCTTCCGCCTGCTTGTGCAGGCCGGACCTGAAGGCCTGGCGGCGGGCGATGTTGCGCGCGCCGCGGGTATGCTGCCGAATACGCTCTCGACCAACCTGAACATCCTGAGCGGCGCGGCGCTGATCGCGTCGCGTCGCGAGGGTCGCTCGATCATCTATATGGCGGCCTACGACCAGATGCGCGACCTGCTGGCTTTCCTGATGGAGGACTGCTGCGCGGGCCGACCCGAGGTGTGTGCGCCGCTGCGGACATTGGCCGCGTCGACCTGCGCCAACGAAATCGGGGTCTGCTGATGTCTACGCCGCTGAACGTCCTGTTCCTGTGTACGGGTAATTCCGCCCGTTCGATCCTGGCAGAAGCGCTGATGAACCGGCTGGGGCAGGGGCGGTTTCAGGCCCATTCGGCGGGATCAATGCCCAAGGGACAGGTCAATCCTCATTCCCTGCCGCTGGTGCGCGAACTGGGTTTCGAGGCTGCGGATTTTCGGTCCAAGTCGTGGGATGAGTTCGCGGCCCCCGGGGCGCCCGGGATCGATTTCGTGATCACCGTCTGCGACAACGCCGCAGGTGAGGTCTGCCCGATCTGGCCGGGCGGGCCGATGACCGCCCACTGGGGTATTCCCGATCCTGCGGAGGCCACGGGGTCGGACGAAGAGATCGCCGTCGCGTTCCGTCAGGCGGCCCGCAGGCTGAGCGACCGCATCGAGCTGTTGCTGGCCTTGCCATTGGACGCTCTGGATCGTGTGTCGCTACAGCGCGAGCTGAGCGCCATTGGAACCCTCGCGGACACCGCAACCGCATGAGCGATCCCGCGCGGCGGTGCGTGGCGGAGGGCCTGGGCACGGCGCTGCTGCTGACGGTGGTGGTGGGCTCCGGCGTGATGGGCGAGTCCCTGGCCGGCGGAAACACCGCCATCGCCCTGCTTGGCAATACCCTGGCGACGGGCGCGGCGCTCGTGGTGCTGATCACCGTCTTCGGGCCGATCTCGGGCGCGCATTTCAACCCCGTGGTTTCGATGGTTTTTGCGCTGAGGCGGGAACTGTCCACAGGCATGGCGATCGCCTATGTCGCCGCGCAGGTCGCCGGCGCCGTGCTGGGCGTGTGGGCCGCGCATGCGATGTTTGCCGAACCGGTCCTGCAGGTTTCGGAGAAGCTGCGGGACGGTCCGGCCCAGGCCTGGTCTGAAGGGGTGGCGACCTTCGGCCTGGTGGCGACGATCCTGGGCGTGTCGCAGGCACGGGCCGAGTTCACGGCGACGGCCGTGGGGCTCTACATCACGGCGGCTTACTGGTTTACGGCCTCGACCTCGTTCGCCAATCCGGCCGTGACCATAGCGCGGACATTGAGCGACACGTTCGCCGGCATAGCGCCGCAGTCCGCGCCAGCCTTCATCGCCGCCCAGATCGCGGGGGCCCTGTTGGCCATGACGGTCATGACCTGGCTGCTGAAGCCGAAGACCTGATCGGTTACTCCGCCGCCATCGGCAGGATCACCGCCTCGCGACCGCCGCGCACGAGGCCGCCGGGCAGGGCGCCGGTGTGGACGCCACCCTCGAAGGTGACCTGGCCGGACTTGATCGTGAAGCTGTAGCCTTCGGTACGCTGCACAAGGCGGCGGCCGCCGGCCGGGAGGTCATTGATCGACTCTGGACGGAACAGGCGTAGCGTCTCGAAATCGATGATGTTCACGTCGGCCAGCAGGCCCGGCTTCAACTGGCCGCGGTCGTTCAGGCCATAGGCCTGGGCGGTGTCGCTGGTCAGCTTGCGCACCAGGAATTCCAGCGGGAACTGCTCGCCCTTGGTGCGGTCGCGACCCCAGTAGGGGAGGATGAAGGTGGGCATGCCGGCGTCGGCGATGACCCCGCAGTGGGCGCCGCCGTCGGAGAGACCGAACAGCACATTGGGGTGCTGCATGTTCTTGCGGAAGAAGTCGAAGTTGTAGGTCACGTAGCCGCCGAGCGGCTGGTAGAACAGCTCCTGACCGGCGTCGCGCAGCAGCAGATCGTACATCATTTCCAGCGCCGAGACGCCGGCGGTCTCGGCCATGCCGGCGACGCTCTGCTCGCGGTCGGGCTCATAGTTCGGCCGCTCGCCCAGCGGGAAGATCCGCCACAGCAGGCTGCCGGACCCCAGGGATGTGGCCAGGGACGCATCGCTGGGCGAGGTTCCGATGGCCGCGCGTATCAGCGGGCTGTCTTCGGACAGGATCGCGGCGCGGATCTCCGGTTGGGCCATCAGGGCCAGCCGTTCGGCCAGGGCCAGGGGGGCGACCTTGTCCCGGAAGGTGGGGCTCGCCACGAAGACGTGGAAGTTCGAGGTCAGGCCGTGAAGGATCCCGGTTGGCCGGCCGGCGATCTGGGGGCGAATGTCCATGCCCTCGGCGCGGGATTCCTCAGCGATGTTGTACATCTTGTTGCCTTCGTAGGCCTGGGCGGAGGTGGCGACGAGCGTGACCGGCAGACCGGTCTGCTCGGCGAAGCCCTTGACCCATTTCCACTCGTCGTCGTCCCCCAGGTGATCGGAGACCATCTCGAAGACGCCGTGGCGCAGGCCCTTCATGGACAGGCCGAGCGCCAGCATCTCGTCCGATCCCGCGAAGGTGCCGGGCATGTAGACGCCCTTCAAGTCCTTGTGCAGCAGGGTGCGGGAGGTGGAGAAACCGAGCGCGCCGGCCTCGACGCCTTCGCGCACGATGGCGGCCATCTGCGCGATCTCATCGGCGTTGGGCACATAGTCGGTGTTGCAGCGGTCGCCGAGCACATAGGCCCGCACGGGCGCGTGCGGGACATGGGTGCCGATATCGATGGCGCGCGGCTTGGCCTCCAGTGCGTCGAGATACTCCGGGAAGCTCTCCCACTGCCAGTCGATGCCCTCATGCAGGGCCGCGCCGGGGATGTCCTCGACGCCTTCCATCAGCTCGATGAGGAAGTTGTGCGCGTCAGGGCGAACGGGCGCGAAGCCGACGCCGCAATTGCCCATGATGGCGGTGGTTACGCCGTGCCAGCTGGAGGGGGCCAGCAGCGCGTCCCAGGTCGCCTGGCCATCGTAGTGGGTATGGATGTCGACCCAGCCGGGGGTGACGATCTGGCCGGCGGCGTCGATCTCGCGCCGCGCCGCGCCGTCGACCTTGCCTACCTGGACGATGCGGTCGCCCTGGATGGCGACATCGCCCACGAAGGGCGTCTCGCCTGTGCCGTCGACGATAGTGCCGTTGCGGATGATCAGGTCGTACATGGCGGTCCTCCTGGCGCTGTCGTCGCGCACTTCAGCGCACGATACTGCGCCGCCGTAGGGGAAACACCAGCGATTTCAGAAGGGGCCCTGCGCGCAGTCTAGCGGACCGCCACCACTTCGATTTCCGCGCCGTTGAGCAGCGCCAGGTCGCCCACCGCCTTGCCCCTCAGCGCAGCGGACAGTGGCGAGGCATAGGAAATACTGCCCATGGCGGGGTCGGCCTCATCCTCGCCGACGATACGGAAGGTCTGGCGGCGCCCGTCTTCGCGTTCGACCTCGACGGTGCAGCCGAACTGAACCACGCCGGTCTGATCCTCAGGCTCCGTGAGCTGGGCCGAGGCGCGGCGGGACGACCAGTAACGCAAGTCACGGGTGGCGCGGGCCATGGCGGTGCGGTCAGCGCTGATGCCGCCATCGGCCTGGGCGGCCGCGTATGCGGCGCGCGCCTGGGCCAGTTCTGCCTCGATCGCCGCCAGGCCCGTCGCGGTGACCAGGTTTGGGTGCGGCGATACGGGGCGATCCGGGAGGTTGGCCGCCTGGGCCTCGTAGTCTTCTTCCCGGGTAAACGCGACGGCCATGGCGGCAACTCTACATGAACACGACGGTATCAGCGACTGCCGACGCGGTCAGGTGTCCACGTATTCCTCTATGGTGCCGAGGCTGGCTTCAAAATCCTGAAGAATATCAATGAGCTGTATAGCATCTGCATGCAGGGGCATGCCGGTGCTGAACTGATAGCGCCAGTAGGTTGAAATGTGGCTGATCAAGCCGCAACCCTCGCCCAGGGACAGGAACATCTCCGGTGACTTGAGCAGGAAATCGCGGAAGGCGATGGCGTTCCCATGGCTGGTGAGTTGGGCGAAGATTTCATCATAGACGCTCAGATGCCCCATGACCGTCTTGACCTGTCGTTCCATCTTGGACCGCAAGCGCATCTTCGTTTCGTCGAGTTCCCTGAGTGTAGCGGCGTCAACGGCGCCGACGACGCGCACCTTGCTGAGTTCCGCGAACACTTCCCTGATATCGGGCCAGAGGCTGTTGAGGACCCATTTGTAGTAGAGGAAGCCCTTCCAGGCGAAGATGCCTTCCTTGTAGTTCTCGGGCGTCAGCCGGAGTGTCAGCCGCAGCGGCTCCAGACGTGCGTCCATCTGCGAGGACAGCAGGGCTTCGACCAGACGTGCGGTGTTGGCTTCCGTACCGCCGTGGTGATCCCTGTAGGCGAGATCGATCAGCTTGGTGATTTCGGTACCGACGAAGCGCTGCATGCGCACCAGATCGGCGGCCGAGATTTCGAAGTGGGACGGGCTGATGCTAAAGCCGCGTCGCTTCATGTGCTCGCGCAGCAGGAAGGGGTCGAGCGAGGGCAGTTCGTCGATAGCTTCCATGGCGGCGATGTCACGTGGCAAGTCGGGCGCTTCACCGCGCAGCTCATCGAGCACGTCAGTCCAGCCGCGCTCGCCCACAAATATCGAGCGACCGCCGAGGCCGAGATCTGATCTGCTGAAAGGTATGATCAATTTGGTGGCGCTGAAGCGGTGGCGGTCGAAGGCCTCCATCTCCCGGCCGCGCAGCCGATGGCGAATAATCACGGCGCCGTTCAGACTGCTGGCGATGAAGAATGGCAGCTTCTGATGCTCGGCGACGTCGGCGTTGCGAATGCCCAGGGCAGCGAGATTCAGGACGCGGCTGGTCGATGCCGTCTTCTCGAGACCGCGGAGGCTCCGGAATGTTCGATCAATGGCCTTGGCCAAACCAGTACGCTCCAAACTTGCTCAGCGCGGCATCCCGTCCTTGTCTGACGATGACGATGACGATGAGCCTTTGTGACACTTTCCAAACTCCGGAAGCACGATTCGTAACGGATGTTCACTATAGGAGTGTGAACAACGGATGTTCACTATAAGAGT
>NZ_JBILRO010000172.1:0-7463 GCF_044372605.1 Phenylobacterium sp.
GTGTGCGTGAAGGGGTAGGGCGGGTGGGGGTGGGGGTGCAAACCCTCGCCCCCGCAACGTTCGTATGCATCTTGACGCAGATCGTCAGTTCCTCATATGTTCTCCTTGGGTGAGGGGAGTGGGCTTTGCTCTCGAGGCTAGCGGACTGGTGGAGGATGCGTGGGCTGTATCGCCGGGTGCGAAAGCACGGCTGGGCTGGCCTGTACGTCGGCGCCTACGGCGAGGCGCCCGCCTGGGCTTACTCGCTCGGCTTTGACGAAACCCTGGATCAACCCGAGGTCGTCATGTTCGACGTCCCGCGTGACATTGCGAGCGGGGTCCTTTGGCAGGCCTTCGATGATCTCAAGTCGGGTGAACTGCGCTTCGAGGAAGGCGCGACATGGTCCATGGGCGAAGATCACCCACCGATTTGGCGAAAGGTCCATCCGAGCCAGATCTCCGGAGTCGTCGGCTGGCTGAGCCTGGCGCAGCAGCGACGGTTTGCGCGCACCGGCCAGTTCTCCGGGCTGGAGGCGTTCCAGCTTGTGCTTCCAGATCCAGAGGGGCACTACCCGTGGGAGTCCGGCTACGATGAGCACCTTCGGCCGCGTCAACCGGCCCTCTATCTGCCCGAGAACGATCCCCAGGCTTTCGACATGCCCGCTCCAGAACGGGTCGCCCGACGGCTGATCGGGGAACGGGGCTGGACGATTGTGCCCGTCGATGGGGCGAGGCTGTGTTGGGCCTACTCGGTGGGGCTGACCGAACATATCGGGGGGCCCGACGTGATCGCCTTCGGGCCCGATGGCGCAGCGGCGCACGACAAGTTGATCGAGGTCCAGAAGCATCTGCGCGAGAGGACGCTCGACATCGAGGATGGCCTGCGCTGGCGTGGTCTCGGCTATGAGGTGTGCTGGCGGCAGGTGCACGAAAGTCAGATCGAGGAGTACGACTGGTTCCCGCTGGCCAAGGCCTTCCGCTCCACGCGGGGCGAGCCGCAAGCTCCGGTTAGAATCTTCCAGCTATTCGTACCCGACATCGACGGTCTCTATCCTTGGGAAATCGGATGCGACCGTGAGATGCGGGATCTGCAGCCGAAGCTGTTCCAGCCCTTCGACCTGAGTGTGATCCGGCGACATGAATTCATCGCCTAGATTTGCCTTCGCAGCGCTTGCCAACCCGCTCCAACCCGCCAAAACTCAGCCCATGTCCTCCCTGCGCATGCCCCAGACGTTCCTCAAGCGGCTCGGCGTCGAGACTGGCGACGCGGTGTTTCGCCATGAACTGCTCGAGGAACAGGCCCAGTCGCTGGGCCGGGCGGGGCGCAAGGTGGAAGCGTCACTGGCGGCTCTGGCCGCGCATGAGGGCGGCGAGGGGCGGGCGGCCCTGGTCAAAGCCGCCGCCGACGCGGTCTGGGGGTTCCTGGTGCAGCGCGAGGTGTTGGGCCTGCGCGATCGCAACACCGTCGTCGCCCAGTTCGGCATTCCGCGCGAGGTTATGGCCCGCATCGGCGCGCGCTGAGGTCGATTACCGGCTTGGCTTCCGCCGCGCGAAGCGTGCCAGTAACCACAAAATCAAAGCTTTCGCCACGGAACCTGCCAATGGCCATTTCACTCTATGACGTCAGCGTGGCGTCCTATCTGCAGACCCTGGGCGCCGTCGCCGGCTTTCTGGAAAAGGGTCGGGCGCACTGCGAGGCCAACGGCATCGACACCGCGACCATCGTCGGAACCCGGCTGAAGGACGACATGCTGCCCTTCCTGTTCCAGATCGTCTCGGTCGCGCACCACTCGCGCGGCGCCATCGAGGGCGCGAAGTCCGGCGTGTTCACCCCGCCGCAGCCGCCGGCCGGCCTCGACTATGCCGGTCTGCAGAAACTGGTGGCCGACGCCCGCGCCGAACTGGCGGCCATGACCCCGGATGAGGTGAATGCGCTGGAGGGCCGCGACATGGTGTTCCAGCTGGGTGAGCGGAAGATGCCGTTCACCGTGCCGGACTTCATCATGAGCTTCTCCCTGCCCAACTTCCATTTCCACGCCGCCACCGCCTACGACATCCTGCGCCAGGCGGGCGTGCCGCTGGGCAAGCGGGACTATCTGGGCGCCATGCGGATGAAGATGGCCTAGGCTGCGGACGCGTCGCGGCAGTGGCGACCGCAGTTTGGGCGTGGACTGCGGCATTTCACGCGGCCTCAAAGCTGACGCGAAGCTGGTCCCAAAGTGAACCGGACCGGCTCAGGCGATTTCGTCGCGGGACCTGCGAACCGCACGAAATGCGTCTCGCATACAGAGCGAGACAGTCGCCACTCCGTATATGATAAGCGCGGGGATAACCACATACTCGCTCGGCACAAGGACTAGTAGGCCCGCCGCCAAAGCGATTGCTCCACCCAACTTCAGACGAACTGAGGCGAGATCAGAAAAATAGATGTGTTCAGCCTTTTCGAGGTGAGGCCGAACTTTCTTATCGAACGAAAAGCCAGCCTGTGCCTCGATCCACATTCCTACGTCAATCCACGTGAAGCTGCTCGCGACAAAGATGGCTGCTCCGAATGACCGTGCGCCCGGCACGCTTACCCCAAAGGCAAAGCCGAGTAGACTTGCAGCCAATCCGATCATGGCCTTGCGTCGAATTGAGGCCGGTATCGCCATCCATGCCTCATATGCGTGGTCTTTGACCTCCGCAACGGTTCGGTTACCGACCTTGCTCTTCCGTGAAACGTGAGGGAACGGGCGGTGGAGACGGCGAGTCCCTTCCTCAACGCCTTGGGGCAGCCAGTCTACCGGCAGGGCTTTCGACTTGCTCTCTCCCCCATCGGCTCCTCGGCCGATGGTCCCCCTTTCCCAGCACGTCGGAGAGAATGCGTCCACCGCGAACGCCCCAAAACGGATTGTGGGCGGACATTGGCCGGCCGGTCATAGGCCTAGCTGATCGCCGCCACGATCGCGCCCAGCGCCCGCACCAGATCCGCAGGCGCGAGCCGCGCCTGCAGTCCGCGCTGGCCGGCGTTGACGAAGGCGGAGGGCAGGGCGGCGGCATCGGCGTCGATTACGGTGGGCACGCTGCGTTTCTGGCCGAAGGCGCTGACCCCGCCGACCCGGTAGCCGGTGAGCCGCTCGGCGTCGGCGGGTTTCATCATCTCGGCGGATTTCGCGCCCAGCACCGCGGCCAGCCGCTTCATGCTGACCTCACGGTCCGAGGCCAGCACCACGCAGGCCGGCTTGCCGTCGGCCTTGACCATCAGGGTCTTCAGCACCTCGCCGGGCGCGACGCCCAGCGCCTCAGCCGCCTGCAGGCCCACACGCTCCGCGCCGGGGTCGTAGTCGTAGGTAGCCAGGGTGTAGGCGACCCCGGCCTTGTCGAGGGCCCGGGTCGCCGGCGTGGTTCGGCTCAAACCAGCCCTTTGCCGCTGTCGTCGATGATGCTGCCCAGGTCGCGCGTATCCCCGGCCATGATCATCTCGTTGTGCGCCTTACCGGACGGGATCATCGGGAAGCAGTTCTCTTCCTTGGTCACCCGGCAGTCGAACAGGACCGGCTTCTTCACCGCGATCATCTCCAGGATCTTGTCGTCCAGTTCGTCCGGTGTCTCGGCGCGGATACCGACGCCGCCGTAGGCCTCGGCCAGCTTCACGAAGTCGGGCAGGCTGGAGGAATAGGTGTGCGAATAGCGCTCGCCGTGCAGCAGCTGCTGCCACTGGCGCACCATGCCCATCCACTCGTTGTTGAGGATGAAGATCTTGATCGGCAGGTCGTACTGAATGGCCGTGGAGATCTCCTGCATGGTCATCTGCACGGAGGCGTCGCCGGCGATGTCGATGACCAGGCTGTCCGGGTGCGCCATCTGCACGCCCACGGCGGCCGGCAGGCCATAGCCCATGGTGCCCAGCCCGCCCGAGGTCATCCAGCGGTTGGGCTCGTCGAAGTGATAGAACTGGGCCGCCCACATCTGGTGCTGGCCCACCTCGGTGGTGATGTAGGTGTCGTGGCCCTTGGTCAGTTCATACAGGCGCTCGATGGCGTACTGCGGCTTGATCAGCTTGGTGTCCGGGCGATAGCCAAAGCTGTTGCGGGCCCGCCAGGCGTCGATCTGCGTCCACCAGTCTTTCAGCGCGGCCTTGTCGACGCTGAGGTTGCGCTGCTTCCAGGCCGCGATCATGTCGGCCATCACATTGCCCGCATCGCCGACGATGCCCACGTCGGCGCGCACGTTCTTGCCGATGGAGGAGGCGTCGATGTCGATGTGGATCTTCTTCGATCCCGGCGAGAAGGCGTCGAGGCGGCCGGTGACACGGTCGTCAAAGCGCGAGCCGATGGCCACCATCACGTCGCAGTCGTGCATGGCGTTGTTGGCCTCGAACGAGCCGTGCATGCCCAGCATGCCCAGCCACTGTGATCCCGAGGCCGGATAGGCGCCCAGACCCATCAAGGTCGAGGTCACCGGCGCACCGGTGAGCGCCGCAAATTCGCGCAGCAGTTCGGACGCCTGCGGCCCGGCGTTGATCACGCCGCCGCCGGTGTAGAGGATCGGGCGCTTGGCCTTGGCGATCATGGCGACGGCCTCGGCGATCTTGCCGGCGTCGCCCTTCACGCGAGGCGAATAGTTGTGGATCGACTTCACCGCCTCCGGGCCCTGATAGGCGGCCCTGGAGAACTGCACGTCCTTGGGAATGTCGATGACCACCGGACCGGGGCGGCCGGAGGTGGCGATGTGGAACGCCTCGTGCAGGATGCGCGGCAGTTCCTCCACCGACTTCACCAGATAGTTGTGCTTGGTGCAGGGGCGGGTGATGCCGATGGTGTCGCATTCCTGGAAGGCGTCGGTGCCGATCAGGTGGGTGGCGACCTGGCCGGTGATGACGATCAGCGGGATCGAATCCATCAAGGCGTCGACAATGCCGGTGATCGCGTTGGTGGCGCCGGGGCCTGACGTCACCAGCACCACGCCGGGCTTGCCGGTGGAGCGGGCGTAGCCTTCCGCCGCATGGGTGGCGCCCTGCTCATGGCGGACCAGCACGTGGGTCAGGCGCTGCTCGGCATAGAGCGCGTCGTAGATCGGCAGCACGGCGCCGCCCGGATAGCCGAAGAGGGTGTCCACGCCGTTGTCGATGAGGGCGCGTACGACCATTTCGGCGCCGGAGATAACATCCAGTTGGGCTTCGATCGTCTGGTGAGCGGTCATTTGGGGCGGCCTGGCTTCAGAAAACGGGGAAAATGGACATTAAAAAAGGCCCTCTGGGGGCCTGGGACGAGCGACCGATCGGTCCTGACATCTGTGTCAGGCCGTTACGGCCGCCCGGGAAGTACAAGGATCTTGCGCACGAGTATTCCTCGAAATTCAGATGACGGGATGTCGCATGCCCGCGTCAGGTCGTCAAGTCGGGGTTGAGCGCAAGAAACTGCCGCCACTGGTCCTGCGGGTCCAGCCCGGTGATCCGCGGCCAGTCCGGGGTCTGACCGCGCGCCCAGGTGAACTGGCGCTTGGCGTAGTGGCGGGTATCCTGGCGCGCGGCGGCAAGTGCGATATCGAGAGGCGTCCCGCCGCGCAGGTAGGCGGCCAGCGGCTGGACCCCCACGGCCTTCAGCGCGGGGAGGGCAGGGTCCAGCTCCCGGTCCATCAGCGCCTGCACTTCCTCGAGCGCGCCGTGGGCGATCATGGCCTCCAACCGCGCATCACTGCGGGCATAGAGTCTGTCGCGAGGCGGCTCCAGGGTGACAGCGCGCCAGCTGCCGGCAGGCAGGGCGCCTTCAGAGGCGGCATGATGGTCGGTGAGGGCGCGGCCGGTGGCGGCATAGACCTCCCAGGCTCTGGCCAGACGCTGGCGGTCGCCGGGACTGATCCTTGCCGCCGCGCCGGGATCAACCTGAGCCAACCGGGCGCGGAACGCCGGCTCGCCCAGCGTCGCGAACTCTGCGGCGACCGCCTGCCGCAACTCTGCCGGGACCTCGGGGATCTCGGCCAGACCCTGGGTCAGGGCGCGCAGATAGAGACCGGTGCCGCCCACGACGATGATGTCCGCGCCCCGGCCCTGAACGTTGTTGATAACCGTCCGCGCCGCCCGCTGCCAGCGGCCCACCGACCAGCCCTCAGACGCATCCACCGACCCGAACAGGTGATGCGGTGCGCGGGCCATCTCGGCCTCGTCCGGCCGGGCGGTCAGCACCCGAAGATCAGCATAGATCTGCAGCGCGTCGGCGTTGATGATCTCCGCGCCCGTCGCCTCCGCCAGCCGGAGCGCCAGCGCCGACTTGCCACTTGCCGTTGGGCCGGCGATTAGCCAGATGCGGGGTTCCATGGGCCTTGTTCGGGCGACGACGCGCCGGGGTCAAGTCCGCAGGTTGCGAAGGATGATAGCATTTGCTATCAACTGCAGATGGCCCAGTTGCTCGTCCGCGACCTGTCCCCCCACGCCGTCGAGGCCCTCAAGCGCCGCGCCGCCGCAAACGGCCGCAGCGCAGAGGCCGAGCATCGCGCCATCCTGGAAAGCGTTCTCGGCGCCGACAAGGAGGCCTGGCTGGCCCGCGCGCGTGAGCTGCGCGAGGAAGTTCGCGGTCGGACTATTGGCGAGTCAGCCGACATCATCCGCGAATTCCGCGACAACCGTTGAGCTGGGTCATCGACGCCTCGGTGGCGCTGAAGTGGGTTCTGGATGAGGCTGGAGAGGACGAGGCGCTTGCCCTCCTGTCGGAAAAGCTATGCGCGCCGGACCTCATGCTGATCGAGGCGGCAAATGCGCTCTGGTCCCGAGCCCGGCGCGGGCACCTCACGTCCGCCCAGGCCGAACGACGCCTCCGGCAGATTCAAGACGCCCCGGTGGAGTGGACGCGCGATCCCGGGGATATGGATGTGGCGCTGAACCTGGCGTTCGCGCTCCAGCACCCCGTGTATGATTGTGTGTATCTGGCTGTCGCCCTGCGCGAGGATCGTCAGGTCGTAACGGCAGACACCCGCTTCATTCGGGCAGTTTCCGTTGATCCAGCCCTCTCCGCCCGGGTGCGCTCGCTCGTCTGACGCCCCTTGCTCTCGGCCGGGCGATCAGCCAGATGCGGGGTCCCATGATGCTTGTCCTTACCACCATCCTCCCGCACGTCACCGCAAACCACGACGTGGAAGCCTGCCTCTCTGTCATCGAGGAGTTGGGGGTGCGCGTCGGTCAATCCGAGGATCTCGGGGCCGTCGACGGGCTTGCCGTGGATACCTTCATGGAGGCCGATGACCTCGCTGTGCTTCGCCCGCTGGTCGCCGGTTTGCTGGCGGGCAAGGCGGTCGACTTTTGCCTTCAGCCCGCCGAGGGCCGGCGCAAACGTCTGCTGATCGCCGACATGGACTCCACCATCATCAACGTCGAGTGCATCGACGAGCTGGCCGATTTCGCCGGGGTAAAGGCCCAAGTCTCGGAGATTACCGAGCGGGCGATGCGCGGCGAACTGGATTTCGAGGCAGCGCTGAAGGAACGCGTGGCCATGCTGAAAGGCTTGCCGCTG
>NZ_JBILRO010000154.1:0-8432 GCF_044372605.1 Phenylobacterium sp.
CCGATCGCATCGGCCAGCAGGCCGACATCAGGAAGCTGGACATGGCGTTCCTCGAGATCGAGAGCACCAATGCCGAGGGCGGCCAGAGCCCGCCCCCGATCCAGGCGGCGGAAGGGGAGACGGCGCGCACCCCAATCCTCGTCGTCGGCTATCCTGCCCGGCCGGGCATGGCGGCCGTCACTGATCCCAGCACCAACACCGTCTCGCTGGACATGCTCGATCGTCTCTTCGAGATCTATCACAACGACTACGGCGTGAAGTACGCGAGCCCGGGCGAGGTTGCCGCGGAGGCACTGGCCGGCGACGTCCGACGTTGGGGTTTCAGCCACGACGCCACGACGCTGGGCGGGAATTCAGGGTCGGCGATCATCAACCTGCAGACCGTGCGGCTGCAGGGCCTTCACTTCGGTGGCGCGCCCCTGCGCCGCAACCTCGCTCACGACCTGGCCAAAGTGCGCGACGCGGCCCGGGCCGAGGGGATGATCGATCCGGCGATCTTCGAACGCCTGAGCTGGTAGCCGGCCCGTGGCCCCCCCGCTCAGTGTCCAAGACCGCTTCAGGCGCGCCCGAAACGCCGTGGACGGCCTCACAGCGCCACGGCTGGGGTTTCGGCAGTTCTTTGATGCCTTCATGGCCGAACTACCGCCGGACGCTGCAGCCGCGCGACCCAGCTCCTTTCTTCATGCGGTCTTCCTCAGCGACCGCGCGCTGGCGGCGACCTCGAGCGCCAGGACCTACGATCCCGCGGATGCGGAAGACGCCGCCGCGCTGGCTCTGAGCGCCCTTGGGGACGTCGAGACCATGGCGCATGCCGCGGCATGCGCGGTCGCGGCCGGCCTCTTCGACAATCCCGATACCGCGGCGGCGAAGGTCTCAGCGACCCGTGGGGCGCAGGCGGCGCGAATTCGCAAGGCCTTCGGCGCAAGGGTCTTCCGGGCCCAGCTGCAGAATTCGCAGCTCCAGCAACTGATCGGTCCGGACACGACCTTCATGGATCCGGACAAGCTGCTGCCAGCGCTCCTCCTGGCGCGCCAGCGCCTGTGCCGCGTGGAGGTGGTCGTCTCCGGCGGAGGTACGTCAAAGGGGACGGGCTTCCTCATTGGCCCCTCCACCGTGCTGACCAACTGGCACGTGGTGGAGCAAGCCGCCGGGCCGCCGCTGGTGCATTTCGACTATGGGCAGACGACGGGCCTTCCGATCGCGGAATCGTCGGTCGTGCGGGCGCGATCAGTGTGGCTCGTCAAGATGAGCCCTACCGGCAACTATCGAAAGGACGACGAGACAAATTGGTGGACCGACGCGGCGACGCGGGCTGCCTGGCGGACGGCGCGCGCCGGCGAGCTCGACTATGCCGTCGTGCACCTGGAAGGCATGCCAGGCCTGATGCGAGGTTGGTACGACCTGGCCGAAACCCCTACGGCAGGCGCCAGAGGATCCTGCTTGGTCCTGCACCACCCGAACGGCCAGGGGCGCACTCTGACCCATGGCGAGTTCTGCCTGCACGATGGCTTCGCGGCCGCGCCGCGCCTGTTCCACACCGCCTCCACCGCCGTCGGCTCCTCCGGAGGCCTGGTGCTCGACAGCGCCGGCCGACCGACGGCGCTTCACTATCTGGGGCTGGGTCCGGACCCCTGGAGCACCACGCCCCCGCCGACGGCTCCGAACGAAGTGGTTAACGTCGCTATCCCGCTGGGCGCGATCTTCAACGACTTGGCGAGCGGCAACGGGGAGGCGATCGCCAAGGTGCGAGAAGTCGAAGGGTCCGTACTCGTGCGGGGCTGCCTGGACGGCGTGCGGCCCGTGTTCGGGCGGCGCGAGTTGCTGAAGGCGATCCCGGAGTTGAAGTCGGGGGCCCGGCAGGTGCTCTGGGTGCAGCCGCCGGCGGGCAGCTACCTCAAGCCTGGCAAAAGCTTCACGCTCGAGATCCTGGGCGCCTTCTTCCGCGCGACCGAGGATGTGTTCATCAAGATCGGGGCCGACCGCGTGCTTCCGGGCGCGAAGGCGATGGCTGCTATGATCCTGGGCGAGCTTTCGGCTAGCGCCGCCGCAGCCCTGCCCGACCCGGCGACAACGGAAAGCGCCTACGAGGAGACGCTGGTCTCCCGGATCCGGGAGACGATCTCAAATCGGTGGCCGAACCGCAGGATTTGGCTGGTGATCGACGACCTTGACGTCCACGAGCTGACCGACGACGGCGGCCGAGCGTTCCTCAGCACCCTCTACCATCAGGTTCGGACCATCCCGCAGTTGCGCATCGTGCTCCTTGGACTGCGCGTCAACCTCGACACCATCCCGACGGAGACCCGCGTCGTCGACGCGATCAGCGACGGCGACCTCGCCGACCCAGCCGGCCTCTTTGCGCAATGGCTGCAGCTTCGCGGCGCCGCCGCAAGGCCAATACCGCCGGAAGTCGTGGAGGTAGTGTCCGCGGCGCTGGCGTCCCATGCCGGCGCCGAAGCCCCGCTGCCGGCGATGTCCGACTTCACGGTTCGGCACCTCGCCGGCCCCCTGCGGAAGTATTTCGGCACATGACTCCCGTCGAAGCCTTCAACCTCAACCGACTGATCCTGCGGGCCGCCGTGAGTGGCCGCTTCGCGCCCGAAAAGCTGATGGCGGACCTCCCGGAGAGTCAGGTCGAGGGCGCGTCGGGGCCCCTCAGCCTAGTCTGCGATGAGGACCCGGTGGGGGCGGGACGCGCCTGGATCCTGCAACCCGCCGTGCGCCGCCAGGCGCTGGCCGGCCTCGCCGACGAGGCCGCAGTGAAGGCGGCGCTAAAAGGTGCACCGCCGCCTGCATCGGGGGATCTCTTTGCGACGGCGTTGCGGCGTTTGCTGCAGGGGCGGCCGCTCATGGTTCCCAAGGGAGCTGGCGAAGCGGAACTCGAAGCCGCCCAGCACGCAGCCTTGCAGTTTGCACAAGCCGCGCCGGTCGTAGATCGGACAGCGTGCAATGAGGCGTTCAACCAGAGCCGAAGCCGCATCGCTCAGCGCCGCCGGGCGCAGGCCCTGAAGACGGTGCTTCCGCGCGATCTGGTGGGCCGACGTGACGAGCTCGCTGCGCTGCGAGCCTTCGCGACTGGCAAGGAACGGGACGTCCGGCCTAAGCTAGTTACCGGCGTCGGCGGCGTAGGGAAGTCGGCGCTGGTCGCGGCTGTAGTGCAGGAGATCGCGCAGGGCGGCCGCACGACAATCCTCCTGGACTTCGACCGTGCCGACCTTTCTGCGGGCGATCCCCTGCCTATCGCGCGCGAGATCTTCCGCCAACTCGAGAGCGCCTGGCTTGCCCGCACCGAAGCGCCGTTCCGAAAGGCCGCGCAGATCATTGCTGAGATTCGCACGCGGATCCGCGAACTAGAGGCTCGGGCGACCCGGGAAAAGGCCGACAGCCAGTTGGCGTTCGTCTTCAGTGAACTGCTCCCGCGACTGAGGGGCCTCCCGCTTCGCGTGCGCAAAGCCGGCGTCTTGGTGGTCATGGACAGCTTCGAGGTCATTGCGGGCCGTGGCCCGGTTGTGGTCCGCCGCATCCTCAAGTTCGAGCAATACTTGCGTAGCGAAGCCGTCTTGGATGGCGTCCGCACGGTGATCAGCGGGCGCGAAGCGCCCTTCCAGAGCGACGCAGAACTGAAGCGGCGCTGTGGTGACGCTGACCGCCGTATTCGCGTTGAGGGCCTGGGCGAGGAGCATGGGGCCCTTCTGCTCAAACGGCTCGATACGACCCGCCGCTTCCCCGCGATCGCCGATCGGCGGCGCGCGGCCGCAGCCCTTGGCGGGCACCCGCTCGCACTAATGGTGCTCGAGCGGTTCGCGCGGGACCAGTCGGAGGCGGAGATTGCCGAGCTGCTGGCCGATCTCGAAGCGAACAAGGGGTTCGCAGCAGAGTTCGCGCAGGCGTTCGTCTACACCCGCATCCTCGACCGTCTGCATGATCCCGAGCTCGCAGCCCTGGCCCATCCGGGCCTCGTGCTGCGCGAGGTCAGCGCTGACCTAATCCGGCTTGTCCTGGCCGGGCGCACAGAGCTGGGCGACATTTCCAAGGAGCGTGCGGAACGGTTGCTGAAGAAGCTCGCGGGTCAGTTTTGGCTGGTAGAGCCACTCCGCAAAGGGGTCTGGCGCCATATACCCGACCTGCGTCGCCTGATGCTTCCAGGACTTTTCGCCGGTCCGACGGCGCGGGATGAGGGCGGCGAGGCCGAGCGCAAGCGCAAGCTAAAGATCCACTCGATCAAGGTCTGCCATGCGGCCTCGGCCTTCTACGCGAAGGGCCCCAAGTCCGACGACCCGGCGTATGGCAGCTGGCGTCGGATGGCCTATCGCGACCGCAAGGCGCAGGCGACCTACTATCGCGCGCTAGCGGGCATCCGGCCACCGCCGACAATGGACCGGACTGCGGCCGCCGAACTTCGGGCAGGTATCGGGTCGGATTTCAACGACCTGCCGCCGGCTTGGCGTGCGGTGGTCAAGGTCTCGCTCGGGGAACTGAAGGAGCTGACGGACGCAGAGCGGGCGACCCTCCAGGGTTCGACGGCGCGTGCAGCGAAGCGCGTCGCCGATGAAGTGGCGATCACTTCAGGACGGGAGGAGGAAGTCATTGCGACCGCCGTGCTGCCAGGCCCAGTCGGCGAAGCTCAGGTCGAGGACCTTGAGCAGCAGATTCGCGCCGCCTTCGCGCTTGGCGAGTTCGAAATGGTCGTGCCTCACGCGGAAGCGCTTCTTCACCACTGGTCTGCCGGTAGAATCTCGTCTGAGAGCCTGCGCCAGGCCGAACAGTTCCAAATGTCGCAGTCGGCTCCCTGGCTCGCAGCTCTCATCCTGGCGGCTCAGGGTCGGATGGGCTTCTGGGAGGAGCTTCCGGATCGCGGCCCGCCTACGCAGGGCGACATCTTGCTGACCATTCTGGCTGCGGGCCACACATCGCGCGGCATGCGGCTGGATATGATGTTCCGGGGCGACCGCGGCCGCCTGTCCGGTGTCGACGGACTGAGACTGGCGGCCAAGATCCTGGGGGACGAAATCAAGTGGAGCGGCCCGGAAATCTCCGTTGAACAGACGGCCTTGGCGTTGGGAGACCCGGCGGTCCTGACGGCTTTGGCCGAAATGCTACAGCGCCAGCCGAAAAGCGGCATCCCGACACTGCTCGCGCCGATTGCTCGCGGTGCGCCCGATCTCGCGACCTACAACGACGTGTACCGCAAACCCATACCGGCCGGACTGGGCGCGGTGCGGAAGGAGGATCTGAAGCGGCCCGAGCTCTGGCAGGCGTTGCGGGGCTTGACGCCGGAACTTCACGAAACCGCGGCCCGCCTGCTTGCCGCGATGCCCGATCACGGCCGGATGGAACTCATTGAGGCTGTCGCCGAGACCGCTAGGACATGGCCTCGGGACCTCTGGTTCCATCCCGCACCGGGACAGGCGGTCATAGAACGAGGCCCGCGCCGCACCTTCGAATCGCCGCACGCCCTGATCGTGGTGCAGGCCGCCGATCGATGCGGCGTGTTGCTGGAGCTTCTCAACAAGCTTCCCACAGGGCCTAGCACCGAGACGCTGCGGAGCATGCACGATGTCATCACCAAGCAGTTCTTCCGCCCGTTCGGTGAGCAATAGCCCTGAAGGTCCACTGACGTTGAACTGCGCCGCAGGCGCGCTGGAGGACACCCATGCTGCCTTCAAATCTGACATCACAGATGGGGCCAGCAGCCCACGCCATCTTGCGGCCTATCCTCGGCATCGGCGCCGCCAGTTATGGCCAGGCGACGCCCCAGCGCTAGGAGGACTTCGTCGCCGCCTTCGTGTTAGGCGCGATGCCTCAGATCGCCCAGGCATGGAGCGCCATTGTCTCGGGTCAGGGCTACAGCCTTACCGTCCAGGCGGTGTTTGTCCACGGCCGACCGCAGGTGACGTTCACTGCCTCGGGAAACGTTTCCGGCCTGCCGGCGTCCTGCCAATGCGAGCTGGCCGATTTGCTTCTGGTCATTGACGATCAGACGGCTCCGTTGCCCGGCTTGCGCCGGGCGGCGCTCGTCCAAGCCAAGATGATCAAGGCCTCCGGCTCGGCGCGCCTGCGGGCCAATGATCTCGTTCAGCTCGACCTCCTCCAGAACTGGCCTACCTTCAAGATGATGGGCGCGGGATACAACCTGATGCGCAATCGCGATTTCACGGCAGGAGTCAGCAGTACGACAGCGGACCGATCTGGAAGCTATGGCGCGATAGATGCCAGGTCGTCGCCACCCGACTGGCTGCAATCCCTCCCGTCATCGGTGGCCGGGCCACCGCCCGGTTACATCGTCTACAACGCAGGTCAGGACCTGGGCGACTACTTTGCCATGATGGCCGATGGAGTGAGGCCCACCGGTCGCCGCGCCACGCCGGGCGGCGCCGACGACTGGTCCTACACGATCGACGAACTGCTCAATGTGACTGGGGGGCGTGCGCTCAACCTCGCGTCGGTCACACGGCCGGCCCAGCGCGGGGTGCTCTTCCCGGTAAAGCTGAATGTCCCTGAGGGCGCGGGGTCGACGCTCGGGCTTGGCTGGGAACTGGGGAACCACGGCGCCGGGGTTGTGGGAAGGCCGACCTTCGAGGGGCCTGGGGAGCGCCAGGGCCTGAGATTCGTGCATGTGATCCTCCGCCGGGCCGAAGGCGGCTAGATGCGAGGGGCGTCGTCTCGGCAAAGAGAAACGAGCTCAGTCCGAGATTGTAGACTGACACGGGATCGCCTTATGATTACGTTCCTGCGCCGGGGGCACGTATGCAACGTGATCAACAGACGACAAGCCAAGCGCGGCGCTGGTTCGCCAGCTTGTTTTCTGTCCTGATCCTTTGGCCATCCTGGGCCGCCGCCCAACAGGTGACGCCTTCGGCACGGGTGCAGACCCAAGTGATCGTGCGCGAACGTCCGATGGGCGCGCCCGCGCGCCGGATCGGCGTGCTGCAGAAGGGCGAGGCCGCGCAGCTTCTGGAAAGTGTGCCCTACTTCTATCGGGTCCGCCTGCCCAATGGCGCGGAAGGCTATGTGTCGAAGCGCTGGACGGACCGGACCACCGGCTCCGCGGTGCCGGCGCCCGGCGGGATGCTTTCGATGCACTTTATCGATGTGGGGCAGGGTGACGCCACCTTGGTGGAGTGCCCGAACGGCTCGACGATCCTGATCGACGCGGGCAGCACCAGCGGCCAGGACTCGGACGAGGTGCAGGCCTATGTCAACGGCGTGCTCGACAAGCATGGTGGCGACCTGGCCACCTCATCGTTTCGCACCCCGACGCCGACCACTACAACCTGCTGGAGGAGGTTCTCAACGACGTGCGCATCCGCCGAGCCTGGTTCGTGGGTGAGCGGAAAGACTACGCCGACAAAGGGTTCTTCGAATGGTTGGGATTGACGCCAGACGCCCACCGGGTCCTGCAGCCGGACGACCACGATCCTGAAGTCACCGCGAATGGGTCGATCAGTTGCGGCGCGGCGCGGATCTGGATCCCGGCGGCGGCCGTGGAAGCCTCCAAGAGCTACAAGAACGCGATGAGCATCGTGGTCATGATCCGTTATGGCGACTTCGAGGCGGTGATCACCGGCGATGCGACACACGACACCGAAGAGGTGATCCTGGAGCGTTACGGTCGGGCTTGGCTCGACATCGACCTGCTTCGTGTCGGCCACCACGGCAGTCTCGCCACCTCGACCTCCGTGGTCTGGGCCGACGCGCTATCGCCGAAGGTCTCAATTCTGAGCGCGGGCTACGAAAACAGCTACGGGCACCCGCGCGGCGAGGTGGTTGACCGGCTCCTGCCGCACGCCGCAGCAAGCCCCGCCCATCGCTTCCGTTCCGCAACGCCGAACCGCCGCGATGAGGGGCCGAAGTACGATTTCACGACGAAGACAACCTCCAAGGCGATCTATGCAACGGCCGCCAGCGGAACGATCGTGGTGACTACCAGCGGCACTGGATACGCCCTTTCAACAGAGCGGGAGTAGGCCCGGGGACCTAGAAGACAAGGGGGTTGCGTGAATGTAAGTTTCCCCCATAAATTGCGTTAATACTGTAGCCTTTGGTGCGAGGGAGACATGGATCCGACGTCAGCGATTATTCTCGGCTGCTTGGGCGGGGCCGTGCCGGATGTCTTGCGGGTGATCGGTAGCCGCTACGGACCCCTGCCGGAATACCTCGGCCGGCCCTACTTCTGGTTCAGCCTTGTGCTACTGGTGATTATTGGTGGGCTGGCGGCCTATCTGTCGACGCCTGGCACGGCGGTCGAAGCGCTGGCGATCGGGTTTTCAGCCCCGGAAATCCTCTCGCGTCTGCTCAAGCGAGAGCCCGTGCGTCCGGCGCCGCCCGGCGCGCCCGGCGCGCCTGGCGCGCCTGGCGCGCCGTCGCTGCAGACCGCGGCCCCTGCACCTGCGCGACCCGCAACGTTGCAAGACTACTGGGCGGCCTAGGGA
>NZ_JBILRO010000220.1:0-5917 GCF_044372605.1 Phenylobacterium sp.
CAGGCGGTATTCGGTATCGCGTGGGCTTTCAGCCCGCGTCGCCGCCTGCTGGTAAGCGTGTAGGGACATGCCCCAACCTCTCGTCTTCGTACTCTATAAGTTTCCGGCAGAGCATGAGCGCCTTGTAGTACTCACGCTCCATGCAATGGCGCGATATGTTGACGCAATGCGTCAGGATCAGCGGGTTCTGGATAACGCCCATGAATTCGGTCAGCCTCAGGACGAACTCGTCGTAGTGGCGCTGGGCGCCTGCCTCATCGAGATACATCATCATCACCGGGAAATAGATCCGGCGGGCCGGTGTCTCGACTTCCGATTCCTGCATGACGTCCTTCTCCCGAAGGACCGAGGCCTTGTTCTGTAGCACCAGGACCGCGCGGCGATCGCCATTCTGCAGCACAGCGCCGTTCAGGACGAACTTTTCCCCGGGTCTCAGAGACAACTTCAGTGGCAAGTCCGTCTCCCTTTTCTTGCGCGCCGAGCCGCACCATTGCGATTCGCGTCAGATCAACTTCGCGCATGCCGAACCCCGGCGCACCCCATGCCTAGCCGCTTTTCGGTTAACGACGCCTTTCGAGCGCGAGATGTGCTTTCGGCAGCGGACGAAGCCGCAGCGATTAACGCGCGATTAAGCATAATCAGGCGAGCAAGGGGCGGTCCAACCTGAGGTGAATCCATGTCGCGCAATGCGATGATCAACGCCGCATCCAGCCGGGCGCTGCAGGATTCGGCCGGGGCCACGCCTGCCCGGATGTCGGTTGTCGACATGGGTCAGGCCGCCAACAAGGACGCCCTGGCGACCCTCAACGAGGCGGTCCGCGAACTCAAGGCGCTGGCCGTTCAGCCGATCCTCAAGCGCGCCATCGAAGCCCTGAACCGCGAGGACTTCGTCGCCGGCGGAAAGTGGGCGGTCAAGGCGCTGGAGAAGGACGAAAAGAACGGCGTCGGCTGGTACCTTCTGGCGATGGCGCGAGAGCGCGCGGGCGATTTCACCAGTTCGATCAAGGCCTATGAAGCGGCGCTGCAGCTTTTGCCTGACCACGCCGAGGTCGCCAATGACCTGGGGCGCCTGGCCTATCGAATGGGCATGCACGAACAGGCCGAGAAGCTGTTCCGACACTATGTAGAGCACGCGCCGGATCGGCCGGAAGGGGTGAACAACCTGGCGACGGTCGTGCGCGATCGCGGGCGGCCGGACGAGGCGGTCGAGCTCCTCAGGCAGGCCATTGGCGTCAACCCTGAAGCCCAGATGCTGTGGAACACCCTGGGCACCATCCTGATGGAACGGGGCGACCTGGAAACGGCCTGCATCTTCTTCTCCGAAGCGATCCGGCTGGCCCCGACGTTCGGGAAATCGAGGTACAATCTAAGCCAGGTGAAGCTGGGCCTCGGCGACCCTGAGGGCGCGCTGGAAGACTGCGACGAGGCCATGAAGCTGGTGATCACCGCAGATGACCGCCAGATGATGCGACTGGCGCGCAGCTCCTACCAGCTGGCCATGAGCCGGCTGGGCGAGGGGTGGGATGACTACGAGGCCCGCCTGTCGCCGCAATTCGCCGATGTCACGAACTTCTTTATCGACCGTCCCCGCTGGTCGCCAGGCGCTGATGTCGCCGGCAAGACCGTGCTGGTGGTTGGCGAACAGGGTCTAGGTGACGAGATCCTGTTCGCCAACGTCCTTCCGGACCTGCTGGAGAAACTGGGCCCTGAGGGCAAGCTGCGAATCGCGGTGGAGCCACGTCTGGTTCCGCTGTTCCAGCGCAGCTTCCCCACGGCCGAAGTCACCTGGCACACGACCCACGTCTGGGCGACCCGCCCGCTTCGCTCGGCGCCGAACACCGACCACGCCTCGGCCGACCTCTGGACGCCGATGGGCAGCCTGATGCGGGAGTTCCGGCGCACGCTGGACGACTTTCCGGCGCACAAGGGGTTCCTCAAGCCTGATCCAAAGCGGGTCGCACACTGGCGCAAGGTGCTCAAGACAGCTCCGGCCGGGCCAAAGGTCGGGCTGCTCTGGAAGAGCGCCACAAACAAGGACGCTCGCCAGCGCTATTTCTCGCCCTTCTCGCAATGGGCGCCGGTGCTCAAGACCCCCGGCGTCAGCTTCATCAATCTTCAGTACGGCGACTGTTCCGAGGAACTGGCGCAGGCCGAAGAAGAGTTCGGCGTCCGGATCTGGACGCCGCCGGGCATCGACCTGAAGAAAGACCTGGACGATGTGGCCGCACTCTGCGCCGCGATGGACCTTGTCGTCGGATTTGCAAACGCGAGTTTCAACCTGGCCGCCTCGAGCGGCACGCCGGTCTGGTTGATTTCGACCCCCGGCTCATGGCCGCGTCTCGGCACGGACCGCTACCCCTGGTATCCGCAGGCCCGCGTCTTCATAACCCCCACCTATGGCGACTGGGACGGCGTTATGGCGCTGATTGGTGACGCGCTGGGCGAGCACGTGGCAGGCGGCGACACCCCGGGCGCCTGACGCCGCGCAGGCGCCTTACTGACGGTGCCTGCTCGAACGCGCTTGAACATCGCGCGCGGCCCTATAGGTTGGCCCAAGACAAACAACTGTTCGAATGCGGGCACGGAGCCCGCACGGGGAGCCTAGATGAGCCAACGTTTTACCGGGACTGACAACTACGTCGCCACCGAAGACCTCAAGGTGGCCGTCAATGCCGCCATCGCCCTGGAGCGCCCGCTCCTGATCAAGGGCGAGCCCGGCACCGGCAAGACGGTGCTGGCCGAGGAAATCGCCAAGGCGCTGGGATCCGAGCTGATCACCTGGCACATCAAATCGACCACCAAGGCCACCATGGGCCTTTACGAGTACGACGCCGTTACCCGCTTGCGGGACAGCCAGCTGGGCGATGAGCGGGTCAAGGACGTCAAGAACTACATCAAGAAGGGCAAGCTCTGGGAAGCCTTCGAGCACAAGGGCCGCCCTGTCTTGCTGATCGACGAGATCGACAAGGCCGATATCGAGTTCCCGAACGACCTGTTGCAGGAACTCGATCGGATGGAGTTCTACGTCTACGAGACCAATGAGACCATCAAGGCGGCGATCCGCCCGATCGTGATCATCACCTCGAACAACGAAAAGGAACTTCCGGACGCGTTCCTGCGCCGCTGTTTCTTCCACTACATCCGCTTCCCCGACTCCGAGACGATGCAGCAGATCGTCGACGTCCACTATCCGGGGATCAAGAACAAGCTGGTCGCCGAGGCGCTGCGTATCTTCTACGACATGCGCAAGGTCCCGGGCCTGAAGAAGAAGCCCTCCACGTCCGAGTTGCTGGACTGGCTGAAGCTGCTGATGGTCGAGGACATCGACGCCGATAGCCTGGCGGAGAAGGACCCCACCAAGCTGATCCCGCCGCTGCATGGCGCCCTGCTGAAGAACGAGCAGGACGTACACCTGTTCGAGCGCCTGGCCTTCCTGGCCCGTCGCGAGGGTGCGGCGCGCCCCGGCCAGTAGGTTACGTTCGGCGTTACAGCGAATTCACTCGCCTTTTGGAAGGGCTCCGGCCACCGTTTGTCGCAACAGACGGATCGGACGGAGCCCTTTTCCATGAGAACGCTATATCTTCTGGCCGCATCGGGACTGGCCCTGGGCACGTCGGCCTGCACGGTGAAAGCCCCACCGGCGCGGACGGCTCTGGAGTGTCCGCAAACGCAGGGGGACCTCTCACGCACCTCGGCAGCGTCCGACGGCAAGTCGTGTACCTACATGACATCCAGCGGGGCCGAGGTGACCCTACAACTGGTGTCCGTCGCCGGCGGGGCGGATGCGGCCCTGACATCGATCGAAACCAACCTGCTGGCAAACCGCAGCGCACCAAAGCCGGACGACAAGGCGACGGCTGACGCGTCGCCAACGCCCGCGACGGCGGCTTCGGCCACTGACTCCGGCAAGGCGGCGGCTTTAGCGGCCGAGCAGGCGCTCGAGGACTCCAGTCGCGCCAGCGTCGATGTGAGGATCGACAGCTCCGGCAAACATCTGACCGAGAACGGCGACGGAACGATGCGGGTTGATCTACCCGGCATCCACATCACGGCGAATGAAAACGATGAGTCGGCCAAGGTTCGGGTTGGACCGATCTCCATCGACGCCAACGACTCCAGCGCCACGATCAAGTCGCGGCGCGATGTCCGGCTACGGGGCGAAGCCTTCAGCCGCGAAAAACGCGGCATCCGGGCGACCTTCATCTACACAGGCAAAGACCTGCCGACGGGCTATCGTTTCGTAGGCTACGAAGCCGGTGGTCCGAAGACCGGTCCCATCACCGTCGCCATCGTGAAGTCAAAGCTGGATAGCGACACGGGCGAAGAGATGTACCCCAGTGTCAAGAAGCTGGTCCGCAAGAACGGCGGCGTGTGAGGCCAACCGCTGGCGACCGCTCACCCCGCCGGCTGGATTTCGACGACCTTGTAGGTAAGCGGGCGGCCATCTTCGTCGGAGACCGTCACATACTCGCCGATGGCGAAGCGGTGCATGCCCAGACGATAGACGGGCTCGTCGTCGTCGGACGCTGCGGCATCGTAGTCGAAGAACCAGTTCTGGCCCTTGCGCGCGAGACGGCCCTCGACCGCCGCCTCATCGGGCGCGAAGCGGCGCACGGTGCAATGGTCGCGGGACTTGCCATAGGCCGCCTCGTCCAGATGACCTTCAGCGGTCAGCGGCGCGGTCAGGGCGTAGCCTCGATGATCGTCGCCGCCGGCGAACTCTGTGCCAGGGTTGCGGGCCAGACGCATGGTGATGCGCGACAGGGTCATGGCGTGAGATCCTAAAAAATAATTACAAATTCAATGAGATAAAAACAAGGATGGCGAGTCCGCGTTGAGAAGTGTCCGGGTGGTTCCGCCAAAGATGAATTCCTGAAGCCGAGGGTGGCCAAAGGCGCCGGCCACGAGGATCCCGGCGTCCACTGACGCCGCCGCCCGCAGGATCGCCGTCGCGGCATCTCCGCTGTCGGCCAAGGTCAGAACCTCCGAGATCACGCCGCGCGCCGCGTAGTAGCCCTGCAACCGCACAGGATCGAAGGTGCGCGAACTGGCTTTGGGGGCGGAGATAATCACCACCCTGGAAGCTTTCTCCAGCAGGGGTGTCGCCAGTCGTGCGGCGCGCGATGCCTCCTTACCGCCATCCCAGGCCACGGCGACGACGCCGCCGATCTCCAAGCCTTTCCGCGCCACCAGCACCGGACGCTGCTCATCGGCGACCATCTGCTGGAACGCCTCGGCCAATGGACCCCGCCCCCGCGATGCGTCGCTGGTGAAGACGATCACATCGGAGAGCCGGCTCTCGGCCGAAAGGCCAGCCCAGACCGGGGTCTGCAGGGTCACGAACTGCTTTCGTTCGTAGGCAACGGCCGCGAAGGTCGCCCGGGCGTTGGCCTCGCCGGCCGAAGTGGCCTCCTTCAGGGACTCCAGCGCCGTCGTCTGCACCCCGCCGAGGAACCCCTCACCCATCCACGGCATGACGTCCGCCAGGTCCGCCGGCGTGTAAACTCCGGCCAGTTCTGCGTCGAACGCACCGGACAGCATCGCCGCTGCGCGTACAGCTTCGTCATCCCCTTTGCCGCCGGACAGCGGCGCCATGATACGGGCCCAGCTCATGGAGCATCCTTTTCTCTGTAGACAGTGACGGCCTCACACTGGACCTCCATTGATCTTTCGCAAGTCCTGGGTCAGTTCAAAGGGGCAGATCGGGAGGAACGTTCGCGTGAGGAAAGGGTTGCCCCGCAAGAGCGCTATCCCGCGCGCCTGGCAGCGTATGCTCTCCGGACGACGGCTCGACCTGCTGGATCCCTCTCCCATGGACGTGGAGATCGAGGACATCGCCCATGGGCTGGCGCGGGTGGCGCGCTGGAACGGCCAGACGATCGGCGAGCATTCTTTCTCGGTAGCCCAGCACTCGGTA
>NZ_JBILRO010000155.1:0-8348 GCF_044372605.1 Phenylobacterium sp.
ATCTGCGGCGCTACAATTTCCAGCTCAGCGTCCAGAAACAAGGGTCGCGGAACCTGCCCTTCACCGTACGCTTCCTCTATGAACTGCCCGTGATGGCGGTGATCGAGATACCGCCGCCGCCGCCGCCGCCAATGGAACGTAACGCCGCCTATTCCTACGATGGCTCCGGCAAGACCTTGCCGGTCAGGGTGTTCGATGACGGCCAGGACACCTATTTCTCGTTTCGGCGCGAAGAGGATCTCCCGGCGATCTATGTCGTGGACTCCGATGGCGGAGAGTCTGTGGTCAACAGCCGAGAGCGCGACGGCTATGTCGTGATCGACCGGATAGCGCAGAGCTTCGTTCTGCGGCGGGGCAGCGAGATCACCCGCATCTACAACGACGGCTTCCGGGTGGAGGAGGCCAGCGCGCTTCGGCAGCGCAAGAAGGATCCCTGGTGGCGGCGATGACGCGCAACGACCAACCACAAGCGGCGCTCAGCCCCGTCTTCGCTCACGGCGAGGCATCGAAGCCGCGTGTGCGGCAGCCGCAATCTCCACTGACGGTGTGGGCCGGCGTGGCCGGCGCCGGCGTGCTGGGCCTTCTGGTTTTCAACGGCCTGAGCAGTGGTCGCGAGGCGCGCGCCCAGGCGCCGGTTTCACCCCAGCCGGCGGCCACGCCCAACCCTGCCCCGCCCGCCGCACCGCCGCCGCCGCCGCCGCAGGCCGCGCCTACGGCGCCGCCCTTCACCCAGTCCGCCGTCACCCCACCGGTCAATCCGGCCGAAGCACATTGGCGGGCGCCGGCGCTGGTGGTGGACTTCAGCGCTCCAGCCGACGCTGCCGCCACCCAGGTTGCGCAGGCGGCTGCCGTCGCAGGGGCTGGCGTTCCGGCCGGTCCCGCAAACGATACGCGCCAATCCGCAGAAGAACGCTTTTCTGCCCGCGTCGCCGGCGGCACATCTGACACCGCCCGGGCCAGCCAGATGCGCGACCTTGGCCGCACCATTCCCCAGGGCGCGATCATCGCCGCCGTGCTGGAGACCGCCATCAATTCCGATTTGCCTGGCTCGGTCCGCGCCGTGGTCAGCCGTGACGTCCGCAGCTTCGACGGAAGCCGGGTCCTGGTGCCGCGCGGCTCCAAGCTGATCGGTCAGTACAAGAGCGCTGCGGCTGTCGGCCAGACACGGGCTTTCGTCGTCTGGACCCGGATCATCACGCCCACAGGCGTGAGCATTGACGTTGGCTCCCCGGCGACCGATCGACTGGGCCGCGGCGGGCTCGAAGGCGAAGTCGACAGTCACTTCTTCAAGCGGTTCGGGTCAGCCATCCTGTTGTCGGTGATCTCGGCCGGGACCACCGCTCTGGCCAATGGCTCCGGGGGCAATAACACCACCCTGGTCATCGGCTCAGCTACCCAGGCGAACCAGGTCGCCTCCATCGCCCTTCAAAAACAGATCGACATCCCCGACACCATCAAGGTCGCTCAGGGCGTGCCCGTGCAGGTCTCGGTGGCCCGGGACCTGGACTTCTCCGCGGTCGTCCGTTGACCGCGAACGTCTATCTCAGCGCCTATCTGGCCCCGCTCGCACCCTGGCTTTCACGGCCTGACGTCACCGATGTTCTGATAAATCGTCCGGGCGAGGTCTGGGTCGAGACGACCTCGGGGCCGATGTGTCGGGAACCCGCTGACGAGCTCACCGAGGTGGCCCTGCAGCGCCTGGCCCGGCAGATCGCGGCAGCCAGCCATCAGGGCGTCAATCGGGAACAACCCCTGCTATCGGCCACCCTGCCCGACGGCAGCCGCGTACAGGTGGTGTCGCCCCCGGCCACACGGGGCGGCCTGGCTCTTGCGGTCAGAAAGCACCTGATCTCGGATCTCAGCGTCACCGACCTTGCGCGCGACGGCCTGTTCGACGTAGCCGCCCGCGCCGATCCGGTCCAGGAAGCCCAGGCAGACGCCGAACTGGAAACCCTGCTCGAAACCGGCGACCTGGCGGCCTTCCTCCAGCGCGCCGTGCGCCTGCGTAAGACCATCGTCATCTCCGGCGGCACCGGCAGCGGCAAGACCACCTTGCTGAACGCCCTGGTCAAGGAGATAGACCGCGCAGAACGACTGGTGGTGATCGAGGACGCTCCGGAGGTCCGGCTGGACCACCCCAACAGCGTGGGATTGGTTGCCGTCCGCGGCGATCTAGGCGAAGCCCGTGTCGACGCCGATGCGCTGCTGGCTGCCGCCCTTCGACTACGCCCGGATCGCATCCTGCTTGGCGAACTGCGCGGCCGCGAGGCCTTCGCGTTCCTGCGCGCTGTCAACAGCGGCCATCCCGGATCGCTCACGACCGTGCATGCCGACAGTCCGGCCGGTGCGCTGGACCAGATCGCCCTGCTGTCGCTGACGTCCGGAATAGACCTGGGTTGGGACAAGGTGCAGACCTATGTCTCGCGGGTGATCGATGTGGTCGTCCAGCTGGATCGGACAGGCGGCGCCCGGCGGGTCAGTCAGGTCCATTTCCGGCCACGCGGCGCACGGCAGCCGCTATCGAAAGCCGCCGCGCTCTAAACAAAGTACAAATCTTTCCATGGCATGAGGAAGCTTGAAGGCGCTGATTGCGCTTGCGCCGGATGTGATTTCATCACACGCGGCAATTCCTGTGGGGGGCAGAAGGTATGGGCAGATTGGCGTCAGTTTACGTCGAACGGCGGGTCGACCCGCGTGAATCGGTGCGGCAGCCCGTTCGCGCCTATTTTGGCGACAAGCTTGCGATGTGGGCGGACTGCGAGTTGCGCGATCTCAGCGCCAGCGGCGCCAAGATCCACGTCTCGTCGCTCTACAAGCTGCCGCCTCGCTTCATCCTGTTAATGCACCAGACAGGCGTCGCCTTTGAGGTGGTCCTGAAGTGGCGGCGCGGCGACCTGGCCGGACTTTCGTTCGAGATGCGCCACGAACTGGAGACCATGGACCAACCCCGGCTGGCGACGGTTCGCGAAGCCTGGATCGGCCTTCGTCCGAGGTCCTAAAGAAATCCGAGGTTCCGGCTTCGGAAACCGCTCAGACGCGGGAAGATCAGATCGAGGTCGGTTTCTGACACCCCGAACCAGCGCCCCAGTGTCGCACCATACTGGTCCACCGATGTCGTCGGGATCTGGTAGCCGGAAATATTGTCCGGATTGTTGAAGCCGCCGACATCCGGGCCGATGGTCGGGAACTGGCCATAGATGTCCCGCCCTTTCACGGCCCCGCCCATGATGAAATGGTGGCCACCCCAGGCATGGTCAGTGCCGTCGCCGTTTGTGGTGATGGTCCGCGAGAAATCAGAGGCGGTGAACGTCGTCACCTGCGCACGACGGTCGATACCGCCCACGTTGGACAGCGCCGTGTCAAAATACGCCATCGCATGCGCAACCTTTGCCAGCAGATTTGGCTGGGTGGTGTTCTGGAAATCGTGTGTGTCCCAGCCGCCGAGGCTCACAAAGAACACCTGGCGCCTGACCCCAAGTCCCGGGCCAGCGGCGATCATCCGCGCGACCGTTTGTAGCTGAAGCGCCAGACTGTTGGCCTCGGTCTGGCCGCTGATCGGGTTGGTGTAGGCAGGGGCCGCCTGGACGCCGGTCACCGCGCCCTGGGTAAAGGCACCGTTGATCGTGCTGGACGCCGTGATCGACCGCGCCACTACGGTCGAATAGTCCGCCGCAAAATTGTTGGTCAGGTTGGTGTCGGTGATCAGGTCGCGCACTCGCGACGGCGCGAGCGATGATCCGAACAGCGTGTTCCCCGACTGTCCGGTGATGACCACCGCCGGCTGGGCGCCGGTCGAGAGTTGGTACTGAACCACCGATTGCCCCGACAGGAAAACCGCGTTCCCGGCGGTTGAGACCGCCGTGAACAGGGTGTTGCCGCCGTTCATGCCAGCCACGAGGTCGGCGAACTTCCCCCCCCAGCCCGTGCGCGCGCCCTCGGTGGACAGCGCCTGCCAGGTGGACTGCTGGTCATTGTGCGAAAACAGGCTGGTCGGCAGGGGGACCGAGCGCGCCTGATACTGGGTCTTGGTTGTCGGCTGGATCAGCGTTCCGACATTGGCCAGGATCGCCAGCCGGCCCTGGCTGAACAGGGACTGCAGCGGCCCCATGAACGGATGCAGCGCAAAGGTCCGCGCCGAGGCGTTGGTGCCGGCCGGGATCGGCTGACTGGTAATCGGGGTGATCGGAAGGACCCCGCCCCAGGCCTCGGGCGTATTGGCCGCCGCCACACGCCCTGTGAGGGAGCTGGTCTGTCCGACCGCCACCGGCGGCGTACCCGGAGGCATCAAGGCGATGGGGTCAGCGCCCGTGTTGCGCGTCGCGAAATAGCGGCCCCAGGTGTCGGTGTCCGTGGCCAGAACGGTGTTGTGCGCATCATTACCGCCGAACAGAAAGATGCAGACCAGGGCCTTGTAGTCGGGCGCCGATTGCCCGGCCGCGGATCCGGCGGCCGCCAGTTGCAGCGCGAACGGTGCGCCCGCGCCCAATACCGACATCGCCCCGCCCAGGCGCAGCAGATGGCGGCGGTCCATGCTGTTGCTCATCGCTGCACCATGTATTCGGAGGAGCCCATCGTCATGTAAATCGCCAGCTTGACGCGATTTGTCAGCGCCGTGGTCTGCACACCCGTCGCCGGGATCGCCACCGAGTTTACCGAGTCCACGATGCGCGTCCTCAAGGTGGACGACATCTGCCCGTTCAGCAGCAGAAGATTGACCCGATCCACCAGGGCGTTGGCGTCGTTGGCGATGGCGATCTCGGAGGCATAGGTACTGCGAACATCGCGCAGGCCGTTGGCGGCGGCGCCGATGCCGGCGTCGATCGTCGTCTGCATTGTGTTCAGATAACCTGAGACCGTCACCTCATCGACGATCTGGAACTCCGGAGAGACCAGGCCCGCCGCCCCCACGCGAGTGTTTGGCGGCGTATAGCCTGGCCGGAAGAAGTTGAAGACCGAAGGCGCGGTCAGGGCGGTCTGACCCAGCGAGGTGTTGGCGCTGGTGGAGCCGATCCTCCATTCGCCAGTATCGGACGTCACCTTGAAAGCCCGCATCCAGTTGGCCATCCGGATGATCGGCTCGCGAATTTTTCCGCCCCCCGACCCTGAAGCGATGGTTCGCGCCTCGGTGTCGAGCAGGATCGCCCGGACGACAGCGCTCATGTCGCCGCGAACGCCACGTCCATTGTTGTTGAACACCCCGGCCACACGGCTGACGTAGGCGGGGGTCGGATTGCTGGTCACCAGCCGCTGGATCAGCTGCTTCGAGATGAATGGCCCTACGTTCGGGTGGTTGAACAGGGTGTCGAGGGCAATCTGCAGATCACCCGATGGGTTGGCGACGTTGGATGCCGGGATGCTGACGCCCAGGAAGGTCTTGGCGCTGAGGGAATGAAAGGCCGGGTAGGCGATCATGGACCTGGTTGTCGCGTCCGGCGCCCTGTTACGCCCAAGGAAGGTGTTCGAGCTGGGGTTCGGCGAATAGTAGCTGTAGCCGGTGAACACCTTGGCGAGGCCCGCGATGTCATCCGTCGTGTAGGTGGGGATCGTGCGGCCGAGCCCATCCAGCTTCGCGGTTCCATCCTGGTTCAGCTGAACCACGCCGATGGTCATCAGCTGCATGACTTCGCGCGCATAGTTCTCGTCCGGACTGCGCCCGGTGACGGGATCTTCCTTCTGATTGCCCAGCCAGGTCAGATAGACGCCCATCATCGGATGCAGGGTCACCTGCTCCAGCAGCGTGCGGAAGTTCCCGAAGGCGTTGGCCCCCAGCATGTCATAGTAGGATCCGGCGCCCAGGGTTCCGACGTTGGTGTCGGTGAGCGAGATCACAAATATCTCCGATAGCGCCAGTTTCATGCGCTCCCGGAGCTGGTCCTGGTCCGTCGCGGCGTGTTCCCAGAAGGTCCAATAGAAGTCTGATGGATTCAGGGACCCGTTCGGGTTCGTCGCCCTCAGGGCCTCGAAGCGCGCGTTCAGATCCTCCACGTGGGTTGTCGATTGCGGCGCGATCATTTGCTGATCGATCCACTGGGAGTAGCCGCTGGCCCGAACCTCGCTGATCGAGCTATCGGTCGGCCCGAATGAGGCCTGCGCCAGAAACCGGGAAGCCTCAGCCGCCGTGATCGGGGCTCCGCCCGCGGCTCCGCCGGTTCCTCTGGCGCCACTGCAGGCCGCGAGGGTCATCAAGACGAGTACGGCGAACCATCGCGCCGGATTGCGTGGCATTGAGTTCCTCACTCCAGGGTCCTCGTCCATCGTAAGCTTGGCTAGATGCGACTTGAAAGTCTACCGCCGCAAACATGACAGCTTCTGGTGTACACTTCTTTCACGAAGTCCGACGGATTGTCCGTCGCACGTCGTGCCATTGAGTGCGCGGGCGAAACCGGTAACATCGCCGGATCAGGAGGCGGTCATGGCCACATTTGTCGCTGGAGTCTCCGGCATCGATTTCGATCTTCTGGATCTGGGACCCCTGGCAATTGGTCAGGTCACCTCCTCGACGGCCACCTCTCAGGAAATCCGCGTCGGCAGCGTGATCAGCCAGTTCTTCGGCGTCGGTTTTCAGTTCTCCGGAGGGGGGCCGCCCAGTGCGGGCACGATCAACAGGATTGTCATCGCCACTGACGCAGGCCTGGCCTACGACATCTCCGGCCTCAACCTGTCGGCCTCCACCTTCAGAGGCTGGGTGCTGGCCGGAGACAATGCCTCGGTCAAGGCCGGGATTTTTGCCGGCGCCGACTCGATCACCGGATCCGGTCTCGACGACCGCGTGCGCGGGTTCGCCGGCGCCGATACGCTGAACACCGGCTCCGGCGCAGATTTCGCCGACGGCGGCGAAGGCGATGACCAGGTCTTTGGCGGACAGGGCGACGACACCATCGTCGACTCAGGCGGCGCCAACTATCTCCGCGGCGACGACGGTGCCGACACCATCGTGGGCGGCGTCAACTTCGACGACATCAACGGCAATATGGGCAATGACACCGCCGCCGGCGGACCGGGCGATGACTGGGTGGTGGGCGGCAAGGACAATGACCTGTTGTTCGGCGAGGACGGCGGCGATCTGGTCTATGGCAATCTCGGCGACGACACCTGCGATGGCGGCAACGGCGCAGACACCATCCGCGGCGGCCAGCAGAACGATTCCCTGAGCGGCGGCGGCGGCAACGATTTCGTCTCCGGTGACCGTGGCGACGACACCATGACCGGCGGCGCGGGCGCCGACATCTTCTATTCCTTCAGCCAGGCAGGGGTCGACCGCGTGCTTGACTTCAGCGTGGCCCAGGGCGACCGGGTGCAGCTGGAGCCCGGAACGACCTACACCATGGCCCAGGTCGGCGCAGACACCGTAATCACCATGAGCGCCGGTTCGGTAGTGCTGGTGGGGGTTTCGATGAGCGGGCTGCTGGGGAGCAGCGTTTTCGTGGGGTGACGGCCTCAGAGTGCTAGGTGGCGCTCAACGCTCTACAAGGCCACGCATGCCCATGCTGCATCGGCGTTCGCAGACACGAGATGCTGATGTCGTTCAACGGAACGACAGTCTCGCGACCCCCAAGGCTCAGTTAGCTAGACTACGCAGGTACTTCCCGTATTCACTCTTGCCTTGAAACTCCGCCTGCTTGACCAACTCAGCCTGATCGATCCAGCCGTTCTGGAAGGCGATCTCCTCCAGGCAGCCGATCCTGAGGCCCTGGCGCTGTTCGAAGGTGCGGATCAACTCACCGGCCTGGATCAGGCTGTCGTGGGTTCCGGCGTCTTCCCAGGCGAAGCCTCGACCCAGCATCTCCACGTGGAGCTCGCCTTGCTTGAGGTAGAGATCATTGAGCGCTGTGATCTCGAGTTCGCCGCGGGCCGAGCGCTCGAGCGTCTTGGCCATTTCGCTGGCGCGACCGTCGTAGAAATAGAGGCCGGTCACCGCGAGGTTCGACTTGGGCTTCGCGGGCTTCTCCTCGATGGACAGAGCCCGGTTGTCCGGTGACATCTCGACCACCCCATAGCGCTCGGGATCGTGCACCGGATAGCCAAACACCGTCGCGCCGCCCTTGCGCGCGTCGGCGGACTTCAGCATCTGCACGAAATTCTGACCGAAGAAGATATTGTCGCCCAGGATCAGCACGCTGGGCTCGCCACCGATGAAATCCTCGCCCAGCAGATAGGCCTCCGCCAGGCCACCCGGTGTTGGCTGGATGACGTACTCAAACTTCACGCCGAACCGCGACCCATCGCCCAGCAGGCGGATGAAGCCGGCCTGGTCCTCGGCCGTCGTGATGATCAGGATCTCGCGCACCCCGGCCAGAAACAGCACCGAAAGGGGATAGTAGATCATCGGCTTGTCATAGACCGGCATA
>NZ_JBILRO010000156.1:0-8344 GCF_044372605.1 Phenylobacterium sp.
TCACCACGGTGGGCCCCTCGAGGTCCACATGGCGAAGGGCCGCCACAGCCACCGCCGTGTGCGGATCAATCAGCTCACTGGTCTCGTTGAGGGTGGAGACGATGGTACGGTTGGTTTCATCCTCGCCAATCGCTATGCCGGAGAAGATGTCCTGCATGTAACTGAGCGCGCCCGGCGGGATATCGATCACGCCGGAGGTCCGGAACGCCTCGAAGGCGCGGGCGGTCTCCACCGACTCGCGGTGGACGGCCTCGAAGTAGAGCCGCTCGAAGTTGGACGCCGACTGGATATCCATGGCCGGCGACAGCGTGAGCTGAACGGCGCCGCGTGTGTAGCGTCCCGTGGTGAAGGCCCTCGCCAGGATATCGTTGGAGTTGGTGGCCACCACGATCCGCTTGACCGGCAGGCCAAGCCGCCTCGCCACATAGCCCGCAAACGCATTGCCGAAATTGCCCGACGGCACCACGAAATTGACCGGTCGATCAGGCGCGCCAAGCGCCGCGGCTGTCGTGAAGTAGTAGACTGACTGGGCTGCGATCCGGGCGAAGTTGATCGAGTTCACGGCGGCGAGATCCACCGACTGGCGCAGAACGCGGTCCTGGAAGGCGTCCTTCAGGATGGCCTGGCAATCGTCGAACGTGCCGTTTACCGCCACGCAGGCGATGTTGCTCTCTTCTGCGGTCGTCATAAAACGCCGCTGGACCTCCGAGATCCGACCCTCGGGAAACATCACTACGACCTTGACGTTCTTCGCACCCCGGAAGGCCTCCACCGCCGCGCCGCCGGTATCACCGGAGGTGGCGCACAGGATCGTCTGCTTGCGACCCTGCCGGCCCAGGAAGTGATCGTAGAGGCGCGCCAGGATCTGCATCGCCACGTCCTTGAAGGCGAGGCTGGGGCCGTGGAACAGTTCAGCGATGAAGGTCTGGGGTCCGATCTGCACCATGGGAACGACGGCCCTGTGGCTGAAGCTGGCGTAAGCCTCCTCGCACATGGCCAGCATTTCAGCGGGCGTGATCTCGTCGCCGGCGAAGGCGCCCAACACCTCGGCGGCGACCTGGGCGTAGGACATGCCGGCAAACGCAGCGATCCGGTCGCGGGCCAGCGCAGGCCAGGCCTCGGGCACGTAGAGACCACCGTCGGGGGCCAGACCGCCGAGCACGGCTTCGGTGAATCCGACCGCAGATGACTCCCCCCGGGTCGAAATGTAGCGCATCAGGAAACTCGCCTGCGAAAGAGCATGGCGGCATATACGCCGAGCAAGGCGGCGGCAAGGCCGTACCAGGTGAGCGCGTACTCCAGATGGCGATTCGCAATGTCTGCCGGGATTGGCGCGGGGATCAGCGATTTCCAGTCCGGGTTGGAGGCGGTCTCGGCCATCAGCACGAGAGGCGCGGGCTTGGGAGCCTTCAGCGCAGCGGCCATGCTGGCAAGGTCGCGGGTATACCAGCGCTGGGCGGTATTGGGGGGCGAGAACCGGTTGCCGGCTTCGGGCTGGCGCAACACACCCACCAGTTTCAGCACTGTCTGGTCCGAGGCATCGACGGGCGGTCGGGCGGATATGCTGTCGGACACGAAGCCGCGATCCACCAGGATGGAGCCATAGGGCGCGCCATCCAACCGGCAGGCTGACATCAGACGCACCCCCGCCTGCCCGTCGCGCAGGGAATAGAGCTCCACGTAAGGCGCCTTTGACAGGCCCGGGCAGTCCAGTTTGACGCGCGTGAAATCGGCGTCGTCGCCTTCGGCTATCCGCGCCAGCACCGGGAGGACAGGTTGGGCGGGTGCGACCTGCAGGGCGGCGATCCGGGCCAGCAGCAGCTCTTTCCATTGCAGGCGCTGGAACTGCCAGGTTCCGAGCCCGACCAGGATTGCAAACGCCACCGCCACCGACAGGGTGAGGCCCAGCGGAAACCGCCGTCGGGGGATCGCGGGATTTTCAGTCGTCACTGCGCGCCTCGGCAGCCTTGTTCATGAACTGTGCCGCCAGCATTACGCCCTTCAGCGGACGCATCAACGCGAGCGACAGGATAAGGGTTCCGGGCAGCCAGAGCACAAGATGAAGCCAGATCGGCGGGCGGAACCGGAACTCGGTGAAGACGGCGGCGAACGCCACGATGAACCCCGCGATCAGGATCACGAAAACCGCCGGCCCGTCGCCCGAATCGGCCTTGGCGAAATCAGCGCCGCACGCCTCGCATGAGGGTGAGACCTTCAGGAACCCATCGAACAGATATCCCTCGCCGCAGGCGGGACAGCGTCCTGCGAGACCCGCCAGCAGCGGCTGGGGCTTGCTCAATGGGTCGGCCTAATGGCCCGCTCCGCTGAAGACCACGTAGATGAAGGCGAACAGGAACAGCCACACCACGTCAACGAAGTGCCAGTACCAGGCCGCCGCCTCGAAGCCGAAGTGTTGCTGGGGCGTGAAGCCCTTGCCCATCAGACGCACCAGGCAGACCACCAGGAAGATGGTGCCGATCAGCACGTGGAAGCCATGGAAGCCGGTCGCCATGAAGAAGGAAGACCCATAGAGGCCCGAGTTCTCCTGACCTTCGCCGCCGAAGAAGTAGTTGTGAGAAAGGATGTGGTGATACTCGTAGGCCTGGATGGCGGTGAAGATCGCGCCCAGAATCACGGTCAGGATCAGGCCGGTCTTGGCGCTCTTGCGGTCACCCACCTGCAGGGCGTGGTGCGCCCAGGTGACGGTGGTGCCCGAGAGCAGCAGGGTGAGGGTGTTGACCAGCGGCAGTTCGAACGCCGGGATGGTCTCGATGCCCTTGGGCGGGAAGGTGGCCCACGCAGCCTGAACCTCCTCGATCGAACCCAGAGTGCGGTTGCCATGGAACAGCGCCGCCTCGAAGAAGATCCAGAACCAGGCCACGAAGAACATGACTTCCGAGGCGATGAACAGGACCATGCCATAGCGGAGCCCGATCGAAACCACCGGGGTATGATCGCCGCGATTGGCTTCCTTGATTACGTCGGCCCACCAGCCGGCCATGGTGTAGAGCACGCCCGCCAGGCCAGCATAGAATAGCCACGACGTACCTTCGGGAAGGCCGAACAGGCCCTTCATCCACACCACGCCGCCCAGAGCCATGACCGTCGCGGCGATCGAGCCGATCAACGGATAGGGGCTGGGATCCACCAGGTGGTAGTCGTGCTTTACGCCTGCGGCCATTGCGCTCAGATCCCCTCGTAGAATGTCGGGCGCGCAACCGGAGCCGCGCGCAGCCAAACTTGCGTCACGCTATAGCCCCGCGCCGAGCGGTTCGCCAAGGGGGAAAGGCGGGTTTCAGCCCTTCTTGTCGGGCTTGGGCGCTTCGGCCTGGACGGCTTCGGTGGACGGGAAGAACGTGTAGCTGAGCGTGACCTCGGGCTTGCTCTTGGTGTTCATATCGTCGGCGTACTCGGGATCAATGAAATAGAGCACCGGCATTTCCACGGTGGCGCCGGCGGCGATGGTTTGATCCTCGAAGCAGAAGCACTGCAGCTTGCGGAAATAGGCGCCGGCCTGCTCGGGCACCACATTGTAGATGGCGCGCGCCGTCACCGGCCGGTTGGAGTTGTTGGTGACCTTGAAGAAGGCCAGCTTCGTCTCACCGATCCGGACGCTCTGGGAGGTCTGTTCGGAGGTGAACGTGAACGGCAGGTTCCGCGTGTTGGCGTCGAACCGCACGGTCATGGTCTTGCCGAGGATGGTGTCCGGCGCGGCATCCGCCCGGCGCACAGTGCCATCAAACCCCGTCACCTGGCAGAACAGCTTGTAGAGCGGCACCGAGGCATAGGCCGCCCCGATCATGCCGAAGAAGGCCGTCGCGCAGATGACCGCAACGCGGACGTTACGCTGGCGATCAGGATCAGAGTGCGCGGTCGAGGACATTGGCGCCCATTTTTATGACGGTGACGACGTAGACCAGCGCCACAAACAACACCAACCCCACCGCGATCGCGATGTTCCGGCCCCGGCGGGCCCTGGCGAAAGTGTCGTCCTCACGGACCGGCCGCTTCATGACATCCATTCCAGGGGCTTGAGGCCCATAAGGTGCTCGACCAGCAAGGTGGCGAACAGGAGGGTCAGGTACAAGATGGAGAAGGCGAAAAGATTGCGTGCGTCGCGGGCGCCGGCCCGCACATCATAGAGGCCATCGGTATTGCGCGGATCGGCGGCGTCTCCGGCCTGGCTGCGGAACAGGCGCCACGCCAGGAGCAGGAATACTGCGCCGCCTAGTCCCGAGACGGCGAGATAGGCCATCCCGCCCAGGCCAGTGAACGCCGGCGCCACGCAGAAGGGGATCAGCAGGACGCTGTAGATCAGGATCTGCTTGCGCGTGGAGGCAGGACCCTTGACGACCGGCATCATCGGTACCCCGGCCTTTTCATAGTCCTCCGACGTGTAGAGCGAGAGCGCCCAGAAGTGGGGGGGTGTCCACATGAAGATGATGGCGCACAGCAGCCAGGCGTTGGGTGGCGCGGTGCCGGTGACCGCGGCCCATCCGATTACCGGCGGCAAGGCACCGGCCAGCCCGCCGATGACGATGTTCTGCGCTGTCGAGCGCTTCAGCCACATGGTGTAGACCACGGCGTAGAAGAAAATGGTGAAGGCCAGCAGGCCGGCCGCCAGCCAGTTCAGCGCCATGCCCATGAGCATGACCGAGAATAGAGACAGCACCACGCCCAGCGCCACGGCGTCAGCGCCCTGGACCTTGCCCGACGGCACCGGCCGCCCGCGCGTGCGGCGCATCTTGGCGTCGATGTCGGCGTCGTACCACATGTTGAGCGACGCAGAGGCGCCGGCTCCCACCGCGATGCAAAGGATCGCCACCGCGCCCAGCACCGGATTGATGGGCTGACCCGCGCAGACCAGCCCGGTGAGCGCGGTGAACACCACCAGCGACATCACGCGAGGTTTCAGCAGCTGGAAGAAATCCTGCCAGCGCGCAGGCGCTTTCGTAGAGCTCAGGGCCTCGGACATGGCGATGCCTATACTCGGAAAAAGTCAGGGGCGCGCCCCGAACCGGACCGCGCCCCCAAATATTTGTTCTGGACCGAAGACCGACCTAGTGGTGGGCGTCGGGCTTGATCACCGGCAGTTCGTTGAACTGGTGGAACGGCGGCGGCGAGGACAGCGTCCACTCCAGCGTCGTGGCGCCTTCACCCCAGGGGTTGGCCTCGGCCTTGCGGCGACGGATCGCCGACTCGGCCAGAATGATCAGGAACACCCCGACACCTGCGGCAGTGATCATGTAGCCGTACGTCGAAATCCGGTTCCAGTACTCGAATGCAGTGGGATAATCGACGTAGCGGCGCGGCATGCCCTGGAGGCCCAGGAAGTGCTGCGGGAAGAAGATCAGGTTCACGCCAACGAAGGTTATCCAGAAGTGGGCGGCGCCGAGGAACTCGTTGTACTTCACGCCCCACATCTTCTCGTACCAGTAGTAGAAGCCGGCGAAGATCCCGAACACAGCGCCCAGGCTGAGCACGTAGTGGAAGTGGGCGACCACGTAGTAGGTGTCGTGCAGGCTGTAGTCGATGCCGGCGTTGGCGAGCACCACGCCGGTCACCCCGCCTACCGTGAACAGGAAGATGAAGCCGATCGCCCACAGCATGGGCGTCTTGAAGTCGATGGACCCGCCCCACATCGTAGCGATCCATGAGAACACCTTCACGCCCGTGGGCACGGCGATGACCATGGTGGCGGCCACGAAATAGGCCCGCAGCTCGATGCCCATGCCCGCAGTATACATGTGGTGGGCCCACACGATGAAGCCGACGAAGCCGATGGCCACCATGGCGTAGGCCATGGCCAGATAGCCGAAGACCGGCTTGCGCGAGAAGGTTGCGACGATGTGGCTGATCATGCCGAAGGCGGGCAGGATCAGGATGTACACTTCCGGGTGACCAAAGAACCAGAACAGGTGCTGGAACATGACCGGATCGCCGCCGCCGGCGGCGTCGAAGAAGTGGGTGTTAAAGTTGCGGTCGGTGAGCAGCATGGTGATCGCGCCGGCCAGAACGGGCAGCGAGAGCAGCAGCAGGAACACGGTCACCAGGATCGACCACACGAACAGCGGCATGCGGTGCAGGGTCATGCCCGGCGCGCGCATGTTGAAGATGGTGGTGATGAAGTTGATGGCGCCGAGAATGGAGCTGGCGCCGGCCAGGTGCACCGACAGGATCGCGACGTCCATTGCAGGCCCGGTATGGCCGGACGTCGAGAGCGGCGGATAGAGCGTCCAGCCGCCGCCGAACCCCTTGCCGGGTCCGCCGTCGACAAACATCGACACCACCAGCAGCACCCAGGCCGCTATCAGCAGCCAGAACGAAATGTTGTTCATCCGCGGGAAGGCCATGTCCGGCGCGCCGATCATCAGCGGCACGAACCAGTTGCCAAACCCGCCGATCATGGCGGGCATGACCATGAAGAAGATCATGATCAGCGCGTGGCCGGTGACGACGACGTTGTAGCCGTGCTTGGACGGCTCGATGAGGCCCGTCGCAGCCAGCCATGAGCCTTCACGGAATACCTGGATACCCGGCTCGTACAGTTCCCAGCGGATGAGGCCGGAAAGTGCGCCACCCACCAGGCCCGCCATGATGGCGAACAGGATGTAGAGGGTGCCGATATCCTTGTGGTTCGTGGAGAAGAACCAGCGGGTGAAGAACCCCGGCATGTGGTTGCCGTGTTCGTCCTCGTGTCCGTATGCGGCGGCTTGTGCCATCTGACGCGATCCTACGATTTACTTGGCGGCCGGCGCCGAAGGCGCTGGCGGTGTTGCGACGGCAGGCGCCGCGGTTGCGGGGGCTACGGCAGGCGCCGTTGCGGCCGTCGGGACGGCGGCGTCCGTTGCGGCCGGGGCGGCGACAGCGGCCGCAGGCGCAGCGCCGGCGACTGAGCCGCCCTTCGTGGCCACCCAGGCGTCGAAGTCGGCCTGGCTGACCACGCGAACCTCGATGGGCATGAAGGCGTGATCGATGCCGCACAGCTCACGGCAGTTTCCGTAATAGACGCCGATGCGATTGGCCTTGAACCAGGTTTCGTTCAGACGTCCGGGCACGGCGTCGGCAATGATGCCAAACGACGGCACCGCGAAGGCGTGGATCACGTCGGCGCCGGTCACCTGGACCCGCACCACCTTGTTCACCGGCACCACCAGAGGCTCGGTCACCGCCAGCCGGTAGGGCACGTTTTTCGCAACGGCCTTATCCTCGGGCAGCATGTTGGAAATGAACTCGCCCACCTTCTGGTCGGGGTACTCATAGCCCCAGTACCACTGATACCCGGTGGCCTTGATGGTCACGTCGGGCTTGGGCATGTCGTTGTAGTCGAACAGAAGCCGGAACGAGAAGATCGAGATCACCACAAGGATCAGCACCGGACCCAGCGTCCACGCTACCTCAAGCGGGGTATTGTGGCTCCACTTCGCCGGCACCGGATTGGCGCGCCTGTTGTAGCGCACGACCACCCAGACCAGCAGCGCCAGCACGAACAACGTGATGACCGTGATGATCGGCAGCAGGATCCAATCGTGGAAAAAGATGGCCTGGATCCTCAGAGGCGTTACGCCCGGTTGAAGCGCTATGCCGCCCGGCGTCGGCTCGCCCATCCGGTCAGCAGCCCAGGCCGATGTGCTCCAGAATAGTGCTCCGGCGCTTGCGAGCAGGCCTGCCGCCCGCGTCCGCATTCCGTGAAAACTCGACTTCATGTCCCCTCGGTCTGGCTGGCCGGCGGCGTCCCGCAGGATGGGCGAGAGACCACCACCGACTTCGGAAGGCGACGTAGCGACACGCTGGCGCAGCGTTCATTCGGCCCCTTCAGCGGCGGTGCATACGCGCATCGCTTGGGCTTGCCAAGGCGTCTAGGGCCCCAAGGTGGCGACAGATTGCGATGATCGCCATTCTGCCGTCGCAAAGCCGGGGCAGGCGAAGCTCGCAAGCGGATTGAAGAGCCATGTTCGCCGGAACGGGGGACAGCAAGGGCTCTCAGGGGCGCGCTGGAGCCGGGAGCGTGCAGCGGTGGGCATCAGAGGGTGACGCTGGGCCGGACAATCCCTATCTTGCCCTGCATGAACGCTCCCAGCCCTGCCCCATCGATCCTGGACGCCGCTGGCGTCGACCCCGACCGCGCCCGCGAGATCCTCCAGGAAGCGCTGGTGGGCGCCGATGACGGAGAACTGTTCGTCGAGCGTTCCGAGAGCGAATCATTCCTGTTCGACGACGGGCGGCTGAAATCCGCAGCCTATGACGCCACCGAGGGCTTCGGGCTGCGCGTGGTGGCCGGCGAGACGGCCGGGTACGCCCACGCCAGCGAAATCTCCGAGGCCGCGATTCGGCGGGCCGGCCA
>NZ_JBILRO010000301.1:0-3530 GCF_044372605.1 Phenylobacterium sp.
TCGGATCACCAGACAATGAGATACCTCAACATCGCCCTCGTGATGAGTCATCTGGGGTCCGCCACCGACCCGACCGAGCCCCGGAACACACAACAACTCGAGCGCTTCCAGCACATTCGAAATGGTTTTCCGACCGTCCGCGCCAGCCTCGCCGCTTCGGCCGGGGGCTTCCTCGGCGCGGAGTATACCTATGATCTGGTGCGGGCCGGGATCAGCCTCTACGGCGGCGGCCCGGAAGAGCGGCCTGACCCGCGCCTGAGGGCGGTCGCCACGCTGACGGCGCCCATTCTGGACATTCGCCATCTGCAGGCAGGCGACCGGGTAGGCTATGGCGAGAGTTTCACGGCGCCCGGCGACATGCGCGTCGCCGTCATCGCCGCAGGGTATGCCGACGGCGTGATCCGCGCGGCCATGGGGCGTGGAATGGCCTGGGCCGCCGGAGCGCCTCGCCCGCTGCTGGTGGTCAACATGGATCTGACCGTGGTGGACATCGGCGATGCGCCCCTTGCAATTGGCGATCATGTGGAGCTGCTCGGCGCCAACGCCCAGCTAGACGACCTGGCCGCAGCCGCAGGAACCGTCGCACACGAGGTGCTGGTACGCCTCAGCACGCGCGCAGAGCGGATCTATATCGGCGCCTGAGGTACGTCATTTGCCCGCGGCAAGGCGCTCCAGGCGATCAGTCCCGACCGCGCCGACAGCGGCTTTCAGCTGGCTCATGTCCACGCCGGCGCCATTGGCCTGAATCAGGAACCTGTCGGCGACCAGGACGCTGTATTCGCCCCGCCGCCCCTCGGTCTCGAAGCTCTCACGGGTCAAGCGGCCGTCCGTCTTCCCAACCTTCTCGTAGCCGGTCGCGCTCTCGGAGGATGATTTCAGGTTGAAGGCTCCCGCCATGCCGGCCAGAGCGCCGGCGGAACCCAGATCGATCACTTCAACCGAAAGGCTCGCGTCGCCACGGCTGTAGCGTCCTTCCACCCCCGACCCCTGAAGCCCTCCGATCCCGCCGCTCGAGGACCTGGTCTCGGTGCGCGTGAAACCGGCAATATTCACGGGAAGGTACGTCTTCAGGATATCCGGATCGGTGGGCGACGGGCCGTTGCCCTCGCTCGCCTGGCTTGCTGCAGCCTCAAGAGCCTTTGAAGCGGCCTCGAGTTTGCCAAGATCAATTGACCCCTGCCCCGGAATATTGACCGTACCGCTGATCGCGGGTGGCGTCAGGGTGCGGGACAGTCCACTCAAACCCAGAATGGCGCCCGTGATCGCACTGAAGATCAGACCAACCACGATGGCCACAACAACGACCACGGCAAAGTAGCTTGTCGCCCGTTCCTGGGGCGCCTTCATCAGCTTCGGCAGGCCCTTGTAGAGCAGGAAGAGGCTGTAGAGCCCGCCCACGAATGCCAGGATTCCGAGACCCGGAAGCAAGCCAAACACGCCGGCGATCCATCCAGCGGTCGGCGCGTAGGCGGCAACCTTGAACGCCTGCACACGATCCTTGAATCCGGCGAAGCCGGGAGCGAGGGCGTCGATGATGTAGGCGAGCACGAAAACCATGCCCAAACTGACCGCGAGCATCAGAACGGCCTGGACGGCGAGATAAACAGGCGAGAAGCGCAAGGTCACACCGAACCCGCCAAACCCGATGCCGGCGCCAAACACCAGCTGGCCGATGAAGTTGCAGATCACCGGGATCAGGGCCAGGGGGAGCACATAACTGGTGAACACGCCCTGGATCGTTGCGGGCTCCCGCTCGATTTCGTCCCAGGTGGCGGAGGGTTGCAGGATCAGGGCTTTGGCGCGTGCGAACAGTCCGGCGGGCTTTGATCCGGGCTCTACGATGCTCATGGCTCTCTCCCTGGCAGTTCTATTGCGGCCCCAGGACGAGAGACTAGCCCGAAGGTGCGCCACCGCACAGACCTTCGCTTCAGGGTCGGCTAGACTGGCACTCATTCGAATCACGGAGACACCATGGCCCGCGACGGCGCCGCCTACGCTTGTCAGTCCTGCGGAGCCATCCAGACCCGGTGGTCCGGCCAGTGCCCGGCCTGTGGCGCCTGGAACAGTCTTGTCGAGGAGATGGGGGCTCGACCGCCAGGCGCGCTGAAGCTCACAAAACCCACCCGCAAGCAGCATCTGGCCTTCGAGGGACTGGACGAAACCACGCCCGCCCCGCCCCGGATCGCTACGGGCGTGGACGAATGGGATAGGGTCTGCGGCGGTGGTGTCGTTCCAGGATCGGCCATTCTGGTGGGCGGCGATCCCGGGGTCGGAAAATCCACCCTGCTGCTCCAGGTGGCCGCCAGCGCCGCGCGGCGCGGCGCCCGGTGCGCCTATATCTCCGGCGAAGAGGCCGTGGAACAGGTCCGCGCGCGCGCCCAGCGCATGGGTCTTGCCGATGCACAGGTGAAACTGGCGGCAGAAACGTCGCTGAGGGCGATCCTCGACGGTCTGAAGGCTGAGCCCTTCGATCTCGTGGTGATTGATTCCATTCAGACCATGTGGAGCGACGCACACGAAGCGGGGCCAGGCTCGGTCACCCAGGTCAGGGCCGCCTGTCAGGAACTGGTGCGACTGGCGAAGACGCGCGGACTGGCCGTCGTATTGGTGGGCCATGTCACCAAGGAAGGCGCCATCGCCGGGCCGCGGGTGGTGGAGCATATGGTCGACGCGGTGTTCTCGTTCGAAGGCGAGCGTGGCTATCCGTTCCGCATCCTGCGCGGTGCCAAGAACCGGTTCGGCGCGACTGACGAAATTGGCGTCTTCGAGATGGGCGACCAGGGCCTGGCCGAGGTCAAGAACCCTTCCGCCCTGTTCCTCAACACCTCTGGCGAGCGCGCCGCAGGCGCCGCGGTTTTCGCGGGCATCGAAGGATCGCGGCCCGTTCTTGTAGAGATCCAGGCGCTTGTGGCCCCATCGGCCTATGGCACGCCGCGGCGGGCGGTGGTGGGCTGGGATGGCGGGCGTCTGGCGATGGTGCTGGCGGTGCTCGAGTCCCGATGCGGTCTCAGCCTCGGCGACCGGGACGTCTACCTCAATGTGGCCGGGGGGCTGCGCATATCCGAACCAGCCGCCGATCTCGCGGCAGCGGCGGCGCTGGCCTCATCAGCTCTGGATCAGGCCTTGCCGCAGGACTGCGTGGTCTTCGGCGAAATCAGCCTGTCGGGCGATGTTCGTTCGGTGAGCCGTATGGACGGTCGACTGAAGGAAGCCGCGAAACTGGGCTTCCGGCGGGCGTTGGGGCCGACTGGCGCCGAGCCGCCCTCCGGGATGAGGCTGATGGGCGCCGGGCGGCTGGCGGATGCCATCCGGCGAATCGGCGACGGCGATTGGGATTGAGCATCCATTGACGCAACTGGATTTCATCATCCTGGCGCTGCTGGCGGTCTCGGCCGCCATCGGCTTTTCACGGGGGGCGGTACGCGAGGTCTTCGCTCTGGGAGCCCTCGTGATCGCTGCGATTCTGGCAATTCTCGGTCTGCCAGCCTTCGGCCCGATGGCCCGGGAGGCAATAGACCCCGACTGGCTTG
>NZ_JBILRO010000256.1:0-4772 GCF_044372605.1 Phenylobacterium sp.
GCCCTGCGCCTGATTGGCGCGGGCATCGCGCGACAGGTGCAGAGCACACAGATGCTGGGCTTCCTCGACCGATCACTTGGTCTGCTGATCGGCCTCGGCCGCGGTTTGATGGTGCTGGGCGCGCTCTATCTGATGTTCAACGCCGCGACGCCACAGGACTTGCGTCCCAAGTGGATTACGGGTGCGCAGACCTGGCCCGTGGCAGGCAACATGGGCCGCCTGATCGAGAGTCTCGTTCCCAAGGGTCTCGACCTTGCCGGTCGCATGAAACCCGCCGTTGATCGCGCCGTTCGCGACGGGTCGCGTGACAGAACCGCGACAGAGGGCTACGAGGCCCCAGCAAACCCAGTCGCCGCCCCCCCGGAGCGCTCACGATGACCCTGTCCCACGACCATTGGGCCCAGCCGCAGCGTGACCCCGACGATGACACGCCACGCCTGGAGTGCGGGGTGTTCGGCATTTTCGATGTCGCCGAAGCGTCGGGCATTACCGCGCTCGGACTTCACGCCCTGCAGCATCGCGGACAGGAAGCCTGCGGCATCGCCTGTTTCGACGGCCAGCGATTCCATACGGAACGCCACATGGGCTACGTCGGGGACGCTTTCGGCGGCGGGAACCTCAACAAGCGACTGCCCGGGCATCATGCCATCGGCCATACCCGCTACTCCACCGCCGGCGGCAGCTTCCTGCGCAATGTCCAGCCGATGTTCGCCGATCTTGAAGCGGGCGGCATTGCCCTGGCGCATAACGGTAACCTCACCAACTTTCTCGCTTTGCGGGAGCAACTGGTCGCCGAGGGTTCGATCTTCCAGTCGACATCGGATTCGGAGGCCATCCTTCACCTGATCGCGCGATCGCGTCGCGCAAAGTTCCTTGACCGCTTTACCGAGGCTCTGCAGCAGATCGAGGGCGGCTATGCACTGGTTGCGCTCACCAACAAGAAACTGGTCGGCGTTCGGGACCCTCTCGGCATTCGCCCGCTGGTGTTGGGCGACCTGGACGGCAAGTCGGTGCTCGCGTCCGAAACCTGCGCTCTGGATCTGGTCGGCGCCACGTTCGTGCGGGATGTCGAGCACGGCGAGATGGTGGTCATTGACGAAACCGGCGTCCGAAGCTTCAAGCCTTTTCCCGCCCAGCGGGCACGACCCTGCATCTTTGAGTACGTATATTTCGCACGCCCGGATTCCGTGGTGAACGGTCGCTCGGTCTACAACGTCCGCAAGCGCATGGGTCGCCGGCTGGCGCAGGAAAGCCCTGCCGACATCGACGTGGTGGTTCCGGTTCCGGACAGCGGCGTGCCTGCGGCGCTAGGCTTCGCCCAGGAAGCGGGCGTACCGTTTGAAATGGGTATCATCCGCAACCACTATGTCGGGCGCACCTTCATCCAGCCCACCCAGGGTGAGCGCGAACTGGGCGTTCGGATGAAGCTTTCGCCCAACCGCGCCGTGCTGGCTGGAAAGCGGGTACTGCTCGTGGACGACTCCATCGTCCGCGGGACGAATTCCGTGCGCGTAGTCCGCATGGTGCGCGAGGCCGGCGCCAAGGAGGTTCACCTCCGCTCGGCCTCTCCGCCGATCATGTGGCCGGACTACTACGGTATCGATATGCCCGACCGCGACAAGCTGCTTGCGGCCAACCACTCCGTGGACGAGATCGCACGGATTCTCGGCGTAGACTCAATGGGCTATCTGTCGGTCGACGGGCTCTATTGGGCGATGGACGCGGTGCGCGATCCCGCAAATCCCCAGTACACCGACCACTATTTCACCGGCGAATACCCCACCCGTTTGCTTGATCGCGAGATTGCCGAAGGTCGCAACGAACTCGTCGAGCGACAGCTCTCGTTCCTGGTCGACGCGTGATCGGAGCGCGGTCCGGGTGGTTCGCCCGCCTGAAACTGGACTGGTATCTTGTTCTCATCCTGGCCGTGGCCGTCCTGGCCTCGGTGCTGCCAGCGCGCAGTGATTTCGCGACCGCCTTCGGGTGGTTCACCAAGGCCGCGATCGCCCTGGTGTTTTTCCTGCACGGCGCGCGGCTATCCCGCGAGGCGGTGATCGGGGGTCTGACCCACTGGCGGCTGCACTTGCTGGTGTTGGGCTCGACCTTCGGGCTGTTTCCCTTGCTCTGTCTTGGCCTGATCGCCCTGCCCGGCTGGATCACACCGGCCCCGCTGGCCGCCGGGATTGTGTTCCTCGGGTGTCTGCCCTCGACGATCCAGAGCTCTATCGCCTTTGTCGGAATTGCCCGGGGGAATGTGCCGGCGGCCGTAGCCGCAGCCTCTGCCTCGAACCTGCTGGGCGTGTTCCTGACCCCGTTGCTGGTGACCGTGTTGTTGCAGGCTCAGGGCGGCGTAAGCGGTGCATCTGTCGGCGCTATCGTCCTGCAACTGCTGGCCCCCTTCGTTGCGGGGCAGCTTCTGCGCCCCCACATCGGGGCCTGGGTCGCGGCGCAGTCAAAGGTCCTGTCGAAGGTCGACCGCGGCTCCATCCTGCTGGTGGTCTACGGCGCCTTCTCCGGGGCGGTTGTCGAAGGCGTTTGGACACGGCTGGACGGCCTCGACATTGGTCGAATGGTTTTGCTGAGCGTCGTCCTGCTGGGCGCCCTGCTGGTCATCACGGCTTGCCTGGCCCGGGCGCTCGGTTTCAACAAGGCCGATGAAATCGCGATCGTGTTCTGCGGGTCAAAGAAATCACTGGCCAGCGGGGCGCCGATGGCTGCAGCGCTGTTCTCGCCGGCCGTCGCCGGTGTTGCTCTGATCCCGCTGATGATCTTTCACCAGGTTCAACTGATGGCCTGTGCCGCGATCGCTCAACGGTATGCCGCGCGCGCTGACACGCACGCAGATAGCGGCTAAGACCCCGGTCCATGTCTGATCTGCCTCTCTCCGACCGCATCGCCCTCGTGACCGGCGCCAGCCGCGGCATCGGCCGCGCCGCCGCCCTCGCCCTTGCCGCTGCGGGCGCCCACGTCGTCGCCGTCGCCAGAACGCCGGGCGCACTGGAAGCCCTGGACGATGAAGTGCGCGCCCTGACCGGAGCGCCAGCCACTCTTGTCCCCATGGACATCGCCGAGGGCGATGGACTTGATCAGCTAGGGCTGGCTATCCACCAGCGCTTCGGACGACTGGACATCCTGGTTCATGCCGCCGCGATCCTTGGACCGATGACGCCGGTGGGTCACATCGAGCCGCAACACTGGGACCGCGTGGTCGCGGTCAACCTCAGCGCCTCCTATCGTCTGATCCGCAGCATGGAGCCCCTTCTGCGAGCCGCTGAGCACCCTCGGGCGATATTCCTGACCAGCGGCCGCGCTATCCGGCCAAAGGCCTTCTGGGGCCCTTACGGCGTCACCAAGGCCGGTCTGGAGCATCTTGTGCGAACCTGGGCCGACGAACTGGAGCAGACGAACGTCCGCGCCGTGCTGCTTGACCCGTCCGTCATGCGCACCCGTATGCGCGCCGAGGCGATGCCAGGCGAAGATCCCGAGACCTTGCCCGATCCCTCCGAGATCGGCCCGCTGATCGTGGAGCTGGCCCAGGCCGACCTGGGCTTGCCGAAATCTAGCGTGGTCTTTTCGGACTGGAAGACGGCCGGGACGCTCGCTTCGGCTTGACGCCGGGCCGGATCAGTTTCGCAGCACGTCCACGAGGATTACCGGGTTTGGCCTTTGGACCCTGTGGCTTGGCCCTGCCGAACAGCTTCGGCTTGCCCTCCGCGCCCTCCTTGGCGCGGTCGGCGGCGGCGCGTCGGGTTTTCGCCGCAAGCCCCGTCTTGGCCTCCGAAGGCCGTGCACGTGTCAGGCCTGTACCGCTTTTCTCCTCGCCCTCGGCGAAGGGGTTCTTGTTTGACTTGACGGTCAGACGGATCGGCACGCCCGGCAGGTCGAAACTCTCGCGGATCGAGTTCACCAGATAGCGACGGTAGTGATCCGGCAGTTGGTCCGCGCGGCTGGCGAACAGCACAAAGGTCGGTGGTCGCGCCTTGGTCTGGGCCATGTATTTGGGCTTCACCCGGCGTCCGCCGACCGCGGGAGGGGGATGGCGCTCGACGGCCATCTTCAGCCAGTCGTTGAGATCGCGGGTCTTCACCTTGGTGGACCAGTCGCCGTGGGCCTTGAAGACCGCCGGCATAAGCCGGTCGAGGCCCCGGCCGGTCTCCGCCGACAGAGCGATGATGGGCGCACCCTTGACCTGGGGAAGCTGCCGCTGGGCCTCGTCGATCAGCTCGGCGAGCTTGGTCTGCGGATCCTCGACGAGGTCCCACTTGGCCAGCACGAAGACCAGCGCCCGGCCCTCGCGCTCCACCAGATCGGCAATCTGCAAGTCCTGGGTCTCGAACGGATGGGTGGCGTCCATCACCAGCAAAACCACCTCGGCAAAGGTAATCGCCCGGATGGAGTCGTGGGTCGACAGCTTCTCGAGATTGGCCTGCACCTTGGCCTTGCGTCGCAGGCCCGCCGTGTCCACCAGCCGGATCGCGCGATCCTCCCAGGTCCAGTCCACGGGGATCGCATCGCGGGTGATGCCGGCCTCCGGGCCGGTCAGCAGTCGGTCCTCGCCAATCAGGCGGTTGACCAGCGTCGACTTCCCGGCGTTCGGGCGACCGACAATGGCGATACTGACGGGCTTGTCGTCACCCGACAGTTCATCGGCATCGTCTTCCAGATCGAGCGTCAGACCGACGACGGCGCCATAGAGGTCGGCCATCCCCTCGCCATGCTCGGCTGAGATCGGGATCGGCTCGCCCAGACCCAGCTTGTATCCGTCCAGAACG
>NZ_JBILRO010000015.1:0-28984 GCF_044372605.1 Phenylobacterium sp.
GATAATCGATGCGCTTGCGGTACCGCCGGGGGATCTCTCCGAGGCTTCCGGCGCCCTGGAGACCGACAGCACCTTCGCTGCAGTCGCATCGGCTGTCACGGCTGCCGTGTTGCCCTGGACGAGCTTGCCGGAACGGCATGTCTGGGGGAGCGCAGCGATCAGACTGCTCAGTCGCATGTGGACCGGCGAAGGCGAAGGCTTCGCTGTCGATATCGAGCAGCGGCTTCAACCGTCTATCGATCGCCTGGCAAAGCGCCTGACTGAACTGATGCCAGGCATGCCCAGAACGGTGCTGCTGAAGCGGATCGATTTTGTCCTCGTCACCTTCATCTGCGGAATGGCTGCAACGTCCTATTCGGCCGAGGCCGTATCGGCCGGGGTGTGGCCAGAGATTCCGCCGGAAACACTCTTCAGGATGCTGGTTAACTACGCGGCAGGCGGGCTGATGGCGCCTGTCGCCCATGGTGACGCCGCCTTTGGAGTGACCCCCTTGGCGTGAACCCCTGTAGCGGGAAACTACGGTGAGACGTGCAACAACCCCTGAACCCTGACCTGATCGTCGACCAAGCTGATAGGCCCGGTGCGGGGTCCGGGAATGGCGGCTACCAGCGCCGTGGGTGAGGCTCGCCCCCGGCTGCGACCCGCCGCTTCTCGGGGGAGGCAAGTGCTCATGTCGTTCAAGGCTGATCTCCCGATGCGTGGCCAGGCCCCCGGGCGGCAAATCAGCGCTCGAAAGGGGCCGTGATTTCTGTGATCCTCAGGACCGGGCGGCCAGGCGTGTCGCGAGCTTACCGGGCGATGTGATGGTGAAGTTGGGTTGGGTCGCGCGGTCGGTGAAAAGGGTGCTGGGCGCCTGGTTCCGGTTCCGGGGGTGGACGGTCGAGGGCACGGCGCCGGCCCGCAAGATGGTGGTGATCGCCGCGCCCCACACCAGCAACTGGGACTTCGTCTATTTCATTGGCGGGGTCGACGCCCTGAACCTGAACCTCAGCTTCATGGCCAAGGAATCGCTGTTCCGCTGGCCGTTCGGCAAGATCATGCGCGAGCTGGGCGGCATCGCGATCGACAGATCCAGGTCGTCCAATGTGATCCAGGCCATGGTGGCCGAGTTTGCGGCCCGCGATGAGTTCATGCTGACCGTCGCGCCGGAGGGTACGCGCGGCAAGGCTGCGCAGTGGAAGACCGGCTTCTACTATATCGCCCTGGGGGCGGGGGTGCCGCTGGTGTTCGGCATGGCCGACTACCGGCGCAAGGTGGTGGGGCTTGGCCCGGCGATCATGCCCAGCGGCGACTATGCGAAGGACATGGCCCAGATGGCCGAATTCTATAACGCCTGCACGCCGAAGTATCCGGAACGCGCGACGCGGTTCTAGGGCGCTACAGCCGGATGGCGTCCTTGCGACCGCGGGGCGCGGCGGTCGAGGCGTCCTGTGCGGCGCGAAAGGCCGAGGGTGTCTGGCCGGCGACCTCATTGAAGGCGTTGTAGAAGGCGGAACGGGAGTTGAAGCCGGCCTCAAGCGCCACGGCCAGGATCGTGTCGTTTGACGAGGTCAACAGGGCCTTGGCTTCCTCGATCCGCCAGCCATTGACGTAGTCGAAGAAGGTCTGGCCAAACCGGCGTGAGAAGGTCTGCGACAGGTTGATCTCGGAGACGCTGGTCGCCGCGGCGAGCGTTTTCAGGGAAAGGTTTGCATCGAGGTGGAGCCGCTGGGTGCGAAAGGCGGTTTCGATCCGCGCGGCGATCTTTTCCAGGCGTTCATCATCGAGACGCGAGCGCTCGTACTTGGGCGAGGCTGATTCCGGGGGGTCCTCGGTCGGGACGGCCAGACGTTCCAGGCTGCCGGCATCCCGCTGAAAGGCCGGCGCCTGACGCATGGCCCAGACCGACATCACCAGGGAAAAAGCCAATCCGAACCCGGCGAACGCGATTTCAGGCACCGGGAAGCCCCCGACATTGTCGGCGAGGGTGATGAGGCCGTTCACGACGAAGAGCACTGTGACGAGGCGCAGCCAGATCAGCTGGTGGCTATCGGCGTTCGACATCACCTGTCGCAACCGGCCCCGCAAGCGCAGCAGCCTGATCGATATCCGGCAGACGAGGTAGCCGCCCTGAAGCAGGATCAGCAGCAACACGCCGAAGACGGCAAGATCCAGGGCGCCCAGGGTGCTCTCCGACCCCGCAGCGGACATGTTCGCGCGCACGCCGGCCGGCAAGCTCGCCACCAGCGCGGTGACCAGCCCCATCAGAATCGCCGGTGTCAGGAGCTTGAGTTCGCGCCAGCGCCAGACACGTGCGACATCGGAGGACAGGTCGTCGACGTAGAGCCACAGAAGCGGCGAAAGCACCCCGAGCATGGTGGCCGATAGCAACAGCAATTCCGGCGCGCGCGACTGGGCCAGCAGACCATAGGCATTCAAGCCCGCGACGACGGCCAGCGCGGCCAGGAAACCGCTTGCCGCCTGATAGGCTTTCGTCGCCGGGGACAGGGAGGCGGTTTGTAACGCGCCGAGGGTCGCAGCCCCGCTGCCGGCACAATAGAGGACGGCGGCCAAATCGATCATCGGGCGTTCTCTCGTTGCGGGGCCCAGGTGCTTTGGCGACCGGTTTTCTGCCGAAGCCGATCAGCCTGAGCAAGCCAGGAGAAAGGTTAAGCTGTCCTTTCCAGCTGGACAGGACACCGAAACTGTCCTCGCAAGCTGGAAGAGGCGCGCCGCCAGGGCGCTTTCGGCAGGGTCGGGGCAGATGGCGGGAGGGTATTCTCCCGTTCAAAAACCTGAGAGGCCCCATGTTCAAGGCACATGTACTTTCCGCAGCGGCTATGGCGCTGCTGGCGCTTACCGGCTGCGCGACGATCGCGCGTGGATCAAAAGAAACCTTCGTGGTCGAGACGGCGCCCAACGGCGCCCGCGTCGTCACAAGTCTGGGCCAGGCCTGCGACGCCACACCCTGTGCGTTCACCAACATGGCGCGCAACGAAGCCTTCACCGTGACCATCAGCAAGGATGGCTATCAGCCCGTGACGCGGCGGATCGGCCCCAGGGTGAGCGGCGGCGGGGCGGCAGCGACGGTGGGCGGCAACATCCTGCCCGTCATCAGCCTGGTGGGCGTTGTCGTCGACGCCAAAAGCGGTGCGATCCAGGACCTGAAGCCCAATCCGCTGCGCGTGGCCCTGGTCGCGGCCGACGCCCGCTGACCCCACATTTCATCCCAGGAAAGGTTCTGATCATGCTGCGTTTGCTCGCAACGTCCGCCCTTCTGACGCTCGCCGTCGCTTGCCCGGCCATGGCGCAACAGACTGCCAATGCCGGCGCCCTGTTCACCGGCGTCACGGTTTTCGGCGACAGCATCACCGACAGCGGCAACATTCCGAAGGTCACCGGCAACTTCGATGAAACACCCAGCCCGCCTTATTTCAACGGGCGCTTCTCGAACGGGCCGGTGTTTGTGGAGTTGTTCCCGACCGCCGTTGGCGTGAAGCCCGGAGGGGTCCGCAATTTCGCCATCGGCGGCGCCACCTTTGGCGACACCACCATTTCTGCGCTGACCGGCGACAATCCGCCCATTGCCAATTTCGGCGTGGCTAGCCAGGTCAAGGCCTTCGTGGCCAGCCGAGCCAAGCTCGGCCGCCTCGATCTGGTCCAGCTCAACGCCGGCAACAATGATTTCGGCGCCGCGCTTCTGTCGAGCCCGCCGGAAGCCTGGAACACCGCTGTCGTCGCTGCGGCAGACGTCGCGGGTGCTGACTTCGCTGGGTCCGTCCGCGCCTTGCAGGGTATCGGGGCCAGCCAGTTTCTGGTGCAAACGACATTGAGCGTGCAGGGCATCCCCAATTTCAACGATCCCGCGATCCTGGCCGCTGACGCCATCTACATCCCGCGCCTGAACGCCAATCTGGCCAGGGAAATGAACCGGGCCACGCGCCCCGGCGATATCTTCTACGTTCTCGACACGCGCACGATCGTGCTGGATGGCGTGGCCAACCCCGGCAAATACGGCTTCACCGACATTACCCAGCCCTGCGTCGATTTCGATTCGGGAACCGTCTGCACGGATTCAACCAAGCGCCTCTGGTGGGACGGCCAGCACCCGACGGCGCGCGGGCACCAGTTGCTCGCGGCGGCGGCGACCGACACCCTGGTCGCGCCGCGCACCATCAGCGCGCAAGGCGAGCTGAGCGAAGCCACCACACGCAGCGCGCTGGAACGCGCCATCGGCCCCGCCGCCGGCTGGCGCTGGGAAGACGGACGTGAATTGACGGTTTCATTCGGCCAGGGGCGCACCGCGCGCGCGACCCAACCCTTCGCGATCGGCTTTGAATCCGACACGACCTATGGCGCGCTCTCCTACAGCTTTCCGCTCGGGGCCACCTGGCGCCTCGGCCTGGGCGTCGATACGTCAACCAGCGATGTTAACCTGGCGGGGACCATCAACGGCAAAGGGCTGGGCTCGTTCAGTAGCGACGGCGTACGCAGCACACTGACCATCCAGGGCGCCATCGGCCCCATTCAAATCGAGTACGCGCTTGTCGCTGGCGGCGACAAGCTGAACAAAATCTCTCGCACCACGGGCCTTGCTGACCAGATCGCCAGGGGCGAAACGCGTGCGGCATCGGCAGGTTCAAGCCTGTTTCTGTCATACCCCGTTGTGCAGACTGACACGGCGCGCCTCGCGCCCTTTATCGGGTTCAACGGCACAAAGACGCGTTTGAAGGAATACACGGAGACCGGCGCTGTCGGCCTCAATCAAATCATCTATCGGCGCGACTTCGACTCGGCGAACGTGGAGCTTGGCCTCCGCGGGCGAATTGATCTCAAGGGCGTTTCGTTTGACGGCGCTGCATCGTGGGTCTCCGACCTCGATAGCTCTTCGCCCGACATCCGTACGTCTCTGGTCAGCTTCCCCGACGTGGTGCGGTCCTTGCCGGCGGCGACGCCCAGGGACAGCTATGGCCGCCTGTCACTTGGCGTTTCGGTCCCGGTGACGGATCGTCTCGCGCTCTCCTTGCGCGGCGCCAGCCGGATCGACGCAGGCTCCGACAACTGGAATGGTTTCCTGATGCTGACCTATCGGTATTAGTCGAGGAGACGGAGGCGGCCAGCAGCCGAGCGCGACGCGAAAGAGCTGGCGGCGTCGCCCACGCCGGCGCCACCCCTCCGTCAACTTTGCCGACACTTTCCCCTTGAACAATGGGGGAAGGTTCATTTCTGCAGGGGGGATTGCGGGTCCTGGGCTTGCCAGGTTTCCCACTGCTGTTCGGCGGCGGCCCACTGGGCGATGTCGCGGGCCAGCGTGATGGCGTCGGCGGTGGCGGGGTGACGGTGCGACCAGGTGTGGACGGTGCTGCGGCTGGGCATCGCCGGGTCGCGGCAAAGCGTGCGCAGGGGCTCGCCGGCGCAGAGGCGGTCGTAGATCTGGTCGACCAGCGGGGCGGAGTGGCTGGACGGACGGCCGGGGCCGGTGAGGCCGCCGACCGTGCGGGCCGCAGCGGCGAGGCGGGCGAAGTCGGGGCGGCTGGCCAGCCAGCGCATGACACTGGGCCGGGTCGGCATGTCAGGGCTGCGACAGATGGCCCGGAGCCCCTGACCGCTCGCCAGACCGTTGAGGATGCGTACGGCGATCTGGGGGGTGAAGGTGGCGCGCGGCTTCATGGCCGGAGAGATAGGATCGGAACATTTAGAGAACAAGACGCTGCGCGGGGCGCGCGGGATCGGGTGGCTCACGTGTCGAAACGCTAAAGGTCGACGCCGTCAAAAATGTGCACTTCCGGCTGGCCGGGGTTCGCCTAGGGAGGCGCGTCAACCACAACCTCAAGGAGCTTTCCTGATGCGTCGTCACCTTCTCATGGCCGGGGCCATCGTCTCCCTCGGCTTTGCCACCGCCGGCCAGGCGCTGGCCGCTGAAACGCCCGACACCCTCTGCAAGGGCGGCCAGCTGGTCAGCATGCGGGTGAATATACTGAAGGGCGCCGACAAGGCCGCAGCCTATGACTCGGCCACCCGCAACCACATCGGCTGGTATCGCAGCAAGGGTATCACCCAGAACCGCCTGCTGGTTGGCCCGGTGCTGGTGCGCAATGCCGACGGCAGCTGGTCAAACTCGACCACCGAGCGCGTGTCGATCCACATGAACTCACCCGGCGTACCCGCTGACAAGCGCGATGCGGGCTGGGATGCCTATGTCTCGGAGTATCGCGCGACCTCGGATATTTCGACCGAGAAGTACGCCTGCGTGCGCGAGCCGAAGTAATCAGAAGCGCCGTCGAGGGCTCCGTGGTCGCGGAGCCCTCAGTCGTCCAGCGCCGCTTCGGCGGCGGCCCGCAGCGCCTCGAAGACCAGGGCATGATGGCGCTCGACATCGTCCGACAGGGCCGGTGCGAACTCGATGTGGCGCGCGCCCACCTGCAGCAGGCCCCAGGCCTCGCCATCGGCCAACAGCCGCGTGACATGTGTGCGGGAGACGAAGCCCGCCCGGCTCAGGGCTGTCCGCGAAAAGGCGCAGGCCTCCAGTAATCGCGCACGGCCAGGGCGCTGGGCGAGGATCATCCAGTCCAGCAGGCGAACCCCGCCATCCCTCTGGAGGAACAGGTCCACAGGCCGGGATGGCCCGGCGAAAAGATCGGGACGGCTGGCGGTCATTATGCCCAGTCGCGCGAAGAGTCCTCGTCGAAAGTCGGGCTCCTCCAGTCGCGGGATCGCCGGCGCAATCTCTGGCGCCAACTGCGCAACGGACGCCAGGTTGAGCGCCACCATGTGGATCATCCGGTCCAGGAACCGTGGCGTCAGCATGAGCCGGGCAGTCGGCGACCGAGGAGCCCCTGCGAGCGGTACGATCAACCCGTTCATCTCGCAGCGTTCGAGATAGCCCAGGACGCGGCCACGGCTGCACGCGCGGTTGATACTGGCCGAATGCATCAGACCGGCGGCGGTCAGGCCTCCAGGCAAACTATCCAGCACCAGGGCCGCGCCCGTCAGGGCTGAGCGCCCCAGATCGCTGATCAGCCACCGGCCGAGCAAAGGCAGGGCGCCGTAGAAGTCCAGGCTCGTCCGGGCGTGCGCTTCCTCCACGCTGCGGAAGTCCGGATGCGCGCGCAGGCGCTCGAATGCGGCGGGTGCGAAGGGGGCGTCCCGGTCGGGAACTCGCGGGCTTGGTGCTACTTTCAACGGCAATTCCTCCTCGGTGCGAGACAGGTTCAGCTTGAGGGCCCGGCTGGAGTCTTTTGGCTTCCCTCCCGGACATCTGCTCCCGTTACACGAGCGCTGCCCCTGTCAACACTCTCTGATTTAAGTCCGCGTCCCACGCCGCCCACTTTCGCTCAGGGTGTGGCGGCCTTCTCGGCGTGCCAGGCGTTCGACGCCTCGGCCTGCCGGCGTTTCCATCGCGCGCGGAGGGTTTCGGGCCGGTCGGGGTAGCGCGTCTCGGTGAACGCGGCGTCCGAGATGCGATCCGTCCGGAAGTTGCGGAAATCCTGGCGCAGCTCGCACCAGCCGACGATGTGACGCGTGGTGTCATGATAGCCGATGGCGAAGGGCCAGATGGTGCGCTGGCTGTCGCGCTCACGCTCATCGCGGTAGGTGATGGTGAGCTTCTGGCTGGCGCGGATCGCCGCGCGCACGCGGGACATGTCCACATTGTCCGAGGTCGTCCGCCAGCTCGGCGCGGCGCGGGTGAGAGGCTCCAGCACCAGCGGGCGCAGCGTCTCGGGGATGACCGCGCCGATCTTGGCGATCAGGTCCTGGGCGGCGCGGCTGAGCACCGGATCCCCACGGGCGACCACCATCTGGGCGCCTAGAACAGCGGCCTCGACCTCGTCCTGGGTCAGCATCAGGGGCGGCATGTCGAAGCCGTCCTCGAGGACGTAGCCGACACCGGCCTCGCCGCGGATCGGGGTGCGCTGGCCGATCAGGTCGGCGATGTCGCGGTAGACGGTGCGTTTCGAGGTCTCCAGCTCTTCGGCGATCGCCTGGGCGGTGACCGGGTGGCGACCCCGGCGCAGGATCTGGACGATCTGGAAAAGGCGGTCGGCGCGTCGCATGGGGCTGGTCGGAAGACTACCCGCAATCGATCCTGCAAGAAAGGCGCCGCCGGATGCGCGGCGTTAACCTGTCAGTCGGGTTCAGCCCCTAGCTTGGTTTCAGGAATCACACCCTCGGGGGCAATCGGTTGGCGCTTGGCGCACGTCTTGAGATTCGGCAGGGGCAGGGGCTGGTCATCACGCCCCAGCTGCAGCAGGCGATCAAGCTGCTGCAGATGTCGAATCTTGAGGTCGAGGCCTTCATCGACGCCGAGCTGGAACGCAATCCGCTGCTGCAGCGCGACGAGGCTGACCAGGATGCCGAGCCGGCCGCAGAGGCCGACGGCCCGGTCGTTGCCGAACAGGTGGCCGATGCCGAAGCCCGCGCCGACCTCGACGCCACGCATGACGATGTCTCGCCCGGCGAACGCGCCACCGGCGATGCGCCCGAAGCCGCCGCCGACGCGGGCGGCGCCATCGACTGGTCGAAGGCCGGATCCGGCGGCAGCTTCGACCAGGACGGCGAGGGCTTCGAAGGCCGGCTGTCGCGCGAACTGACGCTGTCGGAACATCTGCAGGCCCAGCTGTCGGCCTCGGGGCTGTCCCCTGCCGAGACCGTGATCGCCGGCGTGCGGATCGAGGCGGTGGACGAGAGCGGCTATCTGCGGGCCGACCTCGAGGAGGTGGCTGAACGGCTGGGGTGCGAGGCGGCGCTCGTGGAGGCGGTGCTGGGCGTGGTCCAGGGCTTCGATCCGGTCGGCGTGGCGGCCCGCGACGTGCGTGAATGCCTGATGATCCAGCTGAAGGATCAGAACCGCTACGATCCGGCGATCGCCGCCCTGCTGGACAACCTGCCGCTCCTGGCCAGGCGGGATCTCACCGCCTTGCGCAAGATCTGCGGTGTGGACGACGAGGATCTGCGCGAGATGATCGCCGAGATCCGCGGCCTGACGCCGAAGCCGGGCGCTGCGTTCGGCGGCGAGCCCGCCTCGCCGGTTTCACCCGATGTCTTTGTGCGCGAGGGCGCCGGCGGGCTGTGGCATGTGGAGCTGAATTCCGACGCCCTGCCGCGCGTGCTGATGGATCATCGCTATCACGCCCGCGTTTCGGGCCAGTCGCGCAGTGATCAGGAGAAGACCTTTGTCGCCGACTGCCTGGCGCAGGCCAGCTGGCTGATCAAGAGCCTGGACCAGCGGGCGCGGACCATCCTGAAGGTCTCCTCCGAGATCGTTCGCCAGCAGGACGCGTTTCTGGCGTTCGGCGTGCAGCACCTGCGGCCGCTCAATCTGAAGACCGTGGCCGACGCCATCGGCATGCACGAATCGACGGTCAGCCGCGTGACCTCCAACAAGTACATCGCCACGCCCCGGGGCGTCTTCGAGATGAAATTCTTCTTCACCTCGGCCATCGCGTCTTCCGAAGGCGGCGAGGCGCACTCGGCGGAAGGCGTGCGCGACCGGATCCGCCGGCTCATCGACGGGGAGACCCGCGAGGCCGATGTGCTGTCCGATGACCGGATCGTGGAACTGCTCAAGGGCGACGGCGTTGATATCGCGCGCCGGACGGTGGCCAAATATCGCGAGGCCATGCGTATTCCGTCGTCCGTTGATCGACGCCGGATGCTGAAGGAGCCCGCCTGACGATATTCCGCGCCCCACCACTTGGCGGGGAGCGACGGAAACGCCAGATGGACGATAGATGCCCAACGCCTCGACCAACCAGCTCCCACTTTCCGCCGTCCTGGTCGAGATCGCCGCTCATGGCGAAGCGCAGATTTCCGTAGCCGAACTGACCCAGATGTTCGGCGGCCGCGCGATCGGGGCCCTGCTGTTTATTTTCGGGCTGGTGTGCGTCCTGCCGCTGCCGCCAGGGTCGACGACGATTCTGGGCGTCCCTTTGCTGCTGCTCGCCCCGCAACTGCTGATCGGAGCGTCAGCGCCCTGGCTGCCTCAGGGCGTCAAGCGCCGCACCTTTCCCACGGCGGGATTGAAAGCCGGCCTGCCGCGCGTGATCCCCTGGCTGCAGAAGATCGAAGCCGTGTCCCGGCCCCGGCTGGTGCTGCTGTTCAGCCCGGTGGGCGAGCGCCTGATCGGCCTGGTCTGTACGGTGCTGGCCGTGGTGTTGATCCTGCCCATCCCCCTCGGCAATGTCCTCCCCGGGCTGGCGGTGACCTTGCTGGCCTTTTCCCTGATCCAGCGCGACGGGCTGATCGCCCTGATCGGCTTCGCCGTGGCCGTCACCAGCGCCAGCGTGCTGGTGCTGGCGGCTCACATTCTCGTCAACATGATCCACCAGGCGATCCACATCCTGTCACCGGCTTGACACATAGCCCCCAGCGGAGCGTTGATCCTCCCATGCAAGTTCATGTCACGGGCAAACACGTAGATGTCGGCGAAACGCTGCGGACGCGGGTTGCCGACGAGTTATCCAGCAACATCTCCAAATACTTTGACCGCGCCGGCGGGACCGCCGATGTGGTGGTCAGCCGCGAAGGCAGCTTCTTCCGGGTCGATTGCGCCGTGACCCTGGCGTCGGGCCAGCAAATGACCACGCACGGCGTCGGCAGCGACGCCCATGTGGCCTTCGATACGGCCATGGACAAGATGACCAAGCGGGTCCGCCGCTACAAGAACCGGCTCAAAAGCCATCACACCCAGGCCCTCGCCAAACAGGCCGAGAGCGCCGCCTATTTCGTGATTGCCGCCAGCGATGACGATGATGAGCCCGACGAAACCCCGCCCGGCGACGGCATGGCCGAACCGATCATCATCGCCGAAACCGAACGCCCGGTGCGTTCGATGACGGTTTCTATGGCGGTCATGGAAATGGACCTGACTGAAACTCAAACAATTGTGTTCCGAAACGCCGCGCATGGCGGCCTATCGGTGGTATATCGCCGCCCCGACGGCAACATCGGCTGGATTGATCCGGAACGGACCAAAGTCCGTACTGGATGAGGGGAGGGGCCTGATCCGGCCCACGGATGGTTTTGACGGCTCGCAGGCGCACCGCCCTCCCCGGCGCGCCCGGGCCAGGGTTAGATCTTCAGGCTATGAACATCGGCGAATTGCTGGATCGCACCGCGATCTCCCTGCGTGTGGGCGCCACCGACAAACACAAGGCCCTGGCGGTGATCGCCGAGATGGCCGCGCGCAGTTTCAGTCTCGACGCCGGCGATGTGCTGGACGCCCTGCTTGAGCGTGAGGCCGCAGGGTCTACCGGGGTAGGGCATGGCGTGGCCGTGCCGCATGCCCGGCTGGACGGCCTCGGCCGCATGCGCGGCGTGTTCATACGTCTTGAGAGCCCCATTGAGTTCGGCTCGGTGGACGATCAGCCGGTTGACCTGCTGTTCGCGCTGTTTGCCCCGGCCAATGCCGGCGCCGAGCATCTGAGGGCGCTGGCCAAGGTGTCGCGCCTGCTCCGTCAGGCCGGCCTGCGCGAACACCTGCGCAAGGCGAACTCGGCAGACGCCCTGCACGCCTTGCTGGTTCAGGATGCAGCGGTCAGGCCTTCGGCGGCCTGACCGGCGACGTCAGTGCACTGAAACGGGCGCCAGTTCATGGGCGAGCGCTGCCGCCATGGCCGCGTTGCGATCGGTCAGAATCGCCAGCCGCTCGCCGTTCGCGCGATGCACGGCATAGAGGATCTGGTCGGGCGCCAGATCGCCCTCGATCTTGATCGATGGCACGCTGGCGAGCACCTCGGCGCCCAGGATCGGCCGGACATAGACCAGGTCGGGGCCGCCCAGAGCGGCGAAGTCTTCGGGAGAGAATACAGGTGTCATCATGACCACCTCCTTGAGATTACAGGGTCAGACCGACGTCCGGATGGGGATCGTCAGAACGCGTTTGGCAGGCTCGGGCCGCGCCAGATCGATGTGCAGCAGGCCATGCTCCAGCAGGGCCGCATCCACCTGCATGCCGTCCGCCAGCACGAAGCTACGGACAAAGCCGCGCGCGGCGATGCCCCGATGCAGGTAGGCGTCCTCGGCTTTACCGGCTGCGCCGTCACGCTTGCCGGCGATCACCAGATGGCGGTCCTCGACGGTGACCTGTAGCTGGTCCGGCGAAAAACCCGCGACAGCCAGTGTAATCCGCAGGCCGCCATCGCCGCGATCCTCGACGTTATAGGGCGGATAGCTCTCGGCGGCTGCCTTGGCGGCGCGTTCGATCAGCGTGCGGGTGTGCTCGAAGCCCAGCAGGAAAGGGCTGTCGAATATCACGTTGCGGTTCATTCAGGAGCCCTCACAAAAGCGACTCTCCGGTCACGCCACCCGGGTTCGGCCTGGCGCGACTGGATAACGTTCATGTGGGTACCGTGAGCGGGGATATCAACGTGTGGGTGTCGAACCCTCGGTGCGCTCAGCGATCAGCAGGATCGACACGCCGAACGGAAGATCAACATGGCGCAGGAGACGGGCTTCAAAGGCGAAGAGGCGCCTCAGAAGGCCGTTCAGGACTTCCGGCGGTTCAGTATCGTCGCTGCCGCCGCGTTGGCCGGTCAGGGTCTTCGCCAGCCGGGCTGCCGCGATGGGTGGAAACAGCACCGTATTGAAATGGGTGGCGCGCCGGATTTTCAGGCCCGCTGCCTCGAACAGCCGGCGATAGGCGGGCAGGTCGTAGCGGCGCTTGTGATGATGCTGAACGTCGTGCTCGCTCCACATCCAGGGACAGGCCGGCACCGTGGTCACCAGAAACCCGCCCGGCTTGACCAGACCCGCCAGCGCGGCGACCGCACCTTCGTCGTCCTCGACATGTTCGACCACATCAAATGCGGCGACGAGATCAAACGGAGCGCCAAGATCAGGCAGGCCGTCGGGTAGCAGTCCGCCATGGATGCTCAGGCCGGAGCGTTCCGCCGCATGGGCCCGGGACTCAGGGTCAGGCTCCAGCGCCTGCACCGCGCCGAACCCGGACAGCATGGCGAGATTCCCGCCCGGCCCGCAGCCGACCTCCAGGATCCTTGCCGCCGCCGGCAGGGACAGGCGCGCGAGCTCTGCGGCCAGGATCTGACGCCGGGCGGCGAACCACCAGTGGGTTTGCTCCAGGGCGCGCATGCGTGCGTAGGTGTCACGTTCCATGGCTCAGCCAACACCCGGGTTCGGCGTCCCGCGAACCGGCCTGAAGATCACATAACGCATGATGATGAAGTTCCAGATGGCGATCAGGATCGCGATCAGCACCTCTGCCGCCAGATAGGGGGCGTGCAGATATTCCACCATCCCGTAGAGCAGCCCCGCGTTGATCGCCGAGTTGGCCAGGAACAAGGCCACAAACGCCAGCAGCTGGGGCCCGGTCGCGCCCGCGCTCTGCGCCCGGAACGTCCACAGCTTCTGCAGGCCGAAACTGACAAAAAAGGACACGACCGAGGCGATCAGCACCGAGTGGACGTACCAGAGGCCGGCATACTCTGTTAGCACGAACAGGGTTCCGAACAGGGTAAGCGCCGCGGTGATGCCCGAGACGCCAAACCGCACCAGCATGACGAGCGTGGCGCGGGTCTGCGGCGGAACAACCTCTCGCCAGGTCCGGGCAAGGGACCGGATCACGTGTCGTCGAACCCGACGCGCTCGCGCACCAGATAGATCGGCCGGCCCTTCACCTCCTGATACATCCGCCCGATGTACTCGCCGAGCACGCCGAGTGCGATCATCTGCAGGGCGAAACCGAACAGGATGACCACCATCAGCGACGCGTAACCCGGCACGCTGCGGCCGCTGACCAGCACCTCGACGATGATCACGGCGGCAAAGCCGATGGCCAGGAAGGCGGCCAGCACGCCGACGCCGGTCCAGACCTTGAGGGGCACGGTGGTGAAGGCCGTCAGGCCGTCGATGGCGAAGCGGAACAGACCGAAATAGCGCCAGGACGTCTCCCCCGCCGCCCGCGCCGGCCGCACATAGGGCACGCCCACCTGCCGGAAGCCCACCCAGGCGAACAGGCCCTTCATGAACCGGTTACGCTCAGGCAACTGGGCCAGAGCCGTCACCACGGCGCGATCCATCAGGCGGAAATCGCCGGTGCTCTCGGGAATCGGATAGTCCGAAAGCCGGTTAAACAGCCGGTAGAAGGCGCCGGCGCTGAAGCGCTTCATCGGGGTGTCGCTGGCCCGGTCGGCGCGTACGCCGTAGACCACGTCATAGCCCTGTTCCCACAGGCTGATGAACTCGCCGATCAACTCCGGCGGGTCCTGCAGATCAGCGTCGAGGGGCACGACCATGTCGCCGGTGGCGGCCTCGATCCCGGCGGTGAGCGCGGCTTCCTTGCCGAAGTTGCGGGTGAGCGCGACCAGCTTGAGGCGTGGGTCGCCAGCGGCCCGGGCGATGAGCCGGGCATAGGTGTCGTCACGACTGCCGTCGTCCACGCAGACGATCTCGAGGTTCACCCCGAGCGGCGCCGTCGCCGCGTCGATCCGCTGGAACAGCAGATCAAGCCCTGCGGCCTCATTGTGCATCGGGATGACCAGGCTGAGGGTCCGACCGGCCCGGCTGCGGGTGGAGGTTGGCGGTGGTGTCACCGGCTCATCGCCCTTTTGGCCGCAGCATCAGCCCCAGGCTGACCACCATGATCAGCAGACAAAGGATGCTCGAGGGGAAGATGTAGCGGGCGTCGGCCGCCGGTCCGGCCAGGAACAACAGGGCCGGATAGCCAAAGGCGCCCGCGAGCAGAGCCAGCATAAGCCACGCCAGAGGGCGCACGGCGGCGGCGGCCATCAGGCCCAGCCCCGCCGCCAGCACATAGAGCCATCCCGGGCGTCGCGCGGTTTCGTCGGCGTGGAGCCCGATGTATCGGGTGACGGCCCGGGAGGCCTCGGGATTCTGTAGCGCCAGTCCAAAGGTATTGGCGTCGATCGCGCCGTGGGTGGGATAGAAGACGCCAGCCTTGGCCAGGCCCATTTGCTCGACCGTCACGGCGGCCCGGTGGGCGATGTAGCATCCCGGCTCACGCAGGATCACCGGCGCCCAGCTGCGCTGGATCTGACCTTGGGCGTCGGTCTCCAGCATCTGAGGCACGCCCGGCTTGGGTTCCAGCGTCATCAGCAGGTGGCGCGGATCATAGGCGCGGCGGATTTGGGCCACGGTGATCGGCTTGCCGTTGGTGACGGCCCGGGGGAGGTAGTTGTAGCCCGCACAGGCGGAGATTCCGATCAGGTCGAACTCCTGGGTGGCCACGAAGTTCTGCGCATTGGGTAGCGGAAGCAGGTCGGGCAGCCGCCACTGACTGGACGCCCAGACCCCACCCAGTCCCAGGACAACCATCAGCAGGACTGCGGCGCGCGCGGGCCAGGCCTGGTCGCGGTTCAGGAACGGTCGCCACACCATCAGCAGCATCGCCGGCGCCAGCAGGACAAAGGCGTTGTAGCGAAGCCCGATGGACAGCGACATCGCCACCACGCCCAGCATCAGCAGCGGGATCGATCGCGCCTGCGCCGCCGCCAGCCATAGCCCCAGACCCAGCAGGGCGAACCCGGCTGTGGGCACATCACGCCACTGCGCCATCAGCGTGCCCAGCAGCGCCGGCACAAAGACCAGCCCGCCGGCGAAGAACAGGCAAAGCACCCAGGCCAGCGCCCGGCGTGCGGTCAGCACATGGATCGTCAGGCCCGCGCCGAACAGCAACACAAACGTCTGCGTCAGGAACAGGCCCCAGCTTTCGGCGCCCAGCATCCGGCTCACCTGGAACATATAGGTGTGCAAGGGCGGCCAGAGCGCCGTGCGGACACCGAAGAGCGCCTGCTCGTAGGCCAGCAGCGAGTCGTACGACATGTAGCCCGGCCAGCTGGGATAGCAGGCAAGGCCGGTCAGGATCGCGCTCAATGCGGTCAGGGCCAGCCAGGGCGGCCTGTTCAGGATGGATCCCGATCCCGACACGTCCGTCTCACTCCACCGGGGTCTCAAATCCCCAAGGTCACTGATCAGAACTCGATATGCCCAAGCACGCACACGCTGTCGTCGCCGGTGACGCCATAGCCGTCCAGAGGGCCCTTGGTGAGCGCAATATCGGCATTCCAGCCGGTATTGGGGTCAGTGATCTCCGGCACGGCGGTGGGCACGTCGGTGCGGCTTACCCCGCCCTCGCCGCCGCCGACGATCCGGAACGTGGCGTCCACCAGCACCACCCGCTCGATGCGCGCCTTGCGCCCGATGTCCCAGCCCCAGCCGTGGATCTGAACGCCGGCGGGCGCGCCTGAATATCGCGTCTGGACGACGTCGGTGTTGCCCTTGCAGATGCCGCTCTGCGGGAACGCGTCGCGCAGGGTCTTGCCCAGCAGGGGCTGGACCCATGCGGGCGCTGCGGGCGTTCCCGTGGTCTCAACCTTGTCCTTCGGCGGCGCGCCGGCGGCGGCCTTGACCGGCGGCGGCTCGCGCCACTTGGGCTGGTCGCACGCGCTCAGGCCCAGCAGGGCTGCCAGGGCGGGGGCGATGGCAAACGGAGCGTGGTTCATGGCCCCTGTTTATGCCGCGTCGCCCCTGCCGCGCAACCGCAACGCGGCGGCCGGCGGCGTGACTTTCGCTTAAACCCCGACGCCGAAGACGCCCTAGTGAGACAGCATCAGGGGGACGATGGGATTGTGCAACATGTGTGCGGTTGCGCCGCCGAGCACGAACTCGCGGAACTTGGACTGGCCATAGGCGCCCATCACAAGCAGGTCCGCAGACGACTCCGCGAGATATCTTTCAAGAACCGTACCGATCCGGTCTCCCGCGGCATCGATCTCCACCGCGCGGGCCTCAACGCCGTGGGCCCTGAGGTGGCGCACGGCGTCCACGCCAATGCCGGCATATGTGACCGACTTCTCATTCGTCACCGACAGCACGGCCACATCCTTCGCCTTCGACAGCATGGGCAGGGCGTCGGCCATCGCGCGCGCCGCCGCACGGCTGCCGTCCCAGGCGAGAACGACGGTTCCAAGCTCCCGGGTTGGCAGGTCGGCCGCGCCCGCCCGGAAGAGCAGCACGCTGCGCCCTGATCCGAAGATCACGGTTTCGGCGACGCTGCGCTGGCCGTCAGTGAGCTCCGCCAGCGGCACAATGCAAAAATCCCGGGTCCGGGCGTGATCCGCGACATTTGCGCCGACCAGGTAAAGGTCAGCGCGTCGGGAGACGACCCCCCCGAAGACGCCCGCCGCCTTCGCCTGCGTCGTAAAATAATCGAGCCCCGCCTTGCAGGCCTCCGCGCTCTTGCGCTCTTGATCCTTCGCCATACCGCTCAACCCGATCAGATAATCGGCGACCCGATTGCTGACGGCGGGAATGTCGACCTCGACGGCCATGGCGCTGATCGTCCCGCCAATCACCGCGGCGAAGCTCACCGCCTGATCGATGGCGTCTGTCGACGTGGGGTCCGGATAGCTGTTGATCTGAAGCAGAATATCCTTGAACGACATGGTCGGCTCTCCTTTTCCGGCCTTGCTGGCTTGCTCCCTGATGCCATGTCGTGACGCGCCCGCCCTTGATCGAGGTCACACCCGCGCGCCGCACGAGCCTTTACATTGCGGCCCGCAGGGCCTAGCCCGGCGCTGCTCTCGGGGAGTAGCCGTCCGCGCAAAAGCGGAGCGCACGTCAACACACTTGGCTTTCGGGCCATGGCGGGCGAGACGGATCAGCGGATCCGGATTGGCGAGACCGACGATGCTGACCTCCGGCTACAGGGCCTGCGGGGGTACGGCGTCGTCGTGTTCACATGGCCCCGGAGATCTCGATTGGAAACCATCCTCGTTTCGTCCGGCATCGTCGCCCTCGCCGAAATCGGCGACAAGACGCAGCTGCTGGCGATCATCCTGGCGGCCAGGTTCCGCAAGCCGGTTCCGATCATTCTCGGCATCCTGGTCGCGACCCTGCTCAACCACGGCGCGGCGGCGACTCTGGGCTTTCTGGTCTCGCAGTGGCTGCAGGGGACGCTGTTCCAGACCCTGGTGGGCGTGGCCTTCATCGTGATGGCCGGCTGGGCGCTGATCCCGGACAAGGAAGACGATGGCGGGATCGGAAAGAAGGCGCAGAGCGGCGTGTTCCTCACCACCCTTGTGGCTTTCTTCCTGGTGGAAATCGGCGACAAGACCCAGATCGCCACCTCGCTGCTGGCGGCGCGTTTCCATGACATCCTGCTGGTCACCATCGGCACCACGCTCGGCATGATGGCGGCCAATGTGCCCGCGGTCCTGCTGGGCGAGGCCGTCACGCGGGTGGTTCCGCTGAAGTATGTGCGGTTGGGCGCAGCGGTGGTGTTTGCGATCCTCGGCGCCTGGGTGCTGCTGGTGACCTACGGGGTGTTGTGACCCGGGGGATGGCCCCAAAAGGCGAAGGCCCGCAGCGGTAACTGCGGGCCTTCATGGTGGAGCTTAGCGGAGTCGAACCGCTGACCTATTGCATGCCATGCAATCGCTCTACCAGCTGAGCTAAAGCCCCGAAGATTTCGGGTCGTCCCAGGGGGCTGGCCCCCCGGGAAGGCGCGGAACCTATTCAAAGCGTCCCCTGCGATCAAGCCCGTATGTCAGGCTTTTTTCGCAAGAGGGCGTTCTGCCGTCCGTCAGCGGTCGTCGTCGCCGTCCGGAAGGCCTTCGATTTCGGACTCATCGAAGTCGTCGTCGTCCTCATCTTCCAAGAACGGAACGTCGGCGTCGTCCTCGACTTCTTCCTCGTCGGTAAACTCGCCCAGGTCCTCGGAGACGGCGGCCGGCTCGGCGGCGTCATCGTCGTCGTCATCGACCACGCCGAGGGTGGGATCGTTGACGACTTCGTCAAGCTCGGGCGTGACGGTGTCCTCTTCTTCTTCGTCCTCGTCGGTTTCCTTCTCGACCACCTGATCCTCGGCCTCCTCGGCCTCAGGCACGATGGAGCGCGCGCGGACGCGGCGGTTGCGCACGGCCTCATCGGGATCAAAGTCATGCGCGCACTTCGGGCAGTGCGCCGGGCGTTTACCCAGGTCGTAGAACTTAGCCTGGCAGTTCGGGCAGATTTGCTTGGTGCCCAGTTCCGGATTGGCCAAAGGCGGCGACCCTCTTGAAAATGTATGTGGTTGCGCGGAAAAGCGGCGTCCCTTGCCACGCGACGGGGCGGCTGTCAAAGCATCCCGCCTCGGCATTTCCCCATTCGACAAGGCATCTTCGGCATATGACCGCGGCCCACCTCACCGCACGGCGCGCAGGACCTCTCAAAGGGACCGTCCGCGCGCCAGGGGACAAATCCATCAGCCACCGGGCGCTGATCCTGGGCGCGCTGGCGCAGGGCGTGACCGAGATCGAGGGCCTGCTGGAGGGCGACGACGTCAAGCGCACGGCCGCGGCCATGGTCGCGTTCGGGGCCGGCGTGGAGCGTCTGGGCGAGGGGCGCTGGCGGGTCGAGGGTCGCGGCGGCTTCGCCGAGCCCGCCGATGTGGTGGACTGTGGCAACGCCGGCACCGGCGTGCGCCTGATCATGGGCGCGGCGGCCGGGTTTGATATGTCGGTGACCTTCACGGGCGATTCGTCCCTGCGGGGGCGGCCCATGAACCGGGTGCTGAAACCGCTGGGCGAAATGGGCGCCAGCTGGATCTGCAGGCAGGGCGGGCGACTGCCCCTGACGCTGCGGGGCGGTAACCTGAAGCACATCGCCTACCGGCTGCCGGAGCCCTCGGCCCAGGTGAAGTCTGCGGTGCTGCTGGCCGGGCTGCACGCGGCGGGGGGCGCCGAGGTGATCGAGCCGGAAGCCACGCGCGATCACACCGAGCGGATGCTGCGGGCCTTCGGCGCGGAGGTAGAGGTGCGCGACGCGGCTGACGGGCGCCGTATCATCCTGCCGCCGGGCCAGAAACTTGCCGGAACCCGCATTCACGTGCCGGGCGACCCGTCCTCCGCCGCCTTCCTGCTGGTGGCGGCCCTGGTGACGCCGGGGTCGGAGGTGACCGTGCAGGGCATGCTGTTGAACCCCCTGCGCATCGGTCTTCTGGATACGCTTGGCGAAATGGGCGCGGACCTGTCCGTGACCAATGTCCGCGACGAAGGCGGCGAGACGGTCGCCGATGTGACCGCCCGCCATTCCGAACTCGAGGGCGTCGAGGTGCCGCCGGAGCGGGCGCCCTCGATGATCGACGAGTACCCGATCCTGGGCGTGGCGGCGGCCTTCGCCCGCGGCAAGACCGTCATGCGCGGCATCGGCGAGATGCGGGTCAAGGAAAGCGACCGGATCGCCCTCATGGCGGCGGGGCTTTCGGCCTGCGGCATCGGCGTCGAGGAGGAGGCCGAGACCCTGACGGTGGTCGGCGCCAAGCAGGGCAATCATCTGGTGGCCGGCGGCGCCGGCGTCACCACCCACGGCGATCACCGCATCGCCATGAGCCACCTGATCCTGGGCCTGGCCGCGGAAGGGCCGGTATCCGTGGACGAGCCCGGCATGATCGCCACCAGCTTCCCGGGGTTTGTGAGCCTGATGCGGGGGCTGGGCGCGGACATCGAGGGGGCATGAGGTCCGCCAGGCGACCCCCCCCGTGTCCTCCCGGTTTTCGCGGCACGCGAAAGACCGGGACCCATACGCACCCGATGGCGCAGGACGTGTGCGGCGGCGAGGCATCACCCCTCTATCCTGGATCGGCGTCTATGGGTCCCGGTCTTCGCCTGCGGCGAAACCGGGATGACACCGAGGGGTGGTGGCGTTGACTTCCTTCGTCATCGCCGTGGATGGTCCTGCCGCGTCCGGCAAGGGCACGGTGGCCACGCGGCTGGGGCGGGAGCTGGGTCTGCCGGTGCTGGATACCGGCCTGCTTTACCGGGCCGTCGGCGTGTTGACGCAGGGCGCAGGCGAAGACCCGGATGATCCTGCGGCCGCTGCAGCGATCGCCACACTGCTGACCGCCGAGCGGCTGGAGGATCCTGCGCTTCGCACCCGGGCGGCGGGCGAACTGGCCAGCCGGGTGGCGATCCACGCGGGGGTGCGGGCGGCCCTCCTGGATTTCCAGCGCGCATTCGCCCATCAGCCCGGCGGCGCCGTGCTGGACGGCCGTGACATCGGCACGGTGATCTGCCCGGAGGCGCCGGCGAAGCTCTATGTCACCGCGACGCCGGAGGTGCGCGCCGGACGCCGCTGGAAGCAGCTGACCGGCCAGGGCGAGGTCGTGAGTTTCGACGATGTGCTGGCCGACATCCATCGACGCGACGCCCGCGATGGGGGCCGTGACAATGCCCCGATGCGGCGCGCCGACGACGCCGCCTTGCTCGACACCACTGAAATGTCTATAGAGCACGCCGCCGATGCGGCCCGCCGTATCGTTGAGGCGGCGCGCGCCCGTTGGGAGAAATCCCGGTCCGGGTAATCCAAACGCGCCTTTCCCTCTGACGTCTGCGGGCAAATTTCCCGGCGTGAGGTCTTCCTCGCGCCTTCGGTTGCAACCCTTAACCCGACGTCGGGACTCCGTCCGATCGCGATTGCGGTGCGGATCTCGCGTCATTTGAAGATGAAAGACCCTATGGCTGACGACATGAGCCTCTCCCCCTCCCGCGATGATTTCGCAGCACTGCTCGACGAGTCCCTTGGCGGACGCGACTTCATGGAAGGCCAGGTGGTCCACGGACTGGTTGTGGCCATCGAGAAGGACTTCGCGATCATCGACGTCGGTCTGAAGACCGAAGGCCGGGTTTCGCTGAAGGAATTCGGCATCGGCGACGGCGAGAGCCGCGATCCGCCGAAGGTCGGCGACTCGGTCGAGGTGTTCCTGGAACGCGTCGAAAACGCCATGGGCGAAGCCGTCATCAGCCGCGAGAAGGCCCGTCGCGAAGAGGCCTGGACGCGTCTTGAAGTCGTCTATGAAAAGAACGAGCCGGTGATGGGCGCCATCGTCGGCCGCGTGAAGGGCGGCTTCACCGTCGACCTGGGCGGCGCCTCGGCGTTCCTGCCGGGTTCGCAGGTGGACATCCGTCCCGTGCGCGACGTCGGCCCGCTGATGGGCAAGGAACAGCCGTTCGCGATCCTCAAGATGGACCGCCCGCGGGGCAATATCGTGGTCTCGCGTCGCGCGATCCTGGAAGAAGCCCGCGCCGAGCAGCGCACCGAACTGGTCGGCCAGCTGCAGGAAGGCGAAGTCCGCGACGGCGTCGTCAAGAACATCACCGACTACGGCGCGTTCGTTGACCTGGGCGGCATCGATGGCCTGCTGCACGTCACCGACATGAGCTGGAAGCGCGTCAATCACCCCAGCCAGGTGCTGGCGGTGGGCGATACGGTCAAGGTGCAGATCGTCAAGATCAACCCGGACACCCAGCGTATCTCGCTGGGTATGAAGCAGCTCCAGTCCGATCCGTGGGACGGCGTGGAAGCCAAGTATCCGATGGGCGCGAAGTTCACCGGCCGCATCACCAACATCACCGACTACGGCGCCTTCGTGGAGCTGGAAGCCGGCGTCGAGGGCCTGGTGCACGTCTCCGAAATGTCCTGGACCAAGAAGAACGTCCACCCGGGCAAGATCGTTTCCACCTCTCAGGAAGTGGATGTGGTCGTGCTGGACGTCGATCCGTCCAAGCGTCGCGTCAGCCTCGGCCTGAAGCAGGCCATGGCCAACCCGTGGGAAGCCTTCGTGGCCACCCACCCGATCGGCACGACCGTCGAGGGTGAAGTCAAGAACGCCACCGAGTTCGGCCTGTTCATCGGTCTGGAGAACGACATCGACGGCATGGTCCACCTGTCCGATCTGGACTGGGCGATCCCCGGCGAGGAAGCCATCGCCAAGTACAACAAGGGCGAGATGGTCAAGGCCCGCGTGCTCGACGTGGACGTTGAGAAGGAGCGTATCTCGCTCGGCATCAAGCAGCTTGGCGGCGACCCCATGCAGGGCGACACCTTCCGCAAGGGCCAGACCGTGACAGTCACGGTCACCGAGATCACCTCGGGCGGTATCGAGGTGAAGTTCGGTGAAGACGACGCCCCGATGTCGGCCTTCATCCGCAAGTCGGACCTGAGCCGCGACCGCGCCGATCAGCGCCCGGAGCGTTTCGCCGTCGGCGATCGCATGGACGCGCAGATCACCAACATCGACAAGGCCGCCCGCCGGGTGTCCCTGTCCGTGAAGGCCCTGGAAATGGTCGAGGAAAAGGAAGCTATCGAGAAGTTCGGCTCGTCCGACTCCGGTGCCTCGCTCGGCGATATCCTGGGCGCCGCGCTGCGCGAGAAGGCTCAGAAGGAATAGGTTTCACCCTCGTGTGAAGTGACAGGACGGCGGATCGGGAAACCGGTCCGCCGTTTTTTCTTTGTTGAATGCCCAGGCGCGTGGGTCAGGTTCGGGTCACAGCGTTCGCGCTTGGGCCCAAGGTTTTGAATTCCTTATTCTGCCTTGATCCGTGCGCGGGCTTCCTCATATGGTCTCGCTGGTTCGAGGGGCCCCATGATCAAGTCCGAGCTCATCACAAAACTGGCGGAAGAGAACCCGCACCTGACCCAGCGCGATATCGAGCGCGTCGTCGGGGTGATTCTCGAGCGGATGATCCAGGCGCTGGAAGACGGTGGTCGCGTCGAGCTTCGTGGCTTTGGCGCGCTGTCCGTGCGCTCGCGCGACGCGCGCGCCGGACGCAACCCAAGGACAGGCGAAACCGTGGATGTCCAGGCCAAGCACGTGCCGTTCTTCAAGAGCGGCAAGGAACTTCGAGAGCGCCTAAACGCCGACGACGAATAGCCCCTGTCTGGAGATTACATCATGACGATCGTGTCCGAGTTTCGTGAGTTCATCGCCAAGGGCAATGTGATTGATCTTGCCGTGGGCGTGATCATCGGTGGCGCCTTTGGCAAGATCGTCACCAGCATGGTCGACCAGATCATCATGCCGCCGGTCGGGTTGATGCTGGGCGGTCTGGACTTTTCCAAGCTGCAGTGGGTCCTGCGGCCCGACGACGCCGCAACCCCCACTTCGGAACTGGTGGCGATCCAGTATGGCGCCTTCGTCAACACCATGATCCAGTTCCTGATCATCGCCTGGGTCGTGTTCCTGCTGGTCAAGGGCGTGAACAGCCTTCGTCGCGCGGAAGCGGCCGCCCCCGAGGCTGCGCCTGCACCGCCGGCCCAGGAGGTGCTGCTGGCCGAGATCCGCGATCTGCTGAAAAAGTAGCCGCGCATTCAGGTCTTGCGGCGACGAGGGTTAAACCCCTAATCCGCAGCCATGACACCGGCGACCAAGATCTGCGGGGTTTCCACCCCCGAGGCCGTGCGCGCGACCGTCGAGGGCGGCGCGGCCTTTCTGGGTTTCATGTTCTTCGCCAGAAGCCCGCGCAACATCGCGCCCGATGCTGCTAACCGGCTGGCGCCGCCGGCGCGGGCGGCCGGCGTGAAGATCGTGGCGGTCACGGTCGATCCGTCCGACGACGAGATCGACGCCATCATGGCCGGCCTCGCCCCCGACCTGATCCAGCTCCACGGCAAGGAACCCCCTGCGCGGGTCCGCGAGATCGCCCAGCGAACCGGAAGCGGAATCATCAAGGTGATCGCGGTCGCCGAGGCCTCCGATGTGGACGCCGCCAGGACCTACGAGCCGCTGGTCGAGCACCTGATGTTTGAAACCAGGCCGCCGAAGGATGCAGACCGGCCCGGCGGCCTGGGCGTCACCTTCGACTGGACGCTGCTGAAGGGCCGGCGGTTCGAGCGGCCCTGGTTCCTGGCCGGCGGTCTCAATCCCTGGAATGTGGCCGATGCCGTTGCGGCATCCGGCGCGCCGATTCTCGACGTTTCCTCTGGCGTGGAGCGCGGTCCCGGACTAAAGGACCCCGCCTTAATCCAGGCATTTCTTGACGCCGCCCGCCGCGTCACGTGAGCTGATTGTGAACGCCCCGACCCGACCCAACGACTATACGGCCTATCCCGACGCTTCGGGACGCTTCGGCGACTATGGCGGCCGTTATGTTCCCGAGACCCTGATGCCCCTGGTCCACGAGCTGGACGCCGCCTACCGGGCGGCCAAGGCGGACCCGGCGTTCCAGGCCGAGCTGGACAGTTTCCTGACCCACTATGTGGGCCGGCCCTCGCCCCTGTACCTGGCCAGCCGCCTGACCGACCACTTCGGCGGGGCGAAGATCTATTTCAAGCGTGAGGAGCTGAACCACACCGGCTCGCACAAGATCAACAATTGCATGGGCCAGATTCTGCTAGCCCGCCGGATGGGCAAGACCCGGATCATCGCCGAGACCGGCGCGGGCCAGCACGGCGTGGCTTCGGCCACCGTCTGCGCCCGGTTTGGATTGCCGTGCATCGTATATATGGGCGCGGTCGACGTTGAGCGGCAGAAGCCCAATGTCTTCCGGATGAACCTGCTGGGCGCCCGCGTCGAGGCGGTCACCTCGGGCTCGGCGACGCTCAAGGACGCCATGAACGAGGCCCTGCGCGACTGGGTCACCAATGTCCACGATACCTACTATCTGATCGGCACCGCAGCGGGCATGCATCCCTATCCGGAGATGGTGCGCGACTTCCAGTCGGTGATCGGTCGCGAGACCCGCGAACAGATGCTGGCTATGGAGGGCCGGCTACCGGATGCGGTGGTGGCCTGCGTGGGTGGCGGTTCCAACGCCATCGGCATTTTCCACCCCTTCCTCAATGACGAGAGCGTCAAGCTGATCGGGATCGAGGCGGCAGGTGAAGGCATGGACACCGGACGCCATGCGGCCGCGATCAACGGCGGCCGTCCCGGGGTCCTGCACGGCAACATGACCTATCTGCTGCAGGACCGGGCGGGCCAGATCACCGAGGCGCACTCGATCTCCGCCGGCCTGGACTATCCCGGCATCGGGCCCGAGCATTCCTGGCTGCACGATGTGGGACGCGCTTCCTACCTGACCGCCACCGACAATGAGTCCCTGGAAGCCTTCAAGCTTTGCGCCCAGCTTGAGGGTATCTTGCCCGCCATCGAGACCGCCCACGCACTTGCCCGGATTGGCGACATCGCCCGCGACGTAGGCAAGGGCGGCATCATCGTGCTGAACCTCTCGGGTCGCGGCGACAAGGATGTGGGCACGGTCGCGGCGCATCTGGGGATGCAGATTTGAGCTCGTTGCGCGCTACCTCCCCCGCGAAGCGGCGGGAGGGGGACCGCGCCCCGCAGAGGGCGTGGTGGAGGGGGCAGGCCGCCTGCTCGACACCGACGCTTCCGATGACTCAGTATCTGGGGCTTGCCCCCTCCATCCCCCGCTCTTCGGCGGGCGGTCCCCCTCCCGCCACTTCGTGGGGGAGGTAAGGCGATGAAGGATCGTATTGATCGCCGCTTCGCCGCGCTGAAGGCCGAGGGCCGGGCCGCGTTCGTAACCTATGTGATGGCCGGCGATCCGGACGCCGCGACGGCGCTTGAGATCTTGCGCGGGCTGCCGGGCGCAGGCGCCGACATCATCGAACTGGGCTTCCCGTTCTCCGACCCCCTGGCCGAGGGCCCTCCTATCCAGCGCGCGGCGCAGCGGGCGCTGGCCAAGGGCATGACCCTGCAGGGCGTGCTGGATCTGGCCCGCGCCTTCCGTGAAGGCGACGCCGACACGCCCGTCATCCTGATGGGCTACACCAATCCGCTGATCACCTGGGGCTACGAGGCCTTCGCCCGCGACGCGGCGGCCGCCGGGATCGATGGCATGATCGTCGTCGACTGCCCGCCAGAGGAGGCCGAGCCGCTGGCCGATGCTCTGGACGCCGTGGAGCTCTCGCTCATCCGCCTGGCGACCCCCACCACCGACGATGCCCGCCTGCCGGTGGTGATCCGCCGCACGTCGGGATTTGTCTACTATGTCTCCGTCGCGGGCGTGACCGGCGTCAAGTCGGCCGACGCCTCTACGGTGGCGCCTCATGTCGAGCGCGTGCGCAAAGCCTCCGGACTGCCGGTGGCGGTAGGTTTTGGAATCAAAACGCCGGAGATCGCCGCCGCGATCGCCCGTGTGGCCGACGGCGTGGTGGTGGGATCGGCCCTGGTGGATGAGGTTGCCGAAGCCCTCGAACTGAACGAAGACGTGACTGGACGGGTCCTTTCCAAAGTCAATTCTCTGGCTAAGGCTGTACGTCTTGCGCGTCGGAGCCTCACGGCGGTTTGAAATCCATGGCGATGGCTGATCATCGAAACGACAAACCCGGTCGTCCTGCCCCGCGTGAACGTCGCGGCTGGCTGTCGCGGATTGCGCCCGGGGTTCGAAACTTCGCCAAGCGCGACACGCCGGAGAACCTCTGGGTCAAATGCCCCGACACCGGCGAGATGCTGTATCGCCCTGATCTCGAGGCGGCGCTTTGGGTCACGCCCTCGGGCCATCACATGCGGATCGGCGCCAAGATCCGGCTGGACGGCACCTTCGACGAGGCGCGCTACGAGCGGCTGGCGACGCCCTCGGTGGTCGAGGACCCCCTGGGGTTCCCGGACGACAGATCCTATGGAGACCGCCTGAAGGCTGCCCGCAAGGCGACCGGTGAACAGGACGCCATGGCCGTCGCCTTCGGGCGCATCGTGGGCCAGCCGGCGGTGGTCATCGTCCAGGACTTCGCCTTCATGGGCGGATCGCTGGGCATGGCGGCGGGCGAGACCTTCATCATGGCCGCCAAGGAAGCCGTGAAACGTCAGGTTCCGCTGGTGATCTTCACCGCCGCCGGCGGCGCGCGCATGCAGGAGGGCACGCTGGCCCTGATGCAGATGGCCCGCACCACCCTGGCGCTGAACGAGGTGAAGTCGGCGGGACTGCCCTATGTGGTCGTGATGACGGACCCGACCACGGGCGGGGTGACGGCCTCCTACGCCATGCTGGGTGATGTCCATCTCGCCGAGCCCAATGCGACGATCGGTTTTTCGGGTCGGCGGGTGATCGAGCAGACGATCCGGGAGACCCTGCCTCAGGGCTTTCAGCGTTCGGAGTTCCTGGTGGAGCACGGCATGATCGACCAGGTCGTCAAACGCGCCGATATCCCGGAAAAACTGAGCTCGATCCTCAAGACCCTCATGATGGGGCGCGAACGTCTTTCCGCCGCCTGATGTGACCCAGGACCCCGGCTTCGATCCGATCCGCGCCTCCGATGCGGTGATCCAGCGGTTGCGCGCCAATCATCCGACCCTGATCGACCTTACGACGGGCCGTGTTGAACGCCTGCTGGCGGTGTTGGGTCGGCCTGATCTGAAGCTCCCGCCCGTCATTCATGTGGCGGGCACCAATGGCAAGGGCTCTACCGTGGCCTTCCTGCGCGCCATCGGCGAGGCGGCCGGGCTGAGGGTGCATGTGCTTACCTCCCCGCATCTGGTGCGGTTCGCCGAGCGGATCCGTCTGGCCGGAAAGCTGATCACGGACGCCCAGCTCGCCGACCTGATCGAACGGGTCGAGGCCGCCAATGCCGACGAGCCGATCAGCTTTTTCGAGATCACCACGGTGCTGGCCTATCTGGCCTTCGCCGAGACGCCAGCCGATCTGTGCGTGGTGGAGGTCGGGCTCGGCGGACGCTTTGACGCCAGCAATGTGTTCGAGGCGCCCGCCGTCAGCGTGATCACGCCGGTGGACTATGATCACGTGGAGATGCTGGGCCCGGCGCTCTCCAACATCGCCTGGGAGAAGGCCGGCATCATAAAGCGGGGTCGCCCCGTGGTCGTGGCGCGTCAGGACGATGAGGCGCTGGCGATGATCGAGCGCGAGGCCGACGACCGGATGGCCCCGATGCTGTTGATGGGAAGGGATTTCGACGCCTGGGAGGAGCGCGGCCGACTGCTGGTGCAGATGCCCGATCGCCTGCTGGACTTGCCGGCGCCCAGCCTGTTCGGCGGCTACCAGTTCGCCAACGCCGGCCTGGCGGTAGCGGCGGCCCTGACCTTCAACCACGACCTGGCCGACGAGGATCTGGGCCGTGGCGTGGCGTCTACCGTCTGGCCGGCGCGGATGCAGCGTCTGACGGCGGGCCCGCTGGCGGCCCTCGCCAGGGCGCGTGGCGCCGATCTTTGGCTGGACGGCGGCCATAACCCCCACGCGGGCCGGGCGTTGGCCGAGGCGGCGGCCCGGATCGTGGATCGCGACCCACGGCCTCTGGT
>NZ_JBILRO010000203.1:0-6455 GCF_044372605.1 Phenylobacterium sp.
GAACGGCAGGTCCTGGTGCGCATAGGCCCCCAGCGCCGTCTCCCGGACCCGACCCACCAGCTCCGTGAAGCTCGGATCCCCCGACAGGTCCGTGCGCAGCGCCAGGGTGTTGATGAACAGCCCGATCAGCGGCTCGAATTCGGGCCGCTGGCGCCGCGACACCGGCGAGCCCACCACAATGTCTTCCTGGCCGCTCCAGCGGCTCAGTACCGCCTGGAACCCCGCCAGCAAAACCATGAACAGCGTCGCACCCTGCCCATGCGCCAGCCTCGTCAGCTTCACCGAAAGCGTCTGGGACAGGCCGACCGGCGTTGCTGCGCCTTGGAAGCTTGGTGATGCAGGACGCGGCCGATCGGTCGGAAGCTCAAGCGCCGCAGGCGCTCCCGCCAGTTGACCGCGCCAGTAGGCCAGCTGTGCGGGCCCGGTCCTCGCCAGGCGAGCACGCTCCCAACCCGCATAGTCGAGATACTGGGCGCTCAGCTCCGGCAATGCCGAAGCGTAGCCGTCAGCCAAGGCCGCATAGAGCGCCGCCACCTCCCGGATGAAGAGGCTCTGAGACCAAGCGTCGCTGACGATGTGGTGCATGACCACGCCAAGGACGTGGGCCTTGGATCCCACGTTGAACAGCTCCACCTTGAACAGCGGCTCGCACGCCAAGTCGAAAGGATAGGCGCCCAGGATCTGCAATCGGCCCGCCAGGTCGGCGCGCGACAGGGCTTGGACGCGCAACTGAACCGGACGAGGAGGATCTACCACTTGGACTGGGATGCCTTCCACCGTCTCAATTCGCGTCCGTAACGCTTCGTGCCGGCTGACAAGCCTGCCCAGCGCGCGTTCGAGGCGGGCAACGTCCAGAGGTCCGGTGATGTGGGCTGAAAGCGCGTAGTTGTAGAAGGCGTTACCCGGAGTCAGTTGCGCCAGCAGCCAAAGCCCTTCCTGGGCCGGGGAGGCTGGCCCAAGGCGAGCGGCACCCTGCGCCGCAATCAGCGCCAGGATCTCGCGCTTGTGGGTCCGCAGCGCGTCAAGAAGCGCGGGCGTGAGCTGCCCCTTCCTCGCGCTGTACCGCAGGTCGCCTTCTTCGGTGCGAAGATCGATTCCGGCCTGACGAAGATCGACAAGGAGCTCAGCCGCGCTGCTCGCACGGGCCTTGGCCTCCCCATCCCTATCCATTTACAACGCTCCCCGGCGCGCTGACCTGTCGAGGCGTGTACGCGGAAAATCAACGCCGCCGCCGCGCTCAGAACGCGTCTAGATAGTATTGACAGCATACACGCGCCTTGCAAGATTTTTGCGTCTGGAGGGGACGACAGCAAGCCCACGCGACACAGAAGTTGTAATTCACACATAAACGAGCGTAGATTGCGCGGGGACATGAAGGGTGGGGGCGTACATGATCGACGGCGAGATCGCGGCGCTGTTCACCGCTCCCGTTGCCGCCGTCGTGGCCTCGCCGGCGATGTACGACGCGCCCCTGCGGACTGGTGAGAGGGCGATTGTTGCAGGTGCCGCACCGCGTCGCATCCGGGAGTTCACGGCGGGCCGCGCCGCCGCCCATCTCGCCTTAGCCCGTCTGGGTGCCGAGGCGCAGGATATCCTTCGTTCAGAGGGCCGCGCGCCGCGCTGGCCGGCCGGCTTCGTGGGCTCTATCACCCATTGCGACGGGTTCTGCTGCGCGGTCGCCGCCGCCGCGTCGGATGCCGTGGGCGTCGGGGTTGACGCCGAACTCGCGACCCCACTCGAACCGGACCTCGCGGCCCGGATCTGTCGCGACGAGGAACTCACCGCCCACCGTGCGCTGCCGCAGGCCGCGGTTGATTGGGCCAAGATCGCCTTCAGCGCCAAGGAAGCCTTCTACAAATGCTACCACCCGCTCACGCGCAGCTTCCTCGACTTCCACGACGTCGCCATCCTCTTCCGGCCGTCCGTCGAAGCCCAGCAGGGGGCCTTCCGGGTGCTGATCCGCCACCCGGGCCGGCCGGGACAAAGCCTTGCGGACGCCTGCCACGGGCGCTGGCTCCAGGCGTCCGACAGGGTCTTCGCGGGCGCTACCTTGATGCGTGACGCGCTCGACGGAAGCCCAGTGTGACCGGCCGAACACGGTCGCTCGGGTCTCGACGCCGATCGAGGGCAGGATCGCAAAGCCCGTGAACGACGCGTGGCCCTCATCTAACAGCCTGCCGGCCTTGCTACGCGCGCGCGCCGAGCGGACCCCCGACCGGATCGCCTACCGGTTCGGTGGCGGGCGGGAGACGCCCGCACTCACCTATGGTGCCCTGCAGGCGGCGGCAGAGCGGTTTGCACGTGGCGTTGCGGAGCGCGGCCTGAGTGGACGCCCCCTCGCGCTGATGCTGCCCACCGGCCCGGCGTTCGCGACGGCATTCTTCGGGGCGCTGCTGGCGGGCTCGCCGGTCGCCCCGCTCGCTCCATCGCGGTCCCTGCGCACCCTCGGCCGCCTGCGCGGAATCGTCGAGGACCTGCGCCCCGGCGCGGTCGTGACGACTGACGACCTGCGCGCCAGCGTCCGCCAGGCCGACGACACCTGTGATTTCCTCGCGACATGCGACCTTCTTGCCGTCGATGAGCTGTCGTACGACGGCGGACGCTGCGACCTTGCTTCCCCCCACGAAATCGCCGTGGTGCAGTACACCTCCGGCTCCACGTCGGAACCCAAGGGCGTGCAAGTGAGCCACGCCAACCTGCTTGCCAACGCCCGACTGCTGACGTCATGGATCGGCGGGTCCGAACGCGATGTGACTGTATCCTGGCTACCGCTCTATCATGACATGGGGCTCATCGGCGGGATCGTCGCCCCGCTCTTCGCCGGGGGTGAATCGATTCTCCTGGAAACCGGGAGCTTCCTTCAGGATCCAGCCACTTGGCTGCGGACCATCTCGCGCCACGCCGCGACGGTCAGTCTGAGTGCGACCTTCGGCTACGACCTCTGTGCGCGCCGCCTCCGCGACGAGGACTTGACCGATGTGGACCTGCGGACCTGGCGAACCGCGATCTGTGGCGCCGAGCCGATCTCGCCGGACGTGCTGGAACGCTTCTGCGCTTGCCTCGAGCCATTCGGATTCGATCGCAAGGCCCTCATGCCGTCCTACGGTCTTGCCGAGGCGACCCTCTTCGTGACAGGTGCGGCTCCCGGCGACGGCGCGCGTGTGCTGGACATCAACCGGACCCGTCTTGAAGTCGAGGGTCTCGCCATCGTCGCGGACCCGGGGGACCGGGTTATCCATCTGACGTCCTGTGGTCTCGTCAACACCGAGCAGCAGGTGCTGATCGTCGACCCGGTCCGGCGAACCCGACATCCTGAAGGCGTCGTCGGAGAGGTGTGGATCACCGGCGGCCATGTGGCGCGGGGATACTGGGGGCGACCGGACGAGACCCGGACAACCTTCGCGGCGCGTCTGGCGGACGAAGGTACGTTGGAGTTCCTACGCACCGGCGACCTCGGCTTCATCGCGTCGGGCGAACTCGTGATCGTCGGGCGGCTCAAGGACATCATCATCATCAACGGGGTGAACCACCATCCCCATGACCTTGAGCAGACCGCTGTCTCGTCCCACCCGGCGCTCGCGGGTGGGCTTGCGGCGGCGTTCAGCGTGGTCGCCGCCGGCGCGGAAGGCGCTGTCATTGTACTCGAGGTGGCTCGCGGCGTGGAGGCGGGATGCCACGGCGAAATCCTCCAGGCCGTCCGCAGGGCAGTTAGTGAGGCGCACGGCGTTGCACTGCGGTCGGCCTACTTGGTCCGGCAAGGCTCGATCCCGCGCACCACGAGCGGTAAGGTGCGGCGGGCCGACATGGGACAGGCTTACCGAACGGGCAACCTCAATGCCATCGCGGAATGGTCCGATACGGTCGGCGAGATTGCGCCGCCAGTGCGTGACACCGCAGGTCAGACGGCCACCGAGGCGCTGCTCTTGCGGGTGTTCCACGACATCCTCGGCACCGAGCCGGCCAGCCTTGAGGCGGATCTGTTCGATACAGGTCCGGGCCTCGACTCGATCGGGGCGTCGAGGGCGAGGCATGCGCTCAGCGTGGCCCTGGGCCGAGATGTGGAGCTCACCGCCCTTTTCGACCATCCGACCATTGCAGGCCTCGGAATTCACTTGGACGAAACGGCGCGCATGGCCCCTGCCGCCGACGTCCGGCCGCCGCTGCCGCCCGTCCGGCCGCGGCCCGCCGCCCAGCGGACGGACCCTTTCCCGCTCACCGATATCCAGGAAGCCTATTGGGTGGGCCGCGATCCCGGCCTGCCGCTGGGCGGCGTCGCGGCCCACGCATATCGCGAGATCCGGATGCGCGATCTCGATATCCGCCGACTCGAGCTTGCGGTCGACACCCTCGTCTTGCGGCACGACGCACTGCGGATGATCGTGGACGCCGAGGGACGGCAACAGGTTCTGCCGGAGCCGGATGGATATCATATCCACGAAACCGACTTTCGCGGCCTGCCGTCGGCTGAGGTCGAAGGCGGTCTCGAGGCCGTGCGCGCCAGCATGTCGCATCAAGTCCTGGTGCCCGACCAGTGGCCGTTGTTCGAACTTCGGATCAGCCGCGTAGACGCTGACGTAAGTCACCTGCACGTGAGCCTAGACCTGCTGATCAGCGACGTCTGGAGCGCCAGCCGCCTCGCCGATGAACTGGCGCAACTCTACCTCCAGCCCGATCTTCGCCTGCCCCCGCTCGGCCTCACCTTCCGCGACTACCAGATGGCGCGCGCCTTAGACCGTGACGGCGTCGGCTTCGAGCGCGCGCAACGCTACTGGCGCGAGCGCCTGCCGGATTTCGCAAGGCCCGTGGACCTGCCGGTCGCGCGCTCGCCCAACGCCATGCGGCGTCCGAGGTTCACCCGGCTGGAGCACCGCATCCCCGCCGCTGCCTGGGACAGGTTCAAGGGCCACGCCCGCGCGGCGGGCGTAACGCCGACCGCCGCCCTGCTGACGGCCTTCGCCGCGGTGCTTTCCGCCTGGGCCCGACAGCCTGCGTTCACCCTCACCCTCACCGTGTCCGACCGCCGGCCGCTGCATTCCGACGTCGGGCGCCTCGTTGGTGAATTCACCAACCTCGTCCTGTTGGAGGTGGAGCCCGATCCTGGCCAGTCCTTCGCGCAAGCGGCCCGCACGGTGCAGCGGCAGCTGTGGCAAGACCTCGATCATATCGCGTTCGGCGGTATGGACGTGCTTCGCGAGCTCAACCGGGTGCGCGGCGCGCCGGACTTCGCCGGCGTCCCGGTTGTGTTCACCAGCACCCTGGCGGAACAGACCGACCTCCAGGTCGAGGACGCGTTGGGCCGGCTGGGCGAGCCCATCGCCGGCATCTCACAGACCCCGCAGGTCTGGCTCGACCATCAGGTGTTCGAAAACGGCGGCGAGCTGCTCCTCAACTGGGATTTTGTGGCGGAGATATTCCCCGATGGGCTGATTGAAACAGCCTTCGCTGCCTACGCCGACCTGCTTCGGCGGCTCGCGGAGCGGGACGATCTTTGGCTGTCCGGACCGGTACCCCGCCTGCCACAGGCCGCGACGGCGGTGACCGGGGCCATCCGTGTGGGCGCTGCGTCCGGGCAAGGCGGACTGCACCACGCGTTCTTCGATGAGGCGGACCGCGCCCCCGAGCGCCTCGCGCTGGTCTGCGGCGAGCGCCGATTCACCTATGGGGACCTGAAGGCGCGTGCCCGTGCGATCGCCGTTGACCTCCATCGCCGGCATGGCGTCCAGTGTGGAGACCGCGTCGCCATCGTCATGCGAAAGGGGTGGCAACAGGTCGTCGGCGTGCTCGCCGTGCTCGACGCTGGCGGAGTCTATGTCCCAGTCTCTAGCGACTGGCCAAGCGACCGGGTGACCGACATCCTGCAGCAGGCCGGCGTGGCGGTCGCACTGGTTGATCGCGATTCAGATCCAGGGGCGGCTTGGCGCTTTGGCGTCGACCTGCTGGAGGTCGGCGAAGCGACAAGCGCCGCGCCGCGCCGACGCTTGAGGGCGTGGCGTCCCGACGACTTGGCCTATGTCATATACACCTCCGGTTCGACAGGGCGGCCTAAGGGGGTAATGATGGAGCATGCGGCGGCGCGGAACACAGTGGACGACCTGCTGCAGCGTTTCGCAATCGGGCCGCTGGATCGGATGCTGGGCGTGTCCGCGCTCACCTTCGACCTATCAGTGTTCGATATCTTCGGCCCGCTTAGCGTCGGTGCCGCCCTAATCTTGCCGGACGCCACGCAGGACCGGGATCCGGCATGCTGGCTGTTGCTGGTAGCTGAGCATGGCGTCAGCATCTGGAACTCAGCACCGGCATTGCTCGACCTCTTCGTGGAGCATGTGGCCGCGCGCCGGCAATACCTGCCATCCCTGCGGCTGGTCCTCGCTAGCGGCGACTGGATTCCTTTGGCTCTGCCGGGGGCGGTCAAGGCGGTCGCGACCGGCGCCGCCTTCGTGAGCCTAGGCGGCGCT
>NZ_JBILRO010000322.1:0-2980 GCF_044372605.1 Phenylobacterium sp.
CTCCGCCGGCAGCTGGGCTCGACCCGTAACCCCACCAAGGAACGCATCTTCATCCGTGCGGATAGAGACGTGCTCTACGGCGACTTCATGGGCGTGATGAACGCACTGCAGGACAATCAGTTCTACAGCGTGGCTCTCGTCGGTGAAGATAACAACTAGGTGGCGCCCCATGTCTGACACGTCACACACTGAGGCCCTGACCCGGCACAATCCGTTCGACGACCCGAAGCCGAGAGCTCGGCCGGGGACGATGATCGCACTGATCCTCGCCCTGGTCGCGCACGTCGGACTTGGCTTCTATCTCTGGACGACGCGCTTCGAACCCAAGTACAAGGAGTACTCGGACGAAGTGACGGATGTGGCTCTCATCAAGCCCGTCCCACCGCCGCCTCCACCGCCGCCTCCGCCGCCGCCGCCGAACACCCCGCCGCCGCCGCCGCCAAAGCTGCAGCCGCGTCCGCCGGTGGCGATCCCGGACATGCCTTCGATTCCGCCCCTGCCGGTTCCGCCGGTGGAGCGTCGGATCGAGGAGCCCAGGCCTCCTGCGGCCCCGCCGCCGGAACCGCCGCGTCCTTCGGTCATTACGAACCCTGACTGGCTTCGTAAACCTTCGGCTGACGATCTGGTCCGGTACTTCCCGGAGCGGGCCCAGCGGATGGAAGTCAGCGGCCGCGCGACGATCAGTTGCACGGTGAACGCCCGTGGCGCACTCGATGGGTGCAACATCATCTCGGAAGATCCTTCCGACATGGGCTTCGGAGACGCGGCCATGCGAATGAGCAAGCTGTTCCGGATGCGTCCAAAGACGACGGACGGCCAGCCTGTAGACGGCGGTACCGTGCGCATCCCACTTCGGTTCGTTCTGCCGAAGGACTGATGCCTGGCGTCGACCCTTCAGGTCGCGTTTTGTAGAATTGGCCCCGACAGCAGTCGCTGCCGGGGCTTTTTCTTGGCCGGGATGCAAGACGGTCCCGAGGCGACGCCTAGAGCACGACAGCTTGAAGTGGATACCGGTTCAAGCGCCTGTCGTGCTCTAAACATATGATAACGAGCCTGTCCGGTTCAGATGATGCCATCTGAACCGGACAGGCTCTGGGACATTTCCCCCGTCTGGAGGTCGGGCTTGATCGCGCCGCCCCTCCCGACTAGAACCTCCGCTCGCGATGCGCTGCCCTAGCTCAGTTGGTTAGAGCGCCAGATTGTGGATCTGGAGGTCCCCGGTTCGAGACCGGGGGGCAGTACCATCGTTTCCTCCACCCCAAATCGATGGGGCGGCGGGAGCAAATCTTTCTTTTGCGACATCCTCGGTGCACGGTGGTGCGGCACAACAGGCCGCAGGCAAGCGCGCCGTGGGAGGGAAGATCATGGAACTGAAACCGGGATCACGCTGGAAGAGCGCCGTCTGCGACACAGAGGTCGTGGTCGTACGCCCACCGAAATCTGACGCCAGCCTGGAATGCGGCGGCCATCCGATGGTGGGGCATGCTGCGGCGAAGCCGGAGGGCCTTTCCATCTCGCAGGATCATTCCGCCGGGACCCAGATGGGCAAGCGGTTTGCCGATGAGGAGAGCGGCCTGGAGGTTCTCTGCAGCAAGGGCGGCGCGGGGTCGCTCAGCCTGGATGGCCGCGCGATCAGCGCCAAGGACGCCAAGAAGCTGCCGGCGTCCGACTAGGTCCGGCCATGCACACTACACTCTTGCTCGATATGGCGGCGGATGCCGCACCGGACCGGCTGGCGCTTGGACGGCGCGAGGATGGCGTCACGTTCTCTGATCTCCAGCGGCGGGCCCGCGCTGGCGCTGTCGCCCTGGAGGCCTCTGGCGGCGACACCGTGGTATTCGTCGGCCTCAACGGCCCGGCCATGCCCGTTGCAATCTTTGCCGCCGGCCTGCTGGGTAAACCGTTCGCACCCCTGAACTACCGGCTTCCCGATGCTGACCTCGCCCGGCTTCTGGCCAGGACGGCGCCCTGCGTCGCGATCGTCGACGACGACATGCTGGCGCGGCTCGGCGAATGCCCCGGTGTGACCATGATGGCGCGCAGTGCGTTCGAGCGCGCCTGCGAGGCTGAAATCGATGGGGAACTTGCCTACGTCGAACCTGACATCGCGGTATTGCTGTTTACCAGCGGCACGACGGGCGAGCCCAAGGCCGCCATCCTTCGCCACGCCAATCTGACTTCCTATGTGATTTCCACGGTGGAGTTTCTTGGATCAGAGGAGGGCGAAGCGGCGCTGGTCAGTGTTCCGCCCTATCATATCGCCGGGATCTCTGCGGTCCTGACGGGGGTATATGGCGGCCGTCGGCTGGTCCATCTTGAAGCCTTCACGCCAGAGGCCTGGGTCGATGAGGCGACAGCCGAACAGATTACCCACGCCATGGTCGTGCCCACCATGCTGGGCCGCATTCTCGACATTCTCGAGGGCCGCGGCGCCGGGCTGCCCCATCTGAAAGCGCTCTCCTATGGCGGCGGGCGCATGCCCCAACCGGTGATCGAGCGCGCGCTACGGGTTCTGCCCCACGTGGATTTCGTCAACGCTTATGGACTTACCGAGACCAGTTCGACGGTCGCGGTTCTGGGACCAGAGGATCACCGCGAGGCGATCTCATCGCCTGATGAAGCCGTACGCCGCCGGCTTGGCTCGGTGGGTCGACCGTTGCCGACCCTCGAACTTGAGATTCGTGGACCGGACGGCGAGTTGATGCCTACGGGCCAGTCCGGTGAAATCTATGTCCGGGGGGAGCAGGTCTCCGGTGAATACACCCACAAGAAGGTCGTTCAGGATGACGGCTGGTTCGCCACCAATGATGGCGGCTGGATGGACGAGGCTGGCTATCTGTTTGTGGAAGGTCGGCTGGATGACGTGATCGTGCGGGGCGGGGAGAACATTTCGCCGGGCGAAATAGAGGACGTACTGCGCGAACATCCTGATGTCGCCGATGTGGCGGTACTGGGACTGCCGGATGACGAATGGGGTGAG
>NZ_JBILRO010000244.1:0-5169 GCF_044372605.1 Phenylobacterium sp.
GGTGAGCGCGTTGCCGCCGCTGTTGTGCTGAAAACCGCAAGCACGGCGCCCGAGGCGCTGGCCGATTGGGTCCGCGCCCGATTGCGGTCCACCAAGACCCCCGAAGTCTGGGAACTGCGTGATGCGCTTCCGTACAACGATACGGGTAAGCTCCTGCGGCGCCAGTTGAAGGTCGAGATGGCGGGTGTTGTCAGGCCCGCCACCGCCCGGTGACCACCGACCTCATCTCCGACCTGATCGCGCTGGAGGGCGCGGGATGTCGTGTGACGGAACTCGAACAACGGCGCGAATGGCCCGTCGCCGAAAGCGGTCAGGTTCAGGTGGGGGTACATCGGGGGGGGGCGCTGCCCTCGAGCGGCCTGGAAGCGTTCGATATCCTGCTCAGCGTAGCCCCCGACCCGCCCCGCCCCTGGACGGGCGTCGCATCGGACCGACTTGACGCTGTGATCGCCGATCTTGAGGCGCGGGTCGCCGCTCAGCCCGCAGCGGCCGGGGTCGCCGCCCAGATACTGCGCATGACCCTCGCGCTCGACTTCGGCCAGGCGTTGCAGCTGGAATCCCTGGCCTATTCGACATTGCTGCATTCTCGAGGGTTTCAGAGCTGGCGGGCTTCAAGGCCAGCTCGAGAGCGCGTAGACCCGGAGCCGCGGGTTCTGATGGCGATGGATCGCGGGACACTCTCAATCTGCCTCAATCGCCCCGCTGCGCGAAACGCCTTCGACGCCGCCATGCGTGACGCCCTTTGCGAGGCGCTGGACTTTGCCCGCGTGCACCCCGACGCACCGCCTGTCGCCCTGAGCGGGGTGGGCTGCGCCTTCAGTACCGGCGGAGATCTGAACGAGTTCGGCAAGGCCTCCGACCCGGCCGAGGCGCACCTGATCCGTACGCTTCGATCCCCGGCGAGCCTCGTGAGAGCGCTGGGCGAGCGCCTGACCGTTCAGCTGCACGGCGATTGTATCGGCGCTGGTATTGAAGTCCCCGCCGCTGCCGCTCGGGTGACGGCGCGGGCCGGAACCGTGTGCCGGCTGCCGGAGGTTTCCATGGGACTGATACCGGGCGCCGGCGGCACGGCGTCCATTCCCCGCCGCATCGGTCGTCATCGCGCCGCGTACATGGCGATCTCCGGCGCTCCCATCGATCTGGCCACCGCGCTGGATTGGGGGCTCGTGGACGCCGAGATCACATGAGCCCCTTTGCATCATTCATGGGCCGGCAGTCCGCAGAGATTCTGGACCTGACGGCCCGCCTCGGCCAACGGGTCGACGCCGGGAGCCTCGGCGTGCTGGATCGCAGGGGCCAACTGGAGCTCGGCCCTCCGGGAAGCCGCTCGCCCAACGGCGCGTGCCGGATGTTTCGCGCGTCTGATGGCTGGATGGCGCTGAACCTGGCGCGGGATGAGGACCACGATCTGATCCCGGCCTGGCTGGGCTGCGATTTCGGGACGGCACCCTGGGTGTCGGTGTCCCTTTATGCCCGACGTGTGACCTGCGCCGAACTTGTCGCCAGCGCCGCCCGGCTGGGACTGCCGGCGGCGGCAGTGGGCGAGATTATGGTCGACGGTCCGGATGCGCCGCCACAACGCCTCGGCGCGGTCGCCTGTCAAACGTCTGGCCTGCCGAAGGTCGTTGACCTCTCCGCGCTTTGGGCTGGTCCGCTCTGCGGCGCGATCCTGGCCGCGATGGGCGCCCGGGTGCTCAGGATCGAGAGTCTGCGCAGGCCCGATCCCACGCGTATCTCAACCCCTGAGTTCTTCCAGCGACTGAACGGGGCCAAGCAACAGACCAGCCTGGATTTCGAGACCCCGGAAGGTCGCGCCAGCCTCAAGGCCGCGATCCAGGATGCCGATATCCTCATCACCAGCGCCAGGCCGCGCGCGTTTAGCGGACTGGGCATAAACCCCGACGAGGTTTTTGCCGCCAAGCCGGGGTTCATCTGGGTGGCGATTACAGGCTACGGATGGCGCGGCGCCGCCGCCGACCGGGTCGCCTTTGGCGATGACGCTGCGGCGGCTGGCGGGCTGGTTCGCTGGACGCCGGGGGGCGCCCCGCGCTTCCTGGGCGATGCCTTGGCCGATCCGGTAACGGGACTCGCGGCGGCGATCGGCGCCCTGCGCGGACTGGAGGCCGGTGGCGGAGTGCTCGTCGACGTGGCGCTGGCGCGAATGGCTGCCGTCGCCGCCCTGAGTATCCGCAAGGCGGCCGCATGAGTTTGCTGATCCGCAATGTCGAGATTGGCGGTGGCCCGCGGCAGGACGTCCGGATCGAAGATGGTCGTATCGTCGGGATCGGACATCACCTCGCGCGCGCCAGCCAGGAACTGGACGGGCGGTACGGCGCGCTGATTCCGGGGCTCTGTGATCATCACATCCATCTGTTTGGGCTGGCGGCTCTGGCGGATACCGTGGTGCTCGACGGCGTGAGCGGCCCGTCCAGCTTTCAGGCGCGGATATCGGCGGCGCTGGCCTTACGGGGCGAGGGCGCCTGGGTGCGGGTGACGGGCTATCATGAGGCCATGGCCGGTGACCTTAGTCGCGACGATCTGGATCGGCTGGCGCCGCGACACCGCCTGCGCGTCCAGCATCAAACAGGGTCGCTCTGGATATTGAACAGCCTGGCTTTGGAGAGCGTCAGCGGTGGAGCGTCTCCACCCGGACTTGAGCTGGATGGCCAAGGCTGCTCCACCGGGCGCCTGTGGCGGGAGGACGCCTGGCTGCGGGCGCGCATCGGCGCGGAGCCGCCGCGCCTCGCGCCGATCGGTAAAATGCTTGCGGCCTATGGGATTACCTCTGTCACCGACGCCAGCGTAACGACCGACGCAGACGCCGCCGGCCGCCTTGCCCAGGCCCACCGGACCGGAGACCTGCCGCAACGCCTGACCCTGATGAGCGGGGGCGAACTGACGGCGCCGACCGATGCCGCCTTCGCACTCGGGCCGGTCAAGGTGCTGCTGGACGATCACGCCTTGCCGGAGTTCGACGACTTTCTGAACCGGATCGCCAGCGCCCGGTCCTGGGGCCGAAACGTCGCTGTCCATTGCGTAACCGCCGCTGAGCTGGCGCTGAGCCTGGCAGCATTCGAGGCGGCAGGTTCCTTGCCGGGGGATCGGATCGAGCACGGCAGTGTCGTTCCGCGCGCGGCGATTGATCAGTTGGTAGCCCTGAAGCTCACCGTCGTCACCCAGTCCGCCTTCATTCGAGAACGTGGCGATCGCTATCTCAGCGAAGTCGATCCGGTTGATCTCGACGATCTCTACCGCTGCGCGAGTTTACAGGCGGCGGGTGTGCCTGTGGCCGGTAGCTCGGATGCTCCCTATGCATCGCCCGATCCATGGCTTGGCATGGCCGCCGCCATGGATCGTCGCAGCCGGGACGGCCGGCAACTGGGGCAAGGCGAGGTTGTTACTGGCCCAGCGGCCTTGGCGCTCTATCTCGATGAGCCCGGGCGTCCCGGACGGGGCGGCCGAATCATCAGGGTGGGCGATGCTGCAGACCTCTGTCTGCTGAAGCGGCCCCTCCACGAGGTCATGAGCGCCCCCCGGGCCGATGGCGTGCGGGCGACCATCATTGACGGCCGACTGGAATATCTAACTGAGCCAGCGTGATTTCCAGGCCGTGCTGACACGGAGCAAGGATTCCTTATGTTCCCGCATCGCAACATCAACGTGATGCACGACTGAAGACAGTGCGTGGATCTCGGGATCTGGCGGTCAAGTCGCCAACACTGCCTTGCGCGGCAAGAAATTCTGGAAAGGCCAGGCCGCGTAATCGAATCTCGCTCAAAAATCGCAAAATCGTCACAATCTTCGACTGAAACGACATGCGCCCTTCATTTGTACTCTCCATCGATCTGGCGCGACATCGGCTCGCCAGTGACAAACTATTTCAGAACCCGCGCATTTCGTGACTTGCGTGCAGTGCAGCAAAAGGGCATATCGGTCTTGCCCATTTGGGCGTTTCCTCCCTAATGACTTGGCCGCGCCTCCGGGTGCGGCCATTTTTTTTGGCCGCACCCCGGCCCCGCCACCTTGCCAGATGCGTCAATGGGTCGCTTCTTTTGCGAACGCGCGTTACGGTTGCTTGCGTTGCGCCGCGCGATGGTCAATTTAAATTTTAAAGGGAACGCGATGATTCAAGACCCGGAGTACAGTAGGCGTTTGGCGCAAAACCTTCTGGAGCTTCTGTCTCCGTACGAGGAAGAGCTGATCCAGCTTGAGCGGGATGTCCCGGCCTTTGCGCCCTTGCGGCGTGCGGTTGGAATCGTAATCGCTGAGGCCTGCTACACGATATCAGACAGGCCGGTCGCGCAGGATAGCCTTGTGCCGCCGGTGGACGATCAGGCCGAGCAGACCCGGTAGATTTGTCCAGAATTCAGGAGACCTGGACCACATGGCGAACAAACCCGAGACCGTAGCGGACCCCATCGATGTCGCCGTTGGCGCGCGGATCCGTTTGTTGCGGAAAGTGCGGGGATTATCGCAGCAAGCCCTGGCAGAGGCTGCCGGCGTGACATTCCAGCAGATCCAGAAGTACGAGCGCGGCGCCAACCGCGTCAGCGCCTCGATGCTGACTCGTATCGCCAAGACCCTCGACGTCCCCGTGGCCGAGATGTTCGGGGAATCCACTGCAAACAGCGGCGCCGTCGATGAAGTGGCCGCATTGCTGGCCGAACCTGGCGCGCTGGAACTTCTGAAGGCCTATGCCGTCCTGCCCAAGGGCGTTTCGCGTTCAGCGCTCGTGGAATTCGTGCGAAGCCTCCGTAGCCAACCGATCTGACGGCTTTGGCCCTGATACGATTGCCGCGACGGTACTCGTCGCCGGGCTACTTGTGGGCGCAACGGCTTTCGGCGCGACGCCGACCACGGCCGAACGCAAGATGATCGGGGCCGTTCACGCTGACAGCGACCTTAACGTGCGGTTCCCCAAACAACTCGTGCTCGTCAATTCCGGCGCCATGAACCTCAAGGGCGCGGCGGCCAGGATATGGGCTCCATTGCGCGACGATCCTCCTGCTCCTGGACGATCCGACAGGCCCGCAAGACCCTCCGCCGCGAACGGCTTCACCCACTTGGCGACCGTCTTGACGTCGACGCCGAAGGCCGTGGCCACGGCCTTCGGCGGCTGTTCCGCCTCAACCCGCCGCACGACTTCGGCTCAACTGTGCTGAGACAGCC